>JADZCI010000285.1 GCA_020851655.1 Bryobacterales bacterium
ACGCCTCCCAGGTACTGGCCGCATTCCAGGACGCCAGTGAAACTCTGCGGCTCTGCGACGTGGTCGAGCGAACGGGCTTTGACAAGGGGACGGCGTTCCGCTTGCTGTATACGCTGCACCGCTGCCACTTCGTCGAGAAGGTATCGCCCAACCGCTACCGCTCCGTGATCACGCGCCAGCACAGTGCCCGGCGCAGGATCGGCTATGCGTCGGGCGGCGACACCTCGCTGTTCGATCGCGACGTATCGGCGGGCGTGAGCCGTGCCGCGCAGAAGTGGAACGTCGAACTCGTGATGGTGGACAACCGCTACAGCCCGAAGGTCGCGCTGCGATCCATCGACCGGTTACTGAACGAGAACCTCGAGCTGATCATCGAGTACCAGACCGACTATAAGGCCGCGCCGGTCATCGCCGCCAAATGCGTGGCGGCGCAGGTTCCCTTGATCGCCGTGGAAATTCCGCATCCCGGCGCCACCTTCTTCGGCGCGAACAATTACGAGGCCGGCTTTGTGGGCGGCCAATGCCTCGGGCAGTGGGCCGCCCGGAACTGGCAAGGGCGGGTGGACGAAATTCTGCTGATCCAGCAGTTCCGCGCCGGTCCGCTGGCGCGGACACGATTGACAGGCACGATGGCCGGAATTACCGGGACGCTTCCGGCGGCCCGCAACTGTACGGTGGTCGATCTGGACGGCGATGGAGAGATGAAGCGGACGATGGTGGTGGTACGCAATCATCTGCGCTTCTCGAATGCGCGGCGCATCCTTATCGGCGCCGTGGACGACATCTCCGTCCTGGGCGCCCTGCGCGCAATGGAGGAATTGGGCCGCGCGGATTGTTGCGTGGCCGTGGGCCAGAATGCGGCTCCGGAAGCACGTGAGGAAATGCGCCGCCCGGGTACGCGGCTCATTGCGTCGGTGGGGTACTTTCCGGAGACCTACGGAGAGCAACTCATGCGGCTCGCTCTCGACATTCTCGACAAGAAACACGTTCCCCCCGCGGTGTTTGTCAAGCACAAATTGATCACGCCTGCGAATGTGGATCGATACTATCCCAACGACGCGCTATTGCGGTATTCGGTGTGATCCGCGGCGCAACCGGACCGGCGGAAATGGAAAGCGGAATGTGAGGCGTTCGCAAAAACGTCTGGTATAAACGGCACCATGACGCCAGCAACGATTGTTTCTCTGCTCGCGGCGGTAAGTCTCCTGGCCGCGGAACCTCGACCTTGGCAGCGCATCCAAGTCCCGACTGTCAGCCAAGCGGCGGCGCAGTTCCGCGATCCTCCGCCCGAGTATGCGCTCACCGTTTGGTGGTTCTGGAACGGGCCGATGACGGAGTCCGGCATTACCCGCGACCTGCGGAATTTGCGGGAGCACGGCGTGCGCTCGGTGATGCTGTGGCCGTACTACGGAATCACCTTCGACTATCTCTCGACCACGTGGTTCGAGCGGGTCCGGTATGCGGTGGGCGAAGCCAAACGTCTGGACATGCGCATCTGGCTCATGGACGAGGGCGCTTATCCCAGCGGGTTCGCAGGCGGCAAGATCACCGACCCCAAGCTGAAGATGCGCGTCCTGGGCGAGGATGGAGTTCCGATCTACAAGACGTCGGCGACCCGGAACGTCAACCGCCCGGGTTTCCCGAAGGACACGGTGAACTCGCTGTTCGACGCGTTGAATCCCGCCGGTACGCGGAAGTTTCTGGAACTGACGCACGAGCAGTATAAGAAATACTTCGGCGATGAGTTCGGGAAAACCGTGATGGGGTTCATGAGCGACGAGCCGTCTTTTCCTGGCCCGCCCTGGACCGATGCTCTCGCGGACGAATTCCAGAAGCGAAAGGGCTATGACTTACGGCCCTACTTATCGAAGCTACGGGATCCGGCCAACCGGCTTGTGCGCGCCGACTATTTCGATGTGTGGACGCGGATGTACAGCGAGAACTTCTTTCAGATCCTATCGGAATGGTGCGCCCGCAACAGTCTGGAATATACAGTCCACCTATGCGGTGAAGAGGACCTGAAGACCTTGATCGACTTGGACGGGGACTACTTCCGCTGCAGCCGCACGGTCGCCATTCCGCAGGTTGACGCAATCTGGCGCCAGATCTGGCCCGATTCGACGCCTGACTATCCCAAGCTGGCGTCGTCGGTGGCGCATCTCTACGGCCGCCCGAGAGCTTCGACCGAAAGCTTCGCCGTGTATGGGAACGGATTGAGCCTGGAGCAGGCTAAGTGGGTGATGGACTTTCAGTTTGTACGCGGGATCAATCACTTTCAGGCCATGGAGTATTTGTCCGATAAGGACGAATTCCGCCTGTATTTCCATCCACCGGACTGGGGGTCCAGCCCGCTCTGGTCCTACTTCCCGCAACTGGCAAATTATGCGAACCGGGTGGCGTACTTACTCTCCCAAGGACGGCCCGCGGCGCAGATTGCGCTGTATTTTCCCACCACGAGCGCATGGCTGGGCGACCTTGGAGCATATCGGGAGACCTTGAAGATCGGCCGTGAGTTGCTTGACCGCCAGTACGATTTCGACTTCGTCGAAGACGACGGCCTCTCGTCTGTGCTGACGAGCAAAGACGGTGCGCTATGGAATCGTAGCGGGCAGGCTTACCGCGCGGTGATCGTCCCTCCGGTGACAGCTCTTTCCAAGTCCGCTCTCGCAAAGCTGGAACAATTTGCGGCGGGCGGCGGCCGGGTGATGTTCATCAGCCACGCGCCATCGATCATTCCCGATCGTACATACCTGCATGCCTCGAAGGAGGCTCCGTCCTGGATCGCCAGGCATGTCGTCAAGGCGGTTGATTGGGCCGGACTGCCGGCGTCCGATGTAGCCTTCGCCACACCGGCCGCGGAGATCCGCTATCTTCACCGCGGCTTAGCCGATGGCGAGATGTATTTCTTCTTCAACCAGAGCGCGGCGACGGTACCGGTCAAAGCCCGGCTGGCGGGAAAGGGCGTGCGCGAAGTCTGGGACGCCGTCACTGGTACAGCCGCGCTGCTGCCCGCGGGTGGCGCCCTCATGTTTGAGCCTTACGAATCGAAGATCGTGGTCATCAGGAGCGCGAGCAACGCTCCCAAGTGGACCGCGCCGGCCGGCCGGCTCGCACAGCAGATAGACAACGGAGGATGGCAACTCCAGTTGGACGGCCGGGTTGTGGATACGCCGCTGCGTTCCTGGAGCGATCTCGGTAAGCCCGGATTCTTCGGCTCGGCGCGCTACCGGAAGAAGATCCGATTGGATCAGCCCGCGGGGCTGACACTGGATCTGGGCGAGGTCCGCTATGCTGCGCACGTGAAGTGGAACGGCAAGGATCTCGGCCAGCGCGCCTGGCGGCCCTACCGGTGGAGTCTGGACGGCGCGGCAAAGGCCGGCGAGAACGAGGTGGAGATCGAAGTTAGTAATACGAGAGCCAACGACTTAGCCGGTAACCCCGCGCGGCGGGCGGAGTTGGAGAAGAAGGGATGGCTTCGCAACTCGTATTTCAAGATGTACGAGAAGTTCGATCAGGAGATGGCGCCTTCCGGCTTACTAGGACCGGTGCGGATACTAATAAAGCGCTGAAGCTCCGGGCGCCGGTTCGCGGTTGGCGGTGTCAGAAGCGTTCTTGAGAGATGCAAGATGGACGAACGTTTGTTTACCGACGATGAGGGTCTCCGCCGTTGCTGGTGGTGCGCGGCGACACCCGGCTACATGGCGTATCACGACCGGGAATGGGGTTTCCCGGTGCGGGATGACGCGCGGCTGTTTGAGAAGATCTGCCTGGAAGGATTTCAGGCGGGGCTGAGCTGGTTGACGATTCTGCGCAAGCGCGAAGCGTTCCGCAAGGCGTTTCGCGGTTTCGAGATTGAGCGGGTGGCCCGTTTTGGCGAGCGGGAGGTGAACCGGCTGTTGCAGGACGCCGGGATTGTGCGCCACCGCGGCAAGATCGAGTCGACCATCAACAATGCGCGCCGGGCGCGTGAATTGCGCAAGGAATTCGGCAGCCTGGCAAACTACTTCTGGCGCTACGAACCGGCGCCGGAGTCGCGGCCGCGCCGGCTGACGGGCGCGGTTCTGGCGCAAATGACCACATCCCCGGAGGCTCAGGCGCTGTCCAAGGATCTGAAGAAGCGTGGCTGGACCTTCGTCGGGCCGGCGACCGTTTACGCCTTCATGCAGGCGATGGGCCTGGTGAACGATCACATTGAAGGGTGTTTTGTGCGGGAGCAGGTCCAAGCCGCTCGCACGCCGGCCCAGGTCGGGCCGGAGAGATAGCGACGTATCATGGCCGCGGATAGGTTTCCTTGCCCTTCCTGCAACGCGGCAATGGAATTCGACCCCGGTTCCGGAAAGCTGAAGTGCGCCTACTGCGGGACCGCCGCCGCCGTGCCCGAAGCATCGAAGCCGTCGCTGCGGGAGCTTCCGTTTTCCGAGTACGAGCACGCCTCGGCCGGGCAGATTTCGGAGCAAGCTCTCCAAGTGACTTGCGCCGGCTGCGGCGTCACCGTGCAGTTCGAACCGCCTGAGGTAGCCGGCGCCTGCCCATTCTGCGCCGCTCCGATTGTCGCGCAGCCCAAGGCCGCGGACCCCCTGGTTGCGCCACACGGCGTGCTGCCGTTCCACGTCAGCCGCGAGGCCGGCAACCAGGCGGTGCGTGCATGGCTGCGCGGGCTTTGGTTTGCTCCGGATGGCTTGAAGAAACTCGCGCAAACGGAGGCCCTGCAAGGAGTCTACCTTCCGTATTGGACGTTCGACGCCAATACCAGGAGCGACTACCGCGGAGAACGCGGCACGCATCACTGGGAGACCGAGGTCTACACCAGCGTTGAGAACGGCGGGCAGGTGCAGCGAACCCGCCAGGTGATGCGCACGCGCTGGGAGCCGGCATGGGGAACGGTGTCTCTCTCCTTTGACGACGTTCTGGTTCCCGCGACACGGGCGGTTTCCATGCAGCGGTTAGGACGGCTCGACCCATGGGGGCCGGAACCGGTGCGGCCTTACGAGCCCGGCTTCCTGGCCGGATTCAAGGCACAGCGGTACCAGATCGGCTTGCCTCAAGGTTACGAGATCGCCAAAGGGGTCATGAAGAACCAGATCGAGGACCAGTGCCGTCGCGACATCGGCGGGGACGAGCAGCGCGTTCAGTCCGTTGAAACCGAGTATCGCGATGTGACATTCAAGCACATCCTCCTTCCGGTGTGGATTGGCGCTTATCGTTTTCAGGGCAAGGTCTACCAGGTGTTGGTGAACGGAGGCACCGCCGAAGTCCAGGGCGGCCGCCCCTATAGCGTGTGGAAGATTCTGGCCGCCGTGCTCATCGGGCTCGTCGTGGTTTTGATTCTCGCGCTGCTATCACAGCGAAGCTGAGGGTCAGGCCCTGGGTTCGCGCTCCGGTCAATTTGGCGCCGCGCCGAGTTTCTCCAGCCGCCGCCGGGTGGCCTCCGCCAACATGTCGAGGATTTCCCGAGTCTCGTCGAGGCTGATGCAGCCGTCCGTGATGCTTTGTCCGTAAGTCAACGAGGGCGGGTTCACCAGTTCCTGCTTTCCGGCGACCAGGTTGCTTTCGAGCATCACGCCGAAGATGCCCGCCTGGGCCTCGTTCAGCTGGGCGCACAAATTTCGCGCCACGGCGGCTTGAAGACGGTAGTTCTTCATGCTGTTGGCGTGCGAGCAATCCACCATGACACGATCGGGCAACTTACGGGCGCGCAGGTTGAGCAAAGTGTTCTGCACGGATTCTTCGTCGAAGTTCGGGAGTTTTCCGCCACGAAGGATAACGTGACAATCCTTATTGCCACGCGTGCAAACAATGGCGGAATGGCCGGCCTTGGTCACCGAGAGGAAGTGATGAGCCTCGCGCGCGGCGCGGACGGCGTCGACGGCGATTTGCACGTTGCCATCGGTTCCGTTCTTGAATCCGACCGGACACGATAGGCCGCTGGCCAGTTCCCGGTGGACCTGGCTTTCGGTGGTTCGGGCGCCGATGGCGCCCCAACTGATCAGGTCGCCGATATACTGCGGCGTGATCATATCGAGAAATTCGGTCCCGGCCGGAATCCCGATGCGGTTGAGATCGACCAGGAGCTTGCGGGCGCGCCGCAACCCATCATTGATTTTGAAGCTGTTGTCGAGGAACGGATCGTTGATCAGCCCCTTCCAGCCGATGGTTGTCCGAGGCTTCTCGAAGTAGACCCGCATGACAACCATGAGGACGCCCTCGTAGGGGCGGCTCATCTCCAGCAATCGGCCGCCATAGTCAACGGCGGCGTCCGTGTCGTGAATCGAACACGGACCGGCGATCACGACAAGACGATGGTCGCCGTCGTGCAGCATCCGGTGGATCTCGTGCCGCGCCTCATAGATCAGCTTCGATCTTTCGGGCTGGAGCGGAAACTCCTCCATGAGCGCGGCGGGCGTGACCAGTTCGCGCAGTTCCTGAATCCGGACATCGTCGATGCGGTACGGCATGAAACTTACAATTGTCTCTGAATTGCAAGCGTGTTCGCCAGTTGTTGTTGTTGCTGGGGCGCCCGGCGGCTATTCATCGGAAACGGCGTTCTTCAGTTGGAGACGGTCGATCATGCGGACCAATTCAGCCACCGATTGCACTTTCAGCTTGCGCATCCCGCGCGCGCGGTGAATTTTTACGGTGCGTTCGGAGATGCCCAGGCTCGCGCCCACCTGCTTGTTCAGGGAACCGGTGGAAACGTGCAGGCACACCTCTCTCTCACGCGGAGTGAGCGTCTCAAAGAGCTTCCGGTACTCACCCATTTCACTGGCGTCGGCAAGGGCCCGGGCATGCAATTGAAGCGCAGCCTCAATCGCGGGAAACAAGGTCTCCGAGGCAACTGGCTTCGTCAGATAGTCCACTGCTCCCTTCTTCACGGCTTCAACTGTCGACGGGATGTCCGCGTGACCGGTGAGAAAGATGAGGGGCAGGGAGACCCCGGTGCGGAGCAACTGCCTTTGCAGTTCAAGCCCATCCATCCCCGGCATCCGGAGATCGACAATCGCGCACCCCAGCCGGCGATCCTCCGCGATGTGGTTGAGAAATTCCATGGCGGATCCGAAGCACCGGGTGTCGTAGCCGGAGGTTTGAATAAGACGCGAGAGCGACGTGAGAACCACGGCGTCGTCGTCGATGATGTAGACCGTGCCGCGCGCCGGCGCCTGCCCTTGCCTCATGATGCCTTCTGACCTTGCGAGATCGCCGGGATGGTGACATGGAAGATCGCGCCGCCGGTGGCGGCGTTCTCCACCCATATCCGCCCACGGATGGAATCCAGGATGTGCCGGCAGATGGGGAGGCCGATGCCCAGTCCGTTGGCGCCCGTGGTGTGAAACGGTTCGAAGATGCGTGCCGGATCGTGGCCTTGCACACCTCGCCCGTTATCGCGAACGCTTAGTTCCACCACTCCCGGCATCGGACTGTAGGAAGTGGACAGGTGCAGGTAGCGCTTATCATGATCCTGGCCCTCCATGGCTTGCATGCCATTGGTCATCAGGTTGAGCACAACCTGCTGAAGCTGCGTCATGTCGGCGAGCACTGGCGGCAGATTCTCGTCCAGGTCCATCTTGATCTTTACGCGTTTGCGAGCCGCGTCGCCGGACAGAAAGCCCGCAACATCGCGTACCGCATGGTTGAGGCTGACCGGTAGAAGAGTAGTTTGTTGCTTCCTCAGCAACTGCCGCATCTTGTTGATGATGGAAGTAGCGCGGCGGTTCTCGCCGGCGATGTCCCGGACCGCCTCGCGTGCTTCATTCAGATCCGGCGGTGTCCTGGAAAGGAGCTGTTCGGCGGCTTCGGCATTGCTTAACATTCCGGTCAAAGGCTGGTTCAACTCGTGCGCGAGGGAAGCGGCCAGCAACCCGAGCGAGGCCACGCGGTCGAAGTGGGAAAGTGCCTCGCGTTCTGCTGTCGATTGCGCCTCGGCGCGCTTTCTAGCGGTGATGTCGAGGTGCGCCACCACCGCTCCTCCAGGCTTTAGTCCGAGATGCTCTCCGCGAATTTCAAACCACGTTCCTCCCGAGGAGTCGGACTGGAACTGCTCCAACACGAGATCTGGAATCTCACCCGCTGCGAGCCCGCGCACTGAGGTGGACACTAACTCGAAGGCGGGCGCACCCGTCAACGCGTCAAAGTAATTAGCGCCTTGGGTGAGCCTGGCCATGGACTTTTCAAACTCGTTCCGCGGATGCGAAAATTGCTGATTCGTTCGCAGGATCTTTCCGCCAGGGTCGATCATGACGACGTAGCCGGGCACGGAACTCAGCATGGCGCGGGCCAGTGCCTGGCTTCGAAGACGCCGCCGGCGTTCCAGCAGAAGACCGCCGATCAGGATGCCTTGCAGCGCAATCGCCACCGCCGCGGCGATGACCGTGCCGCGATGTTCCTTCCATAGCGGCGCTGGCTTAAACCGGACGCGCGTTCCGGAAGGGATCCTGCTTTCCGGAATGCCGTAACGCCTGAGCTGCCGCCAATCCACAACCGCGGCCTGAAGGTGGTTCTTCACGTCCGGCTGCGTGCCTGACTTGATTTCCCCGCTTAAGGAACTCAGCGTCATGCGCGCCAGATCGGCGCCCACGTTGACCCACGAAATGAGACAGCCACCCGCGAGACCCTCTCCCAGCGTCAAGTCCGAGACGCCGAAAAGCGGTATCGGGCTCACCGGTCCAATGGCGGCCATGGTTTGCCGCGCGTCCAGTAGCCGCCCGTTTCTGTCGGCGAACTCGCTCAAGAGAAACACAAATCCATCGCCGCTCAGTGTGGCGAGTTTCTTTCTGAATTCCACGACCGGCTCGCCGATCCAATCCATGATTTCCAACCCGTCATACCGCTTGCCCAACCGGTCGAGCAGGCCCTTTGAGAAGCCGCGGTCCAACTCCGTCACTCCGCCCCACAGCACCGCGTAACGTGCGTGCGGCATGAGCTGGCGGGCGAGTCCGAACGATTCGTACGTGTCGACCATGAGGATCATGGCGCTGGATCGTTCGAGCGGCGCGGGCGTCTTTTCGAAGTTGCCCACCGCGTAGACGACGTGTGCTTCGGGGAAAACCTCCGCACGCAGAGAGCGAACCAGTTCCACCGATGGGTAGCCTACGGCGACAACGGCTCGAAAGTGACGGCTCCGCGACTTGGCCTTTACCCAGTTTGTCCGCGCTGAGTCCACCTCGCTCGTCTCGTCCGCGTAGGCGCCCGAATACTCGGCAAAAACGTTGACGGACGGATCGGTCTGGGTTTCCAGCACGTTGCGAAAGCCCGTCAGGATACGGTTGGTGAAAGTCCGTCCGGGTTGGTCGGGCAGCAGGATCAAGACGTCCGCCGAACCCGGTGATGGCCGCGGTTGAGCAAAACAAGTCAGCGCCACACCAGCGGCAAGCCAAGACGAGAGAAGACGGCGAACCCTCATAGCGACCGCGCGGCACACCCCACACCGCCCAACCGAAGTATATCAACCGGAACGCAGATCTATGCCCTGGTGGCGAGCCTGCCAAGCCATGCTTCGCTGATGCTGCTGGAGAGTGTCTCCCACCCCACAGGCTTGCGAAGGCAGATGGGCGAATCGAGCGCCGCCAGCGCCACCTGGGTTTCCGACTCCTCTAGCGCGGTGATCAGAATCACTGGCACGTTGTTCCCGTCGGCCCGCAGTTTGGTCAGCAGTTGGACCCCGCTCATTCCCGGCAGGCTGATGTCGAGGATCATTAGCTGCGCGGGAATCGACTGATTCTCGAGGAAATGCTCAGCGGATTCGTACGTGACGACGTCGAAGCCCTGCGCCTTCAGCAGGCGGCCGAGGCCCTTTCGCACCGATGGCGAGTCGTCCACTACCGTAATGGCGGAAGGCAGCTCAGGCACAACAGGCTTAGTATCGGTGTCCTTAAGTTCCTTGTCCAGTGGCATCTAGGTGCAATATGGCGAGATCAGTCGAGCTTTTCTGTCAGGGTAACCGGTTCGGTAAGGCGGAATGTGATTCGAGTCTCGGCGGGGAGCCGCGCCTCGGCGCTCTTGGACGCCAGGACGGCGCCCGTTCCGGCAGCGCCGCCGATGCCGGCGCCGATGGCCGCGCCCTGCCCGCCGCCAAGAATGGCGCCGATGGCTGCCCCAATGGCCGCGCCCGCGCCCACCTTCGCCGCTTCATGCCAGCCCGCCGCCGTATCGCCTTTGTGAACGAAAGTCTCGGTATGGACCGCCACCTTCTGGCCATCGGCGGTCGTTAACTCCGTAAGTTCCAGGGAAAGGCTGGACTGAGCCTTGGGACCCCGGCCACCCTTTGTCAAGTCGACAATTTTGCCTAGCTGTACCGTTCCCCGCTCGGCAATTACGAGGTTCTGGGAAATCAGAGGCTGCTCCAGGATGACGCGAAAGGTGTAGCCGGCCTGGTTGTGGGCGCTGCTGAGCGGCTCGTTAAGACGCACCGTGATCAACGTCCCCGCCGGAATCAGGGCCGTTCGCGGAGTTCTGGGCGCCGCGGGCGGCGGGGGCGGAGCAGGTGGAGGCTCCACTTGCGCCGGGATGGCTGGCGCGGGTTCAACGGCTGGCGGTGGGCTTTCCACCTTGGCTTGAACCGGCGCTTCCGGCGCCGCGTGAGCTGTTACCGGTGCAACATCAGTGGCGCCCGGGGCAGGAGTCGGCGTAGGCTTCGCAACCGTGTTGGCGGGACGCGGGCGCGGCTTGGATGCGGCGTCTTTCGCCTTGACTTGCGGCAGGTCAGCCGGTTGCGGAAGGTCCGGTAAGGGTGCGGGCGGTGGAGCAGGTCCAACCGTAGCGGGCGCCGCCGCAACGTTTCGAGGTTCGGAAGAATGAGTCGAGATAAACAAATACGCCGCCAGTCCGGCGGCAATCATGCCCAGACCAAAGGCTGTGATCAGCTTCGACACCGTAGACTCCTGCCTGACAGAAATACGCGCGC
>JADZCI010000286.1 GCA_020851655.1 Bryobacterales bacterium
GCAGTGGATGCAGCGCAGGTTGCACCCGGTCGTCATCTCCCAGAACACCAGCCGGGGCTTGGATACCCCGTTCCGCGCCACAGGTTCCATGCTGTTCTCGTTCGCACGTCATCTGCCATGTGCCGATAGTTTATTTTTCAATCACTTAAGACTGAAGTCCAGCGCGGATCCCTGCGCAAAATGCCCCAGACCGCAAAGAGCCTGGCGGGAAAACAACAGCTTGAACAGCCTCTGAGCGAATTGCCCCAACCTGCGCGGCGCGTGCTACCGCTTTTTCAGCGTCACCGCCATCCCGCCTCCGCTCGTGTAAAACGTCGTGTCGAGGGCGGGGTTTGTGGTGACGGCGCGAATATAGTCAGGCACCATATCCATGTTGTGCGCCAGCAGGAGTCCACCGGGTTTGACCAGGGGCAGAAGCTTGTTCAGATAGTCGACGTACCCGTCTTTGTCGGCATCGATGAAGACGATGTCGATGGGCTCTTTCCACTGCGCAATGTTCTTGTGGGCGTCGCCTTCAACGATCGTGATCAGGCGATCGACGCCGGCTTTTTTGAAGTTCGAGCGCGCCGACGCGGCGCGGCGCGGATCGATCTCAAAGGTGGTCAGCTTGCCGCCTGTCTTGTCGAGCGCCAGGGCAAACCACAACCCGGAAATTCCTGTCGAGGTGCCGATTTCGAGGATCACTTTGGCGTTGGACGCCTCGGCAAGCTGGCGCAAAAAACGGCCGTCACTTGCCGGAACATTGGCGTACAGGTCCCCGGCTTTGACCATGTCGCTGAGCGTGCTGAGCACTCTGCGCTCGAGATCGCTGTGAGGCAAGGGAGGATGTTCCAGCGCATCCGGCGACGTTCCACGCCCCATCCGTCCCTGCCCGCAAGCAAGCGTGGCGAGTCCCAAGCTGAAAAACGACAAGAGGGTGACTTGTCTCATAGGGTTCTGTTCCCAACGCTACCATCAAACCGCGCTTGGCCGGCTCATCACGCCGGCCAAAACCAGGCGTCAACTCAGAGCGACGATGGCCACCCGCTCCAGAGACGGCACTCTGACCTCGGTCGTGGCGGCGCGCTTGACAGCCTTGATCTCCTCCGGAGCCTTTCCCGGACGCAACAAGGTGGCTTTCAGATAGACGCCTTGTGCGCGGAAAGGAAAGTCGTAATCCCGCGGTTCGCCGTAGTTGACCAGGTGCACCAGGACTTTGGCGCCAGTGGGTGGCGTGGTGATCAGCCCGACAACGGCGGGCGCGTCCCAGATTCGCAAGGCACGGCGTTTGTGCGTGACGATGTCGATGACGTCGAGCCCAAACTCGCTGGGATCTTCCACAGCCGTGTGGTAGGCGATGATCTGGCCCTTGCCGAGCGTGTGAAAGTCGCGGTCGTCTTCTTTGCGGACCAGCTTCAATTCCTTGGTTTGCCACCAGGGATTGGCACCGCGGGTTTCGACCACCAAAGACGCGCCGGCCCGGGCGTGGTTCAGCAAGGCGGCTCGCGCCGGAGGCGCCGGGTCGGCGATCCCCACCGCCACCACCGCCAGGATCCTGTCCGGAGCGGGAGGCGGAATGCGGTGGGCCGCCACCACGGCGGGGGTCGCGATCTGGCGCGTCATCAGATTGCAGAATTCGGCCGATTCGCCGGTCGTGTCCACGACTTGCGTGATGGTGGGCACAACCGGGTGGCCGAACAGTTGTTGATTCTCGTTGAGCCATTTCGCCGTTCGCCCCAGCCGATTCCAGGTGTCTACCGCTTTGGCTTGGCCGGAGATTAGGGTTTGGCGGAAGTCCGGGGGCAGCCCCAACAGGCAATTCCCGCCCCAGACGCGGCTCTCGATCAAGGAGAGTTCCAGTCCGGCGGAAGCGGATCCTTCCTTGGCCGCGGGCGCCAGCAGAGCAGGCTGTTCCGGCCGTACCGCGCGCAGGCACGAAATCAGGTACCCGTTGGCGTCCACCCAGGGCAGGCGGCTTGCGGCAGCCACGAAATCATCCGGGTTGCGCGGCCGTCCCGCGCGCTGAATGCCGGGCCAGGTTCCGTCTGTGACCGCCACGGTTTCTCGCGGCCCGGCCTTGGCTGAGTCCACCCACGTGACGTAGCGCACCTGGGCATCCTGTGCCAGCAGAGCGCTGACGCCGCCCTGCGCCTTCAGTGCGTTAGCGAGCGGCGCCCCATCCCAACGCAGAATCGTATCTGTGAGCCAGTTCACGGCTAAATTACCTCTTGTTGCCTGGAGCAACGTCCTTCCAACCGACGAGTTCTATTCCCTGGTCTTTGATCAGACGCACCGTTGCCGGATCGGAAAAAATCCGGTAGTCGCCATCCCTTTGGACAGCGGAATTGGTGGCGGCCTTCAACTCCTCTTCCATGATTGCCGGGTGCAAGATCAGCATGTGCGTACCTTCGGGCAATTCGCGCAGACTCTTGTGGTAGAGCTCCCGGCGCCGGGCGTAATCCTTCTCTCCGGCTGCCGCGTCCGTCAGCAAAGAGTCGAGGCGGAATGTGCCTTCCTGCTGGTATTTTGGCTCCAGAGACAACAGGTAGTCCACCGTGGGTTTGGGCGCGCTGCGCCGCGCGCTTTCCGACGGCTTTACCCGCAGGATGGGGACACCATATTCGCGCCCCAGTTTCTCAAACACGGCAAAGTAGTCGGGGCGCGCATAGAGCGTGCCCATGTGTGTGTCGAGGTGAGTGAAGGCGATGCCCATGGTCTTGGCTTTCTCGATTTGGGCCCGGAGTTCGATCTCCACTTCGAGCGGCGTGGCGTGCCGGGCGGCTTCCTCGACGCTCCTCCACATATATCCGTCGGGGTCGAGCAAGCCAGGAACCTTGTCGCGCGGCGCCAGCGGCGCCCAGCGAAGGGTACGCCACTCGCTGGTGAGCGTCAGGTGCAGACCAAGGTCCTTCTCGGGATGCTGGCGCGCCCATGCGGCGATTTCCGGAACCCACGGACAGGGCATCATGATCGACGCGCTCGAGACAAAACCTTTCTCCAGCATTTCAATGGAGGCGCGGTTGGCCGCATGGGAGAAACCCAGATCGTCGGCGTGCAGAATCAGGCGGCGGTCAGCGGCGCAACAAACCGATACGAAAACGAACGCGATGAAGACTCTCACTTCCGACGAGTCTATCGGATTTCAACAATCGGCCCATCGCTCTTTTTTACCCCCAACCGGATGGGGCGAGGAAGGCCGTGTTCGGAGACTGCGACTTCCACCCACAGTTCCTCGCCGTGGGGACGGCGGGAAGGATCTTCGGCGTGTTCAGGAATGTAAAACATCACCTCTCCGGCAAGCCGCGTGCCGCCCGGTCCGGAGACAAGCGTTGGGCCGTATGGCTCGTCCGGCGCGGCTTCCGCGCACAATTTGCCGTCACGCACCAGCATGCGGGCAGGGGCTGTGCCCACGGGAGCGGGACCACAGGAGCCGACTTGAAGCACCAGCCGGACATAGCGTCCCCGAAGGGGATGGTCCGGGTCGGCGGGGACCGTCTTTACCCAGGCGCGCGGCAGCGTGTCCCGGTCATAGCGGGCTTTGGCCGCAATGCCCAGCACGATGGCAACGTGCGACAACAGGACTAACAGAGCCTTCCACAGACCCGTCACGGCCGGTTCTCCGTAATCGTGGCGATCAGCTTGCGGCGCCAGCGGTCCAGCGCCCATCCTCCACCCAGCAACAAAACGCCCAACGTAATCAGGCTCAGTGAACGCCCCAGCTTGTCCATGACGCTGGAAAAGTAAAACATCAGGACGGTGATGGCGAAGCCGATGACGCCAAGGTTTACGCGAAGAACGCTCCCGGTCCGCACGGCCCAACTCACATAGACTGCGCATCCGGCGGCATCCCACCCGTGGCGCGCCAGCGCCGGGCCGTCACGTAGGAGAGCCAGGCAGGCGGCCCAAACGGCCATCGCGGCCGCCACCCACCAGGGACGGATGCCCAATCGCCAGGCGATGATAACCGGCAGCAGCAGCGCCACGGCCCAAGCGGCCTCGCGAAGTCCCGTCCACCGGCCGGCATCGCGAATGGGCTCCAGGCTGAGCGCCAAAAAGGCGGGGAAGACCGCGACTGTGCCGGCGATATGAAGGGCCATTTGCAGGACGCCGTCGGCAACCCGCGCGGAGATGTAAACCAGGGCAAGCA
>JADZCI010000287.1 GCA_020851655.1 Bryobacterales bacterium
AGGCCCTGCGAGACCCGCGCATGCGCTTCGTCCTGATCATTCCGCCGCTGCTCCAAACGATCATCTTCGGCTATGCGGTGAGCCTGGACGTCGAGCACGTCCGCCTCGGATGGATGGACCTGGACCGCTCGCCCCGGAGCGAGCAACTGAGGAAGCGGTTTGAAGGGTCGCCTTACTTCGACATTGCCCGCCTGGCGCAGAGTGAAGCGGATGTGGAGCGCATCATGGATCGCGGCGACGCGCAGGCGCTGGTGCGCATCCCAGCCGGGTACGGCGCCGCTATTGAGAGCGGAAGGCAGGCCGGCGTACAAGTGCTGGTCGATGGGGCCAACTCCAATACGGCGGCGATCATCGCCAACTATGCGGCCGGAGTCATCGGCGCCGAGAACCAGGAGTTGATGGAGACGTTGAGTTTGCGGAAACTCGTGGGCCGGACCGCGGACGGCCCCATCCGCGTGACCATGCCCTCGGTGAAGGCCGCAACGCGTGTCTGGTTCAACCCGGAACTGAAGAGCCGCAATTACTTTGTTCCCGGCATCATCGTCAACATCATCACGCTGGTGACCTTGATGTTGACAGCCCTATCCGTCGTTCGCGAGAAGGAAATCGGGACCATGGAGCAGATCATGGTCACGCCCATCCGGCCCATCGAATTGATGTTGGGCAAGACGATTCCATTTCTGATCGTAGGCTTCATCGATATGGCGTTGGTGATTGCCATTGCGCTCGAACTCTTCCATGTGCCGCTGCGGGGGAGCCTGCTCCTGATCCTGGGCACGTCGCTGCTGTTCATGATGACCACCCTTGGCGCCGGGCTTTTGCTCTCGACCGTTTCCGAAACGCAACAGCAGGCGATGATGGGCGCATTCTTCTTCTTCCAGCCAGCCTTTATGCTCAGCGGCTTCGCGTTTCCCCTCCGGAACATGCCGGAGGTCATTCAGTGGCTGACCTATCTGAACCCGCTCCGTTACTTCATGGACATCGTCAGGGGCGTGTTTCTCAAGGGGACCGGCGTCGCGATCCTGTGGCCGCAGATCCTGGCGCTCGCCGTGTTCGGATTCGCGATCCTGTTTCTGAGCGCGCTGCGGTTCCAAAAGCGGCTCGACTAACCTCGTAACGCGGAAGCATAAGCGCACCGTCACGAGTTGCTGGCTTCGTTATACTGTCAAGTCAGGCAAATGCCAGCACGCTTGCTCGCGATCTCTGGTCCATTTCAGGGTGCAACATACGAGCTCTCCGGTGCGGAAACCGTCATCGGACGGCTCGGGGAGTGCCAGGTCAGCCTGCCCGACGCCGAGATCTCCAAGCGCCACTGTTCCGTCACGCAGGTGGACGGGAAGTACGAAATGCGGGACCTGGGCAGCCTCAACGGCGTTTACGTCAATGGGATCCTCGCCAAACACCACGTCCTGAAGGCCGGAGACCTGATCCGGCTGGGGCGTTCGGTGTTTTCCTTCGACCTGGGCTCGCTGACGCAGACGGCCGAGCGGGTCCGTTTCGACGATACCGTCATGATGTCGGGCACGGTGGAGTTGAGTTCCAGCGACATTCCCGACCGGGACCTCAGGCTGCTGCTGGACGTCAGCGCGGTGCTCAAGGAGATGCGGGCTCTGACATCGGCCGCCAACGCGTCGCAGGCGGTTGCGGCTCGAATCCTGGAGGTTGTGCTGCGGGCGATACCGGCCGACTACGGCGCGGTGCTGATCGACCCGGAAGGTCCCAACGAGACGATCACGCAGATTCAAGGCTCTTCGCGGGGCAGCAGCATGTCGGGCGTTCCGTTGAGCCGCAGCATTGTGCGCAAGGTGATCGCCGAAAAAGTTGCGGTGCTGCTGACCGACTCCGGGGAATTGACTTCGGAAAGCATTGTCGGGCTACAGTTGCGCAACATCCTGGCGGCTCCGCTGCATGTGCGCGACCCGTTCCAGACTGCGCCGCAGGCGCCCATCACGGGATTGATCTACCTGGCGCTGACCGGCGGCGCGGCGCGCTACAACCGGCGGCATCTCGAGTTGCTGGCGTCGATTGCCGAGATTGCTTCGACGGCGCTGGAAAACCTCGGCTACGTCGAATGGCTGCATGCCGAAAACCGGCGTCTGGCTGAGGAAAACCAGCTTCAGCACGACATGGTGGGCCGCAGCCCCGCCATGCAGACGCTGTACAACCAGATATCGAGGGTCGCGGCCACCAATTCGACGGTACTGCTACAGGGTGAGAGCGGGACGGGCAAGGAGCTGGTGGCCCGCGCCATTCATCGCAACAGTCCGCGGGCCAATGGCCCCTTTGTAGCGGTGAACTGCGCGGCGATCCAGGAGACCCTCCTGGAGAGCGAACTTTTCGGACACGAAAAGGGCGCTTTCACCGACGCCAAGGTTCAGAAGCGCGGCAAGCTGGAGGTGGCCGAGGGCGGCACCGTTTTTCTGGACGAGATTGGCGAAATGCCGCTCAGCATTCAAGCCAAGTTGTTGCGCGTGCTTCAGCAGCGCGAGTTCGAGCGCGTCGGCGGCACCAAGACGTTGAAGTTGGATATCCGCGTCATCGCCGCCACCAACCGCAACCTGGATCAGGAAGTGAAATCGGGGCGCTTCCGTGAAGACCTGTACTTCCGGCTGAACGTGATCTCGCTCAGGACACCTCCGCTGCGCGACCGCCGGGAAGACATCCTCGCCCTGTCGCAGCATTTCGCGGCCAAGTACGGTGAAAGCTGCAACCGGGCGATTACGGCGATTGCGCCGAAAGCCCAGCGCCTGCTGCTGCACTACTCCTGGCCCGGCAATGTGCGGGAACTGGAGAATGCCATCGAGCGCGCCGTGGTCATGGGGTCGGGCGACATCATCCTTCCTGAAGATCTGCCCGAAGCGCTGTTTGAAACCAGCACTGAGACAGAAACTCCGGACAAGGGGCTTCACACGGCTGTGCAAGACGCCAAACGGCGAATCGTGTCCGAGGCTCTGGCGCAGACCGGCGGCAACTTCGTCAAAGCCGCGCAGATCCTGGACGTGCACCCTAACTACCTGCACCGCCTGGTCAACAACCTGGGGCTGCGCGAGTCCTGAAACCCGGCCGGGGCAGCCTCAACTCGTGTGATCGTGAATGATTTTCCAACCCGACGGGGTCATGCGAAAAACCAGCGTGAAGTGGCCGCTGAGTTTCCGGTTGATGAGGTCGAACTGTCCCAGAACCAGCGCCGCCTCGGATCCGATGAGGCGGATTTCGAGCTTCGAGAACCGCAGAGTATCCATGGCTTCCCTGGTCGGATAGCGCTGTTTGTAGTTGGCCAGCACTCGCGCGTAGCCGCGTGTCACTCCTTTGCCGCCGGTGAACGTCGTGTCAGGTGAGTTTTCGTAACCGGTCATGAACGTCTCGACGTCGCCGCGATTCCAGGCTTCCACTTGCTTGTCCAGAACGGCCCTGATTTCGGCTTCCGGCGATAGAACCGCCGCCAACAGGAGAAATAGGCTGAGCATGGATGAGAAGTCTACCACGCGCGGCCGCGGGGGACCGCTCCGTAAGCGGCGGGCGCCTACAGAATCAGCATGCAGTCGCCATAGGAGAAGAACCGGTAGCGGTTGCGGACCGCGTGGTGATAGGCTCCCAGGATCAGTTCGCGTCCGCCGAAGGCGGACACCAGCAACAACAGGCTCGACCTGGGCAGGTGGAAGTTGGTGAGCATCGCCGCGGTGGCCCGGAACGTGTAGCCGGGATAGATGAACAAGTCTGTCTCGCCGGAGACAGGCTCAACGCGCCCGGAAACCGAAGCCGATTCAAGGACCCGCGCGCTGGTGGTTCCCACGGCAATCACGCGGTGCGCGGCGCTGATGGCTTGCGAGGCTTCGGGTGAGACTTCGAACCATTCCGAGTGCAGCCTGTTTTCCTCGACGTGCTCTTCACGGAGCGGCTGAAAGGTTCCCAGCCCCACGTGCAGCGTGACGCGCGCCGCCGTTGCGCCCGCTCCCCGGCACTGTTCCAGGACCTGTGGCGTAAAATGCAAGCCGGCGGTGGGCGCGGCGGACGAACCCGGCTGACGCGCATAGATGGTCTGGTAGCGCGTGCGGTCTTCCGGGCGGTCGTTACGGTGGATGTAGGGCGGTAGCGGCATGTGGCCCGCCGATTCCAGGATCGAATCAACGTCGCCGTCACCGCGTACCTCCACGACTCGTTCGCCCCGTTCGCGGGTTTCGAGAATCCTGATCTCGAGTTGCGGTCCCACTTTGACGGAGGCGCCGGGGCGCAAACGCTTTCCGGGCTTGCCGAGCGCGAGCCAGGTATGACCGCCGTGGTCGAGTTTCCGGAGCAGAAACACTTCCACGGCGTGGCCCCCAGCGTCGCCGAGGAGGCGGCATGGGATCACGCGCGAGTCGTTCAGAACCAGGCAGTCGCCAGGACGCAGAAAGCCCGGCAAGTCGCGGAACATATGATCCTGCCACGTCCCCGCCGCCCGGTTCACCACGAGCATCCGCGACCCGGCGCGGTCTTCCAGCGGTTCCTGTGCGATCAGTCCGGCTGGAAGGGGATAATCGAAGTCAGACAGGTTCAACAATTCCAGAATAGCGGCCGGCCTGAAGCCGCCGCCCCTCAATGGCGTTTATCCTCGGCATCGAAAGCTCATGTGATGAGACGGCCGCGGCCGTCGTGGAAGATGGCCGGCGTGTGGCTTCAAGCGTGGTCAGTTCTCAGACCGATGTTCACGGCAAGTACGGCGGTGTTGTGCCGGAACTGGCTTCTCGCGAGCATCTCCGGGCTATCGTGCCGGTGGTGCGTGAAGCCATGGAGCAAGCTTCGGTCACCTGGGACAATCTGGCCGCCGTCGCCGTGACCGCCGGTCCGGGACTGGTGGGGTCGCTGTTGGTCGGAATTACGTATGCCAAGGCCATCGCCAGCGTCCGGAGGCTGCCGCTGATCGGTGTCAACCACATCGAAGGCCACATCCACGCGGTGCTGATGGAAGCCCGCGGGCAGGTTGAATTCCCGGCTCTCGCCCTGGTCGCCAGCGGTGGCCACACGCACCTGTTCTCTGTCACCGGTTCGCTCGAATACGGGCTGTTGGGAAAGACGCGAGACGACGCGGCGGGCGAAGCATACGATAAGGTCGCCAAGCTTCTGGGATTCGGTTATCCGGGCGGGCCGGTACTCGATCAGTTGGCGCCGTTCGGCGACGCCTCGGCGTTGCCCTTGCCGCTCGCCAGGATGAAAGGCAACGCGTTGGACTTCAGCTTCAGCGGCTTGAAGACAGCCATGCTGCGCTGGGTTGAATCCCAGGATATGCAAGCGGAAATCAACGCGCGGCGTGATTTCCTTCGTGCCCACCCACGGCCCACGCTTGACGAATGGCTGGCCTTGACGCCCGTTCCGGCGCGAAACGCCATCGCCGCGTTCCAGCGCGTTGTGATTGAGGAACTGCTCAGGCGGGTGGAGGCGGTGATCGCGGACCAGGACTTCCGCTGCGTTGTGATCTCGGGCGGCGTGGCATGTAATCGCGGGCTCCGAAGCGCCGCCGGGCGGCTCCCGGTTCCCGCATTCTTTCCAACGCCGGGACTGTCGACCGACAACGCGGCCATGATCGCCGCCGCGGCTTTTCCCAAGCTCGCCCGAGGCGAACTCTCGGACTTGACGCTCAGGGCCAAGGCAAATTTGACTCTGGCCTGAAGGCGCGAGTCTAATAGCTGATTATGCTGCGCAGCGCTGTCCTGATACTCTCTGCCGCCGCGGTGAGCCACGCCGGCTTGTTGCGCATCAACGTGGAAGAGCGCTCCGACGTGATGGGCGGCAAATCGCTGGGCCCGGCAGGCGGCTACGAGAGAGTCCGGGCCAAAGCCTACTTCGCGGTCGATCCCAAACTGCCGCAGAACCGCATCATCCGGGATATCGACTACGCACCGAAGAACGGCCAGGGGATGGTCGAGTTCTCGGCCGATCTGTACGTCTTGAAACCGCGCGACTCGGCCAAGGGCAACGGGACGGTGCTGTTTGAAGTATCAAACCGCGGCGGACGCGGGACTCCGGGCCGGTTCGGCTACAATCACGCCACCACCGATTCCGCGACCAATGAGTCCTTGGGAGACTTGTTCCTGCTCGAGCGCGGCTACACGCTGGTGTGGCTTGGCTGGCAGGCTGACGTGCCCGATCAAGCCGGGTTGCTGCGGCTGTATGCGCCGGTGGCGCGTGACGGCACGCGGCCCATCACCGGTCTGGTCCGGTCCGAATTCATCCCATCCCAAAAGACGGCCCGCATGCCGCTGGCCGACCGGAATCACCACGCCTACCCTGCCTTGGAGACGCCGGGACTCAAACTCACTGTCCGGAACTCGGATGCGGGCGAGCGGCAGGAAATTCCGAATACATCCTGGAACTTCACCTCCGGCCGGACAGCGATTGAGATGAGCGCCGGCTTCGAACCCGGCCGCATCTACGAGATTGTCTATCACGCGCAGGATCCGGTGGTGACCGGCCTGGGACCCGCCGGAATCCGCGACCTGGTCTCGTTCCTGAAGTACGGCGGCAACGGCGTCACGCTGTTGGGCGATCAAACCGAGTACATCAAGCGGGCGATCGGCTTTGGCGTTTCGCAAAGCGGCCGCTTTCTGCGGACCTTCCTGTACTTCGGTTTCAACCAGGACGAGAGGGGGCGCAAGGTGTTCGACGGCGTGTGGGCCGATGTCGCCGGCGGAGGCCGCGGCAGTTTCAATCACCGCTTTGCCCAGCCTTCGCGCGATGGCCATCCATTTCTGAACACCCTGTACCCAACCGATCTCTTTCCGTTCACCGATGCCGCGCAGACGGATCCGGAGACGGGCCTGACGGACGGCCTGTTGAGCAAGTGCGAGTCGCTGGGCGTCGTACCCAAGATCTTCTACACCAACGGTTCTTACGAGTACTGGGGGCGTGACGCGGCTTTGATTCACATCACGCTTGACGGGCGCGCCGATGTCGCGCCGGCCAAGGATACGCGGATTTACTTCATGGCGGGTACCCAACACGGGCCCGGGCGGTTGCCGCCTGTGCGGAACAGCACTCAATACCTGTCGAATCCCAACGACTTCAGACCCGTGTTCCGGGCTCTGCTTGAAGCCATGCAAGCTTGGCTCAAGGACGGCAAGGAGCCTCCGCCGTCGCAATATCCCGATTTGAGTTCCGGTGAACTCGCGCCGCTGGCCCAACTGAAATTTCCGAAGATCCCGGGGGTTGAACCGCCCGCGCATCCCATGAACGCCTGGCGAGCCGATTACGGTCCGGAGTTTCTATCGAAGGGAATCGTTTCCATCGACCCGCCGAAGCTTGGCAAACCTTTTCCCGTGATGTTGCCGCAAGTAGATTCGGACGGTAACGATAAGGGCGGAGTTCGCATGCCGGAGGTGGCCTCGCCGCTGGGCACTTACACCGGTTGGAACCTCCGTGCGGCGTCCATAGGCGCGCCGAACGAACTCTACTCGATGGTGGGCTCGTTCATACCGTTTGCGCGGGTCAGGAAGGAACGCGCCGCCGGCGATGCGCGCCCGCCGATTGAGGAGCGCTACTCCGGCAAAGCAGAATATCTGGAACGAATCGACGCGGCCGCCGCGGATCTCATCCAGCGCGGATTCGTGCTGGAGCGCGACCGGGACGCCATCCGCGGTCGTGCGGGCCAGCTTTGGGACTTCGTGCAAGCCGCACGGTAGTCCGGCTGGGGATATATGCTGTAAGCCATGTTGACCCGTCGCGAATTGCTCGCCTCGCCCGCCGCGCTGGCCGCGGCTCAAGCCCGGTCCGCGGTACTGCTGGGAGGCCCCATTTTCCTCAAGAGTGACGATCCGGCGGAACTCGCCCGGGAGCACCGCCGCCTCGGTTACAGCGCCGCGTATTGCCCAGCGGTGAAGTTGGAGGAGAAGGATCGCATCGCGGCGATCGAGAAAGCCTTTGCCGCCGAGAGGGTGGTGATTTCGGAAGTCGGCGCCTGGGTTAACCTGCTCGATCCCGACGCCGCAAAGCGTAGCAAGAATTTTGATTACGTGCGCGACCGCCTGGCCCTGGCCGAGGCCGTGGGCGCGCGATGTTGCGTGGATATCGCCGGTTCGTTCAATGACAAGATCTGGTATGGCCCGCATCCGAAGAACCTGAGCCAGGAGTTCTTCGACGCCACGGTCGAGACCACCCGCAAACTCATCGACGCGGTCAAGCCGAAGCGGACGCGCTACAGCGTCGAGATGATGGGCTGGGGGATTCCGGACGGTCCGGATTCCTACCTGAAGTTGATTCGCGCGGTCAGCCGCCCGGCCTTTGGCGTTCATTTTGACCCCTGCAATATTGTGAACAGTCCGGAGCGCTTCTATCGGAATGGCGCCCTGATCGAGGAGTGCGTGGCGAAACTCGGCAAGTGGATGGTTTCCTGCCACGCGAAGGACCTTGCTTGGGAGGTTGAGATGAACATTCATTTCCGCGAGGTGATTCCGGGGCGGGGGCAGGTGGACTATAAGGCGTTTCTGCCGGCTCTGGCCTCGCTGCCGGCGCCGGTCCCCTTGATGCTCGAACATCTCAAGACAGCGGAGGAGTACGCCGAAGGCCGCGAGTATATTCGCAGGATTGGAACCGAGGTAGGAGTGCGGTTCGGCTAGGAGACCAGGACGCAGAGGTCCTTCAGGTTTCTGTATTTCTGCTCAAAGTCGAGTCCGTAGCCGACTACAAACTTGTCTTCGATCTCGAAGCCAATATATTCACCGGAAATTTGAATCCGGCGCCTGGACGGCTTGTCGAGAAATGCCGCGGTTTTCAAGGAGCGCGGTTGGCGTTGAGCCAGCAGCAGCTTGAGGTAATTGAGCGTTAGTCCGGTGTCGATAATGTCTTCAACGAGCAGGACATCTTTGCCCTCAATCGGGCGGCCCAGGTCCTTGGTCACCTCGATCTGTCCGGAGGTGGTGGTCCCGGCATCGTAGCTGCGCGCGGCCATGAACTCCAGGGTGACCGGACATGTGATGTGGCGCAGCAGGTCCGCCATGAACATGAACGAGCCTTTCAGGACTCCGATGATGACGATTTCCCCGTCACCGTAGTCTCGGCTGATCGTGGCTCCCAACTCGGCGACACGGGCCGCGATCCGCGTGGCGGGGATGAGGACTTCGAGGCGTGGGGACATCAGTCCGCTACGGCTGTCTTGCGGAGACTCGGCGGCCCAACGTGAATGTGCGCGCCCGAGGCCGAACCCGCCACCGCGCCGCGAAAAGCAAAGAACGGGATGTCCAGCGTCTCCAGAAGTTTCATCGTCCATTCGCCTTCCACCGAATCGGGGTTCAGTTGCACGTCCATACGTCCCGTATGGTCGAAACCCAGCGCGCGGTGGAACGCCGTTGTGCCGTAGGCGCTGACCGGCATTTGCCGGCCGAACTTCTTCTCGTAGGCTGCAAAGAGAGATTTCATCCGCGGGGCGCTGAATGGAGCCTTGCCGTCGAATCGCCGCCAGACCGGCTTCGTTAGGGCGGGTCCGGCGATTTCAGTTTGCACCGCTTGTTCAGCCTCGGCCATTTCGGCGAGGCGCCGCACAAACGAAGCCCGGTCTCTGGCCAGTTGCAGGGTGTTTTGGCGAAACGCCAGCTCTTCGTTGAGCGGATCGAGGGTGTTGCGTGCGTAAATGCCCTGTTCTACCAGCGGTTTGACTTCCGCTAGGCGCTTCTCGACGCGCTCCAGGCGCCGTTCGGCGGCGCTGATCATCTCGCTGACGTTCGTGCCGGTAAAATCCTCAACCCTGAGCTCACCGTACAGCGTCCGCTTGAGGATGGCATCATCCTGCCGGTCGTCGATCGTGGCTTGAGCCTTCTCCAGGGCGGAGCGCGGCGCGGCCCCCATATCGACCAGCGCCTTGAGCCTTTCGAGACCGGGATCCCGCTCCTGCGCGGAGCTAGAGAAAGCAAGTCCTGTTAACAAACTGAAAACAAGAAAAGACTTGCACACTTTTTTCATTGTAGTACGATCGACTCAGGAGGCATTACTCTCACCTGCGAAAGACGAAATCGGATCCAGCGGTGTTCAGTGAAACGACACCCAATTGGATGATTGCTTTGAGGGCTGCGGAAGCAAAAAAAGCCCAGGACATCCGGATTTTGGATCTGCGCGGGGTCACCTCCTTTGCCGACTACTTCCTGATTTGCACCGGTTCCAACACCAAACAGAACCAGGCTATTTGGGACGAGATTGCGCTCCAAATGAAGAAGGAAGGCGGAGAAATTCCATCCAACGTGGAAGGCTACAATGCCGCCGAGTGGATACTCGGCGACTATGGCGACCTGTTGGTGCACGTGTTCTCCGAAAAGGCGAGGGAATACTATGACCTCGAGCGGCTCTACCGTCACGCCAAAGTCGTCAGCGTGGCGGAAGACGTTCCGGCGTAGTCTGGGTTAAGCATTCGGAGTCCGGCTGGCCCCAGGGCGGCAACCTGCGCTCTGGCGAGAGCGGCATTGTGCGGTTCGGAGGACGCGCCAGGCTCCTCGTCTGGCGCGCGAGCGGTTCTTTTCGCGTTCAAAGTGTTACAACTCTATGTGTCGCGGATATATCCAATGTGGATATAATTGCGATATGGCGGCTGAAGAATCACCCCGGCTCCCCGACGCGTGCTTTCACATCCTTCTTGCGCTCGCGTCGGAAGACCGTCACGGCTACGGCATTATTCGCGAGATCGAGCAGAGGACCGGCGGCAAGCTCAAGCTCAGCCCGGGGACGCTGTACCGGTCGATTCAGCGCATGGTCGAGCAGGGGTTGCTGGTTGAGAGCGAAGAGCGGCCCGCGCCGGAGTTCGACGATGAGCGCCGCCGTTATTACCGGATCACGCCGGAAGGCAAGCGAGCCGCGGCTAGCGAGGCGGAACGCCTGGCAAGCCTGGTCGCGCAGGCGCGCGCCACCGGCCTGATCCCGCAGAGATCACAGCGATGAACCTGTACCGGATCCTGTTGCGTGCGTGCCCTGCCGCGTTCCGCGCGGAGTACGGCGCGGAGATGGAGGCATTGTTCCGGAGACGCCTGCGCGGCTCGTCGCCGGCTGAGCGCTTGTGGCTCTGGTTGACGGCCTGCCTCGATGTCCCGCGGGCCGGCGCCGGAGCGCACCTGGATCTGCTGCGCCAAGACCTTCTGTTGGCGGCGAGGTCGGCCCGGAAAGCGCCGGGGTTCACAGGCGCCGTGGTGGCGGTGGCGGCGCTGGGCGTCGCGGCCTCGACGGCTGTCTTCTCAATCGCCGACCACGTGCTGTTTCGCGCGTTGCCTTTTCCGGAACCGCAGGCGCTGGTCAAGCTCTGGCAGAAGACCGGAGAATACGCGCGGATGGATGTTTCACCGGCCAACTATCGGGATTGGAAATCCGCGGGCCACGGTTTCGAATCGATGGCCGCGTTCCGGGCGCTTACCGTTAATCTGTCGGGACTGGGAGAGCCGGAGCGCCTGAGTGGCGCGTCGGTCAATCACGATCTGTTTCATGTGCTGGGGATTGGCGCAGAACTCGGGCGGACTTTCACGCCGGAGGAGGACCGGGCCGGTTCGCCGGGTACGGTCATCTTGAGCCACGGGTTCTGGCTGCGGCGCTTTGGCGGCGATCCCGCGGTGATCGGGCGTCCGGTCCAACTCGACGGCGAGCCGTTCACGATCATCGGCGTGATGCCCGCCGGCTTCAACTATCCGCGGCGGGATGTGCAGATCTGGACCGCCATGCGCTTTACGGAGGACGATTTCGCCGATCGTGGTAACTGCTTCCTTGGCGTCGTGGCGCGTCTCAAGCCGGGAGTGGCTCTGGAACAGGCCCAAGCCGGGATGAGCGTGGTGGCGGCCAACATCGAGAAGGCCTATCCGAGCCGCGAAGAACTGAGGGGTATCACGGTCATTCCACTTCGCGATGAAGTCCCGGCGCGAAGCCGGACGGCATTAGTGGTGCTGGTGGCGGCAGCCTTTTTTGTCTTGCTGATCGCCTGCGCCAATCTCGCCAACCTGTTGGCCTTCCGGGGCGCTTCGCGAAGACGCGAGATGCAGGTTCGAACGGCGCTGGGCGCCGGACGCGACCGGTTGGTGCGGCAGTTGCTCACCGAAAGCGGGTTTCTGGCCGTGCTGGGAGGGTGCCTGGGAACGGGCTTGGCGATCATCGTGGTTCCGCTGCTGTCGCGGCTGGCGCCGGCGGCGTTGCCGATCGCGGAAGTGCCGGTGACCGATTGGAGGGTGTTGTGTTTTGCCGTCGCGCTGACGCTATTGACCGGAATCGCCGCCGGCGTGGCGCCCGCCTTGCGGGTTGGGTCAGACGCGCTGAGCGCCAGGGGGGGCGGCGCAATGCGGCACGCGCGGCTGCGCCGGGTACTGGTCGCCGTTCAAATCGGCGCTTCGCTCGCACTGGTGATTTCGACCGGACTGCTGGGGCGGGCCCTCTTGAAATTGCAGGCTCAGGAGCCGGGCTTCGCCACCGTCAAGCGGTTGACGTTTCGCACCTCGCTGCCGATGCCGAAGTACCTGGACCGTGAACCTCGCGAACGTTTCTATAAGACCGTCCTCGAAGGAATTCGCGCTTTGCCGGGCGTGCGTTCGGCGTCGGTCATCAGTTTCCGGCCGATGGGCGACTTTCGCGGTGGAATCTGGAAAGTCATCGTTCCGGGCGAGGCCCGCGATACCCGCGGTTCAGCGCGGTTTGTCACGCCGGAGTACTTCAACACAATGGGCATTCCGCTGCTTCGCGGCCGGGACTTCTTATCCACCGACAAACCCGAAACCGGGCGTGTCGCCATTGTGAGCCAGTCCTTTGTCGAGGACCACTGGCCGGGTGAAAGCGGCCTGGGCCGGCGTTTCGCCATCCCTTTCGGCGACCTCTCATTTACCATCGCCGGTGTTGTGGCGGACGTACGTTTCCGCGGCCTTGAGTTCCGCAGCGAGCCGCAGATGTACTTTGCACACTCGCAGGCGCCGGACAAAGCGTTTGTCTGGTTCGCGCCGAAAGATTTCGTGATCGCCGCCAGCGTGCGGCCGGATTCGCTCATTCCAGCGATTAGAAGGATCGTGGAGCGGGCGGACCCGCAACAGCCCGTCTCGGATGTGCAGACGCTGACCGAGCTGGTGTCGGAGGAGACCGCGGCGCGGCGAACTCAGTTGTGGGTGGTTATCGTATTTTCGGCGGCGGCGCTGATGCTGGCGGGAGTCGGCATTCACAGCTTGCTGGCGTTTTCCGTGGCACAGAGAACTCAGGAAATCGGCGTCCGGCGGGCACTGGGCGCCCAAGCCGGCCACATCGCTTCGCTGGTGCTTTTTGAAGCCCTCTTATTGTCGATGGCGGGCGCCGCGCTGGGCGCGGGTGGCGCTTACTGGCTGGGAAGCGCCATGGAAGCGCTGCTGGCCGGAGTTTCCGCCTCTGACCTCGGCACGCTGGCCGCATCGTTCGGCGTTCTGTCGCTGATGGCGGCGCTCGGCCTTGCGGCGCCCCTCATTCGCGCGCTGCGCGTCGACCCCGCCGCTACCCTGCGCGCCGAATAGCGCCGGTTTCAATCGTCGAGCAATTGGCGAACCTTCACGCAGAGAGAGCCCGGCCCGAATGGTTTGGCGAGGAGTTCCGCCCCGCCGCCGGGCTCGCCTTCGCCGCCGGTGTACAGGATCTTGAGTCTCGGCCGGACCGATAGCAGGCTGTCGGTGAGTTCTTTGCCGGTCATGCCGCGAAATGTCAGTCCCGTGATGAGCAAATCGACCCGCTCGGCGCCTGAAAACGTAAGCGCCTCTTCGGGAGTGGACGCCCGGAGCACCTTGTAGCCGCTGCTTTCCAGGGTCTCGGCCATGAGGTTTCGAACTTCGTCCTGGTCCTCGACAATGAGGACAGTCTCGTACCCTCTGCGCGCGCATCGAAATTCGCCGCTATCGTTTTCCGGCGCATCGGCGCCTTCCAACCCCGGCAGGTAGATGCTGAACGTGGTCCCATAGCCCATCCGGCTGGTTACGGCGATGCTTCCCTGTGCCTGGCGCACAATGCCGTACACGGTTGCCAACCCAAGACCCGTCCCGCGGCCGGCTTCTTTGGTGGTGAAGAATGGCTCGAAAATCCGCTCCAACGTTTCCGGCTTCATGCCCACACCCGTGTCTGTGACCGTCAGTTGGACGTAAGGTCCCGGAACGGCTTCGGGATGCTTGGCCGTGTACGTTTCATCGAGCACGATGTTCTGAGTCCGAATGATGACGGTTCCGCCGCCGGGCAGGGCGTCCCGGGCGTTCACGGCGAGATTCAGCAGCACCTGGCCAAGTTGGCCGGTGTCGGCGCGCACGACACGGAGCGCCGGGTCCAGCGTGGTGATCAGTTCGATGTCGGGCCCGAGCACGCGCCGCAACATCTTGGTGGTATCCTCCACCACCGCGTTCAAACTGACCCGCTTGAATTCGACGACTTGCTTGCGGCTGAAGGCGAGCAACTGCCGGGTCAGATTGGCGGCCTTCTGCCCCGCGTTGACAATCTGTGCGGTGCGCTCCCGAAGGGGCGTTCCCGCTGTCTCCTCAAAAAGAATCTCTCCATAGCCGTTGATGACGGTCAGGAGGTTGTTGAAGTCGTGCGCCACACCGCCGGCCAGCCGGCCCAGGCTTTCCATTTTTTGTGACTGGTAAAAGCACTCCTCCATCTCGGTGCGCCGTGCGAACTCGACCTTCAGGGCGGCTTGGGATTGGACAAGCTGGTCGTGGACGCGTTTCCTTTCGTCGTTGGCGCGCCGCAGCCGCCTGTAAACAAACGAAAGGACCACGACGGCCACCAGAAGACCGAGGGCAATGGCGGCAAGGAGGTTGGTCCTTTCGCTGGCAACGCGCGCGGCCCTGAGAGCGCGAATTTCGCCGCTTGAAACTCCCCACCGCAACAGAATGCCTCCCAGCGTGCCGTCGTCGATCATGCGGTCGATTTCCGTGCGCAACAGCACGGCGGCGGCACGCGCTTTCCGGGATCCCGGGCGGGAACCGAAGCCGAAACCAATGGTCGTGAGCGGCGTGGTGTTCAAGCAAATCCCGCGCGCCTGGCATTCACGCGGAGGCTCCAGCGGCCCTCCCTCGGTCGAAATCTCGACCACGACCGCGGCGTCAGCCTCCCCAGAGCAAGCGGCGCGCAGCGCTCCGGAGTGAGACGAAACTTTGATCTTGCGCGCTCTTGGATAGCGGTCAAAGACGATGCTCCGCGTTACTTCCGTGCCACGATGCGCTACGCTCTTCGGTTCGGAGCTTGCGGCATGCGGCGCCGTGCACGCGTAGGGACGGACCAGGATATAGCTGAGATCCAGCCAGGATCTCGTAATCTCATACTTGCCCGTCCGGGACACCAGACGGCCCATCATCGGCCAGACGTCCGCAGCACCCGTGGTGAGGGCATGATCCGGTCCGCCCTCATCGGCGACCCAATCCAGTGGCAGCGACCTTCTCCGCGCCGCCTCCTGAATGACCTCGTACACGGGTCCGTCGATTTCACCGTCAGCGAGGACGAAATAGTAGGGAGGGGATGTCTGGGCCCCGACAGTGATTCTTGTGTCCCCTGCCAGGCTCCGCATAGCCAGGCGATGGTATACAAGGACGCCGATGGGGAGGGCCAAAGCCGCCAGCAGGCCATACCTGAACAGGTTCCTCCGCCGGCGCAAACCAGTAAAGATAGGAGCGGATACCCCCTGGAGGCCAGTATAACCTCGTATCTGCAAAAGTTGGGAACTCCTTCGCATTTTCGCTCGTAGTGACAAAATAGGATTCGCGGCATGCTTGCTGACATTGTCTATGCGGTTCGCCAATTCCGGCATTCCCCAGTCTTTACGCTGACGGCGGTTCTCACCCTGGCCCTCGGGATCGGGGGCACGACGGCGATTTTCTCGCTCATGCACGACGTGATGGTGCGGTCGTTGCCTGTTTCCAGCCCCGAGAGCCTGTATCGTCTCGGGTCCGGGAACGACTGTTGTGTGCAGGGTGGTCCGCAGGACAATTGGGGACTCTATTCATACGCGTTGTTCGAAAGGCTGAAGGCTTCGGCGCCCGAGTTCGCCGAGGTCACCGCCTTTCAGGCCGCGCCCAACCAGCTTAGTGTCTTGCGGCCCAAGATCGACACGGCGCCAATGCCGCTCCGCGGAGAGTTCGTCTCGGGCAACTACTTTACGGTATTCGGAATCCGTCCGTTCGCAGGCAGGCTCCTGTCACCTGACGACGACCGGCTGGCCGCCAACCCCGTTGTCGTGCTGAGCTATCAATCCTGGCAGACACACTGGGGCGGCGACACCGCGGCGGTCGGCTCCAACGTGGCCGTCCAGGGGAAATCGTTCACCATCGCCGGGGTTGCCCCGCCGGGCTTTTTCGGCGAAACCCTGCGCAGCAACCCACCGGATTTCTGGATGCCGCTCCAACTCGAGCCGCTGGTGGACGGCCAGGATGCCTTGTTGCCCCAGTCCATTTCCGCGTGGCTTCGCGCCATTGGCCGGCTTAAACCTGGCGCCACGGCCGCGGGCATGTCCGAACGGTTGACGGCGGTTCTGCGGCAATGGCTAGAGCACGACAGCGGCTACCCGCCGGAGTGGATGGGCGAAGTTCAGCGGCTGATTCCAAAACAGAAGATCAGCGTGATTCCGGCGGGAAACGGAGTCGAGGAGATGCGGGAAGACTACGGCCGCAGTCTCCAGATACTTCTGGCGATTTGTGGACTCGTGCTGCTCATCGCCTGCGCCAATGTCG
>JADZCI010000288.1 GCA_020851655.1 Bryobacterales bacterium
AACTCCTTGTCCAGACGGTCGCGCAAGTGGCGCGAGGTGACGTACTGTCCGTCGCGTCCCGAGAATGGCGACGTGTTGATGGTGAACAGCATGCCGATGGTCGGCTCGTCGATCTGGATCCCGGGAAGCGGCGCGGGCGTTTCCGGATGCGTGACCGTCTCGCCGATGGTGATTCCGTCCACGCCGGCCAGCGCCAGGATGTCGCCGGGCTTCGCCATCGATTCCTCCACCCGCTTCAATCCCTCGAAGGAGTACATGCGGGTGATTTTCGTCTTCTGAACCGAACCGTCGAGCTTGCAGATGCTGACTTCATCGCCGATTCGAAGCGTACCCTCAAAAACCCGTCCGATCCCCAGACGCCCGAGATAGTCCGAGTAATCGAGATTGGCCACCTGGAACTGCAGTACCCGCTCCGGGTCGCCGGTGGGGGCGGGAATGTGCTTCAGGATGGCGTCGAACAACGGTCGCAGGTCCGAGGACCCGTCGCCGGGTGAGTTCCTGGCTACGCCGTCGCGCGCAATAGTGTAGACAACGGGAAACTCCAACTGGTCTTCAACGGCGTCAAGATCGATAAACAGATCGTAGACTTCGTTCAAAACCTCCTGAATTCGCGCATCGGGGCGGTCAATCTTGTTGATGACCACGATCTGAGGAAGGCGCGCTTCGAGCGCTTTGGACAGAACGTAGCGAGTTTGAGGCAGCGGTCCTTCGCTTGCGTCCACCAGCAGCATCACGCCATCGACGAGACGGAGAGCGCGTTCCACCTCACCGCCGAAGTCCGCGTGTCCCGGCGTGTCGACGATATTGATCTTCACTCCCTGGTAGTGGACTCCCGTGGTCTTGGCGAGAATTGTGATACCCCGTTCGCGCTCGAGCTCGTTGGAGTCCATGACACGGTCGGCGACGAGTTCGTTCGATCGAAAGATACCGCTTTGCCGGAACATGGCGTCCACCAAGGTGGTTTTTCCATGGTCTACGTGCGCAACGATGGCTATATTGCGGAGATCCGCGGAACTGTTTGTCATTCAATTTTTGGGTGGAAACTTCCTATTGTCGCACGCGCGCCGGGAACGCTGATTCAAGAAGCGGGCAGCGATCCTTTAGACTGATGGGGAATGGCACAGGGCGAGGGACTTCCGGCGGTCGCAATTGTCGGGCGGCCCAATGTCGGCAAGTCGACGCTGTTTAACGCGATTCTCGGGCAGCGGCGTTCGATTGTGGGCGACGAACCGGGGATCACGCGCGACCGGATTCATGGCGCCGTGACGTATCGCGGCCGCCCTTTTGAATTGATCGATACGGGCGGGATCATCCCCGATGATCCGGATACCATTCCGAGCCAGATCCTGCGCCAGGCCGGAGTCGCGCTGAAACACGCGGCGCAGATTGTTTTCCTGATCGACGGCCGGACCGAGATCACCGCGGCGGACCGCGACCTGGCGCAAATGCTGAGAAAGCTCGGCAAGCCGGTGACACTGGCTGTGAACAAGATTGACGTTGCCGCGCGCGAAGATCTCACCGGCGAGTTCTATTCGCTCGGCTTTGAGCGCGTGATGCCTGTCTCGGCCGAGCACAAGCGCGGCATAGAAGAACTTCTCGACGCTGTGACCAAGGATTTTCCCGTGGTTGAAGCCCCCGATGAGTCCGAGTCGCTTCCCATCCGTGTCGCAATCATCGGACGGCCGAACGTGGGAAAGTCCACGTTGCTCAACGCCATTCTGGGGCAGGAGCGCGCGATCGTTTCCCCGATTGCCGGGACCACCCGCGACGCCGTGGATGAGCGCATGACGCTCGACGGGCAGGAATTCGTGTTTGTCGATACGGCGGGAATTCGCCGCAAGGGAAAGACGCGCCAGATGGCGGAGAAACTCAGCGTCGTGATGGCCCGGCGCAACATCCGGATGGCGCACGTGACGCTGCTGGTGATCGATTCGACGGAGGGTCCGGTCGCCAGCGACGCAACCATCGGCGGCTACGCGCACGAAGAAGGGCGGGCGCTGGTAATCTGTGTCAACAAGTGGGATGCGGCGCCCAAGGAGAAAAGGAAGGGCTTCGAGCAGGCTGTCCGCGACCAGTTCAAGTTTCTCGACTACGCGCCGGTTCTCTTCCTGTCGGCGGCAAACGGCTCGGGCGTGCCGAAACTGCTGAAGACGATACAGACAATTTGGAAGTCATACAACCATCGCGTCAGCACGGGCGAACTGAACCGTTTCGTCGAGTCGCTCACCTTCGACCCCGGACGCCGGATCTACTACATGACGCAGCCGTCGGTGCGTCCGCCGACGTTCGTTCTGTTTTCCGACAAGCTGACCGCCCTCCACTTTTCCACCGAGCGGTTTCTGATCAATCGTTTGCGGCAGCGCTTCGGATTTGAAGGGACGCCGCTTGTGCTGAAACTGCGCGCCCGGCATTAGGACCGCGGTACGTAAAAGTCGACGGAGTCCGGCCTGTACTGTGTGATCGGTTGCGCCAATGCGGAGAACGCGAGCAAGGCGGCGGCAGCCTGAAGATCGCACGACGCCCGCTCGTCGAGCCGGACGGTGTAGCGATCCTCTTTGTCCCGGTGAACATACCGCGCATACCGGGGAGGCGTGGCTGAGGCGATGGCGAGCACGGCATCCCAAAAGCAGGCGCGGCGAAACAAACGGCGCCGGAGTCCGGCGTCGCGGCGAATCTCCACTTGCGTCCGCCCGGAGTGTATGACCACCCGGACACAAGCCGCCGCGGCAAAGGGGCGGGTGGGATCAGAGCGTGGCTGTGCGGCCACGGCGGCGGAAAGTTCTTCCGGCGAAGCGGCCAATGGGCTCCACCGGTAGCGCGTGGCGCCGCTGACAACCGATCCGCGTTTGAGGATCTCGCCCACGCGCGCCGGTTCCTCGCTGGCTGTGGTCATGATGACCGCCAGCAGGTCCGCGAGCGGCAGATCCTGGGCCACGACTGGCGTCAGCGAAACGCTACCAGCCGCTTCCGAGCTGAGTTTGACGCGTACGATCTCCGGCAACGGCATTTGGTGGGGGGCGCTGACCACAAGCGTACACTACGAGGCAGTGACACCGGCAGGGGAAATCATCGCGGCGGAGATTCGCAAGAAAGGCCCCATCGGCTTCTCGCGCTTCATGCAGATCGCATTGTACGATCCGGAGTTCGGCTACTACCGCCGCGCGCGGCGCGATCCCTTCGGCAAAGAAGGCGACTTCTTTACCGCGTCTCAATTGCAACCGGTGTTCGGCAGGCTGGCCGCCGCGGCGATCCGCGACCTTCGCGAATCGATGGGGAACCCGCCCGGCTTTCAAGTCGTTGAACTGGGCGCTGGCCGCGGCGAGATGGAAGCCAGCCTGGCGGAGTTTCAATATTCCGGCGTGGACATCGACCAGGGAAGCTACCCCGAACAATGCACGGGCGTCTACTTCGCCAACGAGTTCTTCGATGCGCTCCCGGTGGACGTTGCCGGACGGCGGGTGGATATGAAAGACGGCCGCTTTGTCTGGACCGGCCAGGGAGAATGGCGCGAAGACCCCGCCGGCATGCGGACCCAGTTGGAGCGCATCGGCGCTTCGCTACAGCACGGCTACCTCCTGGCAATCGACTATGGCTTCACGGAACGCGAACGAATCCGGTTTCCGCGGGGAACGCTGATGAGCTACCGCCGCCACCAGGCGATCGATGACGTGCTCCTCAATCCCGGAGAGCAGGACATCACAGCGCATGTTCCGTTCACTGAGATGATCGAGGAGGCCGGCAAGCTGGGTTTGAAGCTCAGGAAATTCGAGACCCTGGCCGGTTTTCTTCTGCGTACTGGAGAGAGAGACGAGTTCCGGGAGGCGCTGGCATGCGGTTCGGAGACTGAAGGCGCGCGCTTGCGGCTGCAGTTGAAGACACTGTTGTTTGGGATGGGAGAAACGTTTCGTTGTGTCCTGCTGGAGCGCGCCCACAAATGAAACGGCCCCGATTTCTCGGGGCCGTTTGCTGTTTGACTCAGTTGAGCCGCGCCCATATGGACGCCGCGTTCTTACTTCTTCTTTTTGGCAGGGGCCTTTTTTGCGGCCTTCTTCGCTGCCTTCTTGGTCGCGTTCTTCATTGAACTGTTCTCCGTAACATCAGATTTTGCAACCTCGTGAGAGATCGCATCGTGATCTTTTTATAAATGGCTTTTGGGCGAAAGTCAAGAAAAAAATGCATGCCACAAACACCGCTTCAGCGCTACAACATGGAATTAGAGAAATGTTTTATGCGTGAGAGCCGCTCCAGACGCTGTGATGGCGCATACCGGGCACTGCTTGCGGTGCTGGCATTATCGATCTGTGTTTCGGGCTGCGCGAGAAGGAAGAAGGCGAAGTTGCAGTCTCCATCGGCTGCGCCGCGGTACGCCGAAACCGGAATTGCAAGCTGGTATGGACATCCCTACCACGGCAGACGCGCCGCCAACGGAGAGATCTACGACATGGAGAAGATGACGGCGGCGCACCGGACTCTTCCATTCGACACGGTGGTGCGCGTGACGAACCTCACCAACTCGAAGAGTGTGGACGTTCGCATCACCGACCGCGGGCCGTTCGTTGATGGAAGAATCATCGACCTCTCTCATGCCGCAGCCAAGGCGATAGGCATGATCGGTCCCGGCACCGCCCGCGTGCGAGTAGCCGCGATCGGAACTCAACCCGCCGCCGGCGGCGCGGCTTACGGAGTGCAGGTCGGCGCATTCCGGGATAAGCACAACGCCGAGCGGGTGAAGAAGAACCTCGAACGCGCTTACGATCCGGTGGCGCTCTCGCTTCGCGACGGCGATATCAAGGTGTGGCGTGTCGTCGTGGGCAGGAAGCCGACGATCGGGGAGGCGCAGAGATTGGCCGATGATTTGGCGAAGACAACGGACGGCGTCTTCGTGATCCGGCTGGATTGAGCCGGAGATATTTCGGCACTATTCCTCACTAATGGTCTGTAGGCAATGTCCGCGGACGAGCACATGACTGACAGCCCTCGAGAGATCATCGGATCTTCTCCCAAGACCTGTCAGATCATCCGCATGGGTTCTCGTCTCGGACAGAGCCATTGCCCGGTCCTGATTCTCGGCGAATCGGGAACAGGCAAGGAACTGGTCGCGCGGATGATTCATGATTCTCAGCCGAAGCGGCCGTTTGTGGTCATCGACTGCGCGGCGATGGTCGGCAGCCTGGTGGAGAGCGAACTCTTTGGTCACGTGAAAGGCTCTTTCACCGGCGCGGCCAACAATAAGACCGGGTTGATTGAAGCGGCGAATGGCGGAACCGCGTTCTTCGACGAGATTGGAGAAATGCCGCTCGACCTGCAAACCAAGTTGTTGCGGGTCATCCAGGAGAAGCAGTTCCGCCCGGTCGGTTCGCTCATTCCGCGCAAGTCTTCGTTTCGTGTGATTGCAGCCACCAACCGGGATCTGAAGTACGAAGTGGAGAAAGGACGATTTCGCGCCGACCTGTATTACCGTCTCGGCGTCGTGACGCTCAGGCTGCCGCCGCTGCGCGAGCGCCGCGAAGACATCCCGCCGCTGGTGCAGCACTTTCTGCGAAAGTACCGCGCCGACTACTCTTTGTCGGGTGAGGTGCTCGATTTGTTCCAGTCCTATGATTGGCCCGGCAATGTCCGGCAACTGGAAAACTGCGTCCAACACATGGTGGCGGTAAACAGCGGACCCGTCATTCACACCACCGACCTTCCTTCCGCGCTCATCAACTTCCAACATGGACGCCGTTCGAACGGCGCCGCGATGGCGGCCACCGCCGATGGCGGCACGCGCCTGCCAGCCTCGCTGAACGCGCCCGCCGGCAACAGTCCCATTCTTCCCCTGGTAGAAATCGAGAAGCAGGCGATTCTCAACGCGTTGCTTTACACCCGCGGCGACCGCATGGCCGCGGCCATGATGCTCGGAATCGGACGGACGACCTTGTACCGCAAGCTCAAAGAGTACAACATGGGTTCAGACAAGGATAAAGACTAACGGACGCTCTGTGCGACAATCGGCGCAGCAAGCGTGAACGGCCGAATTGTTCTCGACGCGACCTACAGTGCGGGGAAGAATCTGTCCGGTGTCGGCGTCTATTGCCGGGAGATTCTGCGCGGATTGACGGCCGCACACCCCAGCCAACCCTTTACCGCCGCCTTCCGGTCACAGCGCTTCATCCGGTCGTTCCGCACCCCGCTACCCCGGAACTGCGCTCGCGCGTTGCTCTGGGATGGAGGCATGGCGGGCCGCGCCCGGATTTTTCACGGCCTGAACCAGCGCATGCCGCGATTTGAATCGCCGCGGCGCTGCTGTACGTTCCACGATCTCTTTGTCATGACGGGAGAGTATTCGACTCCCGATTTTCGCGAGCGGTTCGCGCGCCAGGCGCGAGACGCCGCTGAAAGGTCAGACCTGGTCATCTGCGTGTCGCAGTTTACGGCGGACCAGGTGCACGCATTGCTGGGCGTCGAGAAATCGCGCCTCCGCGTTATCCACCACGGCACGACGCCGAGGGGGAACCGTGGAGGTCAGCGTCTACCGGTGGTTTTGTGCGCCGGAGCGCTCCAGCGGCGAAAGAACATTGTCCGGCTGGTGGAAGCATTCGAACGCGCGGCGGACCCGCCGTGGCGCCTGGCGCTGGCGGGTTCGCCGGGTTACGGCGCCGCGGAAATCTTCGCCCGGATTGAAGCAAGCCCCGCGCGAGAGCGCATCGAAGCACCGGGTTATGTGGACGACGAGTCGCTCGCCCACCTGTATTCGACTGCTTCGGTGTTTGCCTTTCCCAGCCTGGACGAAGGGTTTGGAATGCCGGTCCTGGAGGCCATGGCCGCCGGTGTGCCGGTGCTGGCGTCGAACCGCTCCGCGGTGGCGGAGGTGTGCGGCGATGCCGCGCTGCTGGTCTGCCCGGACAGTACGGACGAGTTGGAATCCTCGCTGCGCCGCTTGTTGACCGAGACGGACTTGAGGACGCAATTGATTGCGCGTGGTTACGCCCGGGCGGCGCAGTTCACCTGGGAACGGGCGGCCCAATTAACCTGGAATGTCTACGAGGAACTGGCCTAGCGGCCGTCGTCTTCCACGGCGATTTTCAGAGCACGCAGAAACTTCTGGTCCTGCGAAGTCCACTTGATCTTGGTGGTGGATTCCAATCTCGGACGCGCAGCCGCATCCGGCGCAGTGCCCTCCTCAACAGCACTGTCATCGTCCTCATCTTCCGCTCTTTTGTTGAAGCCGATCGTGGCTTCGAGGACAAGAAAGACGTCGTAGCCTGCCCGTTTGATTTCGCCGATGGCCGCGGCGATGCGATCCGAGTCCGAGAGCGTCTCGTTGATCGCGTTACCGAGCTCTTGCATCAATTCACGCAATCTGTCGTCCAATGTCTGCCTCTGGTCTGGCCACCTTCAGAATACCATCAATCCGCTGAAACACCGCGCGGCAAAGCCGCTTCCAACTGTCTATCGGCAGCGGCTCTGGGCTACGATAGAGACAGCCTTTCGATGAACTCGAAGACCAAAGCAGCGCAAGGAATCACGCGAAAGTTTCTGGCCAACGTTGTGCCGGGACTGGTTAAACCTATTCATTCCCTGTGGAATGAAGTCATCGGATTTCTGTTCCTCGTGCTGGGCGTCCTCGCCATCCGGCCCATCTGGCAGGCCTGGCGGGAAGAAGATTTCACCAAGCTTGCGCTGTCGGGATTCTTCAGCCTGGTGATGATCTCATTCGGCATCCACGGCTTCTGGAAGGCGCGCCGGATCTCCCGCTCCTAGGCATCCTTGATAGGATGCTGAGTCGTGAGCCTCTCCCGCCGGCAATTCCTTTCCTCTCCGGTCCTGGCGCTTGGTCCACTGGCCTCACTCCCCCGCGAGAAGCTTTCGATCCGGGATGTCAAGGTGACGATCCTCTCGTTTCCGCTTCCACCTGAGAAGCGCTGGAGAACCGCCACCATCGAGGTGTGGAAGACCGACTGCGTCGTGGTCGAGGTGACGACCGATCAAGGCCTGGCCGGAATCGGCGAACCAAGCCCGTACGGCGGTCCGGCGGAGATCAAGCAGTTTGTCGAGACGGAGATCCGTCCGCTCCTGCTCGGCAAAAACCCCTTTGACGTGGACGCGCTGTGTGGCCCGTGGATTGGCGGCGCGCGGGGGCCTCGCGTCGCCTGGGCCGGAATCGACGTCGCGCTCTGGGACATCATCGCCAAGGCCAGGAACAAACCGCTTTACGAAATTCTCGCCCTGGAAAAACCGGAACGCCGGCTCAGAATGTACGCCAGCGGCGGCGTAGAATACGCGTGGTACACGCGCCCTGAGGATTTGATCGAAGAAGGAGTGCGCTACAAGGAGCAAGGCTACACAGCGTTCAAGTTCCGCATCGGCACGGAGTGGAAGAACAGCGGAATGACCGTGGCCAAGTTCATTCCATGGCTCCGCCGGCTGCGCCAGGCTACCGGGCCCCGGTTCGATCTGATGCTGGAAGGCAATATGCGGTGGACGGTAGACGAAGCGCTGGAGTTGTGTCCGGTCCTCGAGGAACTGAAGATTCTCTGGCTCGAAGAACCGGCGCCGCAGCAGCCCAAGGGCGCGATCGAACAGTACCGGCGGATTAACCAAGCCCTGGCAACCGTCCGGGTCTCGGGCGGCGAGCAGTTGGCCACGCGCTATGAATTTAAGGAATGGATCGACCGCGGCGCCTACGATATCGTTCAGCCTGACGCCAACACAGCCGGAATCACTGAATCGTGGAATATCGCCCGAACCGCCCACCTGCACGGCAAGCTCTGTTGCCCGCACAACTGGCACGGCGGGTTGACCACCGCCGCCAACGCTCAGCTTGTTGCCGCCATTCCCAACCGCCTGATGCTCGAGTTGAACCAGACGTTCAACCCGTTTAAGGAAGAAATATTCGAAGAGCCTTTGAGCGTGGTCAAAGGGTACCTGACGGTTCCCAACCGCCCGGGTCTGGGCGTTCGGCTGAAACCCGGCTTGCAAACGAGGTTCCCCTTCCTGCCCGGTTCCTACGCGCGAGCCAATTCCAGCCTTCCTAAGATTTAGAGGAGTTCCTTTATGCGACACAAAATCCTTATCGTGACCGGAGATGCGGGCGAAAGCTACGAGACTCTATACGCCGTCCACCGCTTCCAGGAAGCCGGGTGGACGCCCGTGGTGGCCGCTCCGTCCAAGAAACGACTGCACCTCGTGATGCACGATTTCGAACCGGGGTGGGACACTTATGTGGAACGGCAGGGCTACGGTTGGGAAGCCGACATCAGCCTGTCCGTGGCCCGGTCGGGGGACTACGAGGCCATCCTATTAATAGGTGGACGAGCCCCAGAATACCTGCGCAATAACTCGGAATTGCTCGACATGGTGCGGAAGTTCGACGCTGAAAACAAATGGATTTTCGCGATTTGCCATGGAATTCAGATTCTGGTCGCCGCCGGGTTGGCGCATGGCCGCCGCGTAACCTGCTACGAACACGTCAAGTACGAAGTGCAGCAAGCCGGCGGAACCTGGGTAGCCGAGCAGGCGGTCCAAGACGGACACATGATCACCGCCCAAACGTGGCAATCGCATCCTGAGTTCTACAAAGCCATCTTTTCAGTCCTTTAGCCTCTCGTTCCGTTATCCGTCGGAAAGACTGGATAGATTTTGCTTGACTTGTATCATATAACTAGTACACTAGTTATTGAGATGATCGTGACGCCGGCCTTTCAATTTCGTCTCGATCCCAGCACCGGGGTTCCGGTCTATCGCCAGATGATTGATCAGGTCCTGCTGGCCATCGCATCCGGCGTGTTGAAGGGTGGCGACCAGTTGCCCACCGTGCGCCAAGTCTCGGTTGATCTGGCCATCAACCCCAATACGGTTCTGCGCGCATACCGTGAACTGGAAATTCGGGGCACACTCACAACGCAACAGGGTCTGGGCACCTATGTAACGCGGCAGGTGGTCTTGGAGGACCAGGCGCAGCGGCAGCAGCGGCTGAACCGGCTTGCGGCGAACTGCGTTTCGCGCGCGGGCGCCGAGGGGTTTACGGCGGCGGAACTGGGGGCGCTAATCATCGAGATGGATCGAGAGCAGGACAGGAGGCAGTGATCATGTTTGACAGAAACGCAGGCAACCTTGGTGTGGCGTCCAGATTCGCGCCGCCTTCCAGCCGCAGGGTCTTCAGCGAGGTCGGAGTGGCGGCGTTCGCTATCTGTCTCATCGCCGGATCAGTGTTGACGGCGCTGTTCAACAGGCCGGTGCTGATTGCCGCCGCCTCGGCCATCGGGCTCTACCTGCTGTTTGCCGCCAAGGTGGCGCGTCAGTGGGAAAAGGTAGCGGTGCTGCGGTTGGGCCGGTACAAGGGGCTCAAAGGCCCGGGAATGTTTTTTATCATCCCGGTTATCGATACGCTGAGCGATTACGTTGATCAGCGCATCCGGGTGACCGACGTGAAGGCCGAGTCCACATTGACTCGGGACGCCGTACCCGTATTTGTCGACGCCATCGTGTTCTGGCTTGTCTGGAATGCCGAGAAATCAATCCTTGAGGTGGAGGATTTCTTCAGCGCGATCACGCTGAGCGCCCAGACGGCGCTGCGGGAGTCAATCGGGCGGCACATGCTCACGGAAATGCTGACCGACCGCGACGCGCTTGGGCACGAACTCCAAAAGATCCTGGATGGAAAGACCACCCCGTGGGGTGTAACGGTTCAGTCGGTGGAGATCCGGGACGTGCAGATCCCGCAAGGATTGGAAGACGCCATGTCGCGAGAAGCGCAGGCACAGCGCGAGCGGCACGCCCGCATCATCCTCGGTACCGCCGAAACCGAGATAGCAGAAAAGTTCGCGAAAGCTTCGGAACTCTACCAGGACAACCCGGTGGCGCTGCATCTTCGCGCGATGAACATGCTCTACGAGGCTATTAAGGAAAAGGGTTCGATGGTCATCGTCCCCTCATCGGCGGTGGAGACGATGGGGCTGGGCGGACTGGCTGGGGTTACGGCGCTGTCGCAGCCCAAGGCGTAGCGGCGGCTCCCGGTGCGGCGAATTGCGTTGACAGCGCGGGCCGCCTGTGGTGGAGTGGCGTCTATGGAGATATCGCGCAGGAAAGTTCTGGTCACCGGCGCCGGGGCCGCCGCGCTCGGCGCCGCCGCGGCGCCGGCCCAGCAGGCTATTTCGCTGGCGGCCTGGTCGTTCAGCGGTAGTTTTTTCCAGGGCAAATGGAAGTTGCTCGAACTGCCTGGAATCCTTCGAAACCGCCTGCAAATCACGGCGCTTGAACATGTCAACCAGTTCTTCGAGAACCCGACGCTCACCTATCAGCAGAAGCTCAAGAAGGCTTGCGCGGACCAGGGTGTGCGGTCCACGATCCTGATGGTGGACAGCGAAGGGTCCACCGCGGCGGTGGACAAGGCCGAGCGTCATCAGGCGGCCATCGCCCACCGCAAGTGGATCGACATCGCACACTACCTGGGCTGTATTTCGGTGCGCTGTAACGTGTACGGCGGCGCCGAAGACTGGAAGAAGGACCCGGACCTGGTCAATCGAGCCGCGGAAACCATGCACGAGATGCTGGACTACTCCCAGGGATCCGGGCTGAACATCATCGTCGAAAATCACGGCCGCGCCTCGTCCGACCCGGAAGTGCTGGCCGCACTGGTCAAGAAGGTCGACCACCCGCGGTTCGGCTTGCTTTGCGACCTCGGCAACTGGAACCGGGGCGACGACCGCTATGCGAACTCCAAGCGGATCCTTCCCTACGCCAAGGGCCTGTCGGTAAAGGGCACGTGGGGAGCTTCACTCGATCCGGCTTTCGACTGCGAAAAGCTGGTAAAGATCGCGCTCGACGGCGGGTACGCGGGATTCTGGGGGCTCGAAGTCACTCCGCGCCGGGCGCAGGGCGAAGCCAAATTGCCGGCTGACGAGCAATTCGAGAGCGAGGTGCGCACCGTTCTGGAGGCCAAGGCCATCGTCGAGCGGGTGGTGCTGAAGCAGGGATGAAGGTGAACGGCGCAAAAAGGCGCCGGAAAGATTGCCGGTAGCTTGCGCGATGCGCCATAGTGGTTGCTGAGGAACTCTTCAACGGTGATGGCGGATGGCGGACCACATTCTCTATTTCACCGAGCTCCTCGGGCTGAAGGTTTATGACCTGAGGCGCCGCGTGCTGGGGCGCGTGCGCGATGCCGCCCTGGTTCCCCTGGTTCATCCGGTGCGTATTGACCGCCTGCTGATCGGCGGAGGCGGGTGGTCGTGGCTCACGGTGCGTTACGACCAGATTGAGTCCATCTCTTTGGACGGGATCTACCTCGCCGACGAAAACGTCACACCCTATCACGCCGACGAGTACATCCTGCGCCTGGCGCGCGACCTCCTCGACCAGCAGATTATTGATGCCGGGGGGCGGAAAGTCGTCCGGGTGACCGACGTCACGTTCGAGGTCAAGCGGGAAGCCGGGCAGGACGTGCTCACCATCCTCGAGGTGGATGTCGGCGTACGCAGCATTTTCCGCCGGCTTGTTCAGGGAACGCTTCCGAGACGTTGGATCCGTGTCCTGCAGCGCCGCATCCCGCCAAACTCTATCTCGTGGACGGCCTGCAACATTCTGGAACCAGACCCGCAGCGGCGCCTGCGTCTGAACATCACCCCGGACTTGCTCGAACAAATGCACCCCGCCGACCTGGCCGACATTGTCGAGGAACTCGGTCCGGACGACCGTGAGGCGATCTTCGAATCCATGGATCCGGAAGCGGCGGCGGAAGCGCTTTCGGAAGTGGAGCCCGACATCCAGGCGCAGATCATCGAGTCTCTCGAAACAGAAAGGGCGGCCGACATCCTGGAGGAGATGTCCCCAGCCGAAGCGGCGGACGTCCTGGGCGAACTGAAAGAGGAAACCTCGGAAGAGATCCTCGAAGAGATGGAGGAGAAGAAGGAGGTCGAGGAACTGCTGGAGTACGGCGAAGAGTCGGCGGGCGCGATGATGAACACCGAATTTGTGTCGCTGCCGGAAACCGAGTCGGCCGCGCAGGCCCTGGCCGAAATCCGGAAGAACGAAAAGCTGCTCGATTCTTTGAACACGGTATTTGTCACCGATGGCCATGGCAAGCTGAGCGGCGCGGTGCCGCTGGCGCGGATCATCTTTGCCCAACCGGATACGCCGCTCAAGTCGCTGGCAACCGGCGAACTGATTCAAGCCCGGGATACCGAAAAGTCCACGCGCGTCATTGCATTGTTCGACAAGTACAACATTCTGACGCTGCCCGTTGTGGACGAAGAGGGGCGCCTGGCGGGTGTCGTCACCGCCGACGATGTCATCGCGGTATTACGGCAGGCCTAGATGCTCAAGAGCTTCCGGTACCACATCCTCGTTTTCTTCTCGGTGATCGGCCCCGGGTTTATCACCGCGATGGTCGACAACGATGCGGGTGGCATCTTCACTTACTCCCAGGCGGGCGCCAAATACGGCTACCTCCCGCTCTGGACGCTGCTGCCGATCACCGTACTTCTGATCGTGACGCAAGAGATGTGTTCACGCATGGGAGCGGTTACGGGAAAGGGGCTGGCCGACCTCATCCGGGAGGAGTTCGGGCTGCGGACGACGTTCCTGATGATGGCTCTGCTGGTGATGGCGAATCTCACCAATGTGATGGCCAATTTTGCGGGTGTGGCCAGCTCGCTCGAACTTTTCCACATCAGCCGGTACATCACCGTGCCGCTTGCGGCATTGCTGGTCTGGCTGCTGATCGTCAAGGGCAGCTATGAACGCATCGAGAAAGTGTTCCTGCTGGCGACGGTCCTGTACGTCTGCTACATCGCCTCGGGCATTCTGGTCAAGCCGGACTGGAAAGAGGCCGCGATCTATAGTGTCCGCCCCGTCCTGATGCTGGACCCCGGATATCTCACCATGCTGATCGGCATGGTCGGCACCTCGGTGGCGCCCTGGATGCAGTTCTACCTTCAGGCGGCGGTCGTCGAAAAGGGGATCAGCGCCAAGGACTATGCCGAATCGCGCATCGAAGTCGTGGTGGGCTGCATCGCCATGTCGGTCATCGCGTTTTTCATCATTGTCGCCTGCGCGGGCGCGATTCACAGCGTCAAGCCGCGCGACATCACGGACGCAACCGACGCCGCGCTCGGGCTGAAACCTTTTGGACAGTACGCCTATGTGCTGTTCTGCGCGGGCCTGTTTAACGCCTCGCTGTTTGCGGCCTGTATCCAGCCCTTGTCAACCTCCTACACGGTGTGCGAAGGACTGGGATTCGAATCCGGGCTCAACCGCAGTTTCGGAGAAGCGCCGATTTTTTACTGGCTGTTCACGCTGCTGATCATCGCCGGCGGCGG
>JADZCI010000289.1 GCA_020851655.1 Bryobacterales bacterium
CCTCAGGCGCGCCCGCTGCCGCCGAGCACCCGCGCAGGCAGGAAGATGAGCGCTTTGACCAAAGCCAGCACGCCCTCAACAGCAATTCCCGCCAGCCTGAACGGCAGGAGGATGAGCCAAACAATCGGGTACAAAATCAACCCGATGATGGCCACCGGCCAACACACTACCAGCAGGAGCAGGAATATCAGGAACGTCACCATTTGCGGGCGAATCCTCCCACTAAGGTTTACGTATTGCAGAAGAAAAGGTTCCGTGAACGGAGACCGCGCGGGCGCTCCAGCGCTCAACGGGCTTCCCCTCGGCAAATACCCTGCCACGTGCCGCCAGGTACTCCAGGTGCGACAGGATCTCGGTAAACCCGAGTTGATAGTCGAGCGGCCGCAGCGTGCGCCGCCATACCGAGGCGACAAGCTCCGCCACGGTCTGGGCGCCGCCGGCAAGTAACTCCTCCAACTGCCTGCACCGGTCTTCATGGTGCCGCACGGCTCGCTCGATCCAGGGCTTTAATCCGCTGAACGGCTGCCCGTGAGAAGGAAGAATGGTCTCGACCTCCAGCTTGGACAAACGCTCCAGCGATTCCAGAAACTCGGCGAGTGAGTCGCGGCCGGGAAGCCAGCCGATATGAGGCGTGATGTCTTCGATCACCTGGTCGCCCGAGAAGAGCAGCTTCCGGTCTGAATTGTAAAGGCACAAGTGACCCGGCGCGTGACCCGGCGTGATGATCACCCGCCACGGCCCGATCCGGGAGTTCAGCCGCTCCCCATCGTCCAGAAATTGGTCGGGCTGAAACCGCGGAAAAGCGCTCGCAATCTTGGTGTAGGTCGCCGTTACCGCATCGGCAAGGTTCCGTTCCACGCCTCCGCGAACCAGCACACCGCGCAGCTCCTCCGCCTTGGCTGGCCCGGCCGTGACTTGATCGAGCAGAATCGCATCCTGGCGGTTCATGAGAACGGGCGCCTTGGACAACTCGCGCAGGCGTGGCACGAGGCCCGTATGGTCGGGATGAAGATGGGAGACGACGATGCGTTTAATATCGGTCCAGGCCGCGCCGATCGAACTCAAGCCCTGATCCAGGACGATAAACGCCTCATTCGTTCCCATGGCCGTGTCGATCAGCGTGTAGCCTCCGGCCTGTTCAACCAGGTACACGTTGACGGTGGGAGGGCCGAATGGCAGCGGCGCGGTGATCCGCCAGAGACCCGGGCAGACTTGATCGATCAGAGCCGGGCTCCTGCCGCTTCGACGGCCTCGCCCGCGTGGTATGAACTGCGGACTAAAGGGCCGGACTCGACGTGTGCAAATCCCATTGCCATGCCCGCGGCCCTATACTCGGAAAATTCGGCCGGCGGAACATGGCGCAGAACGGGAAGATGCCGGGGCGTCGGGCGAAGATACTGCCCGATCGTCGCGATGTCCACATGATGTCGCCGGAGGTCGCGCAACACTCCCAGAACCTCTTCAAAGGTTTCGCCCAACCCCACCATCAGTCCTGACTTTGTGGGGATCGCCGGCCGCAGAGCCTTGGCCCATGCCAGCATCTCGAGCGACCGTTCATAGCGCGCCCCGATCCGCACCTGCTTGTACAGCCGGGGTACCGTCTCGATGTTGTGATTCAGAACGTCGGGCGCAGCCTCCATGACCGTGGCCATGGCGTCGCGATTGCCCTGGAAATCGGGAACGAGCACTTCCACCTTGCAACCCGGAACTCTCTCGCGAATGGCGCCAATGGTGAGCGCAAACAAATCGGCGCCGCCGTCCTTCCTGTCGTCACGGTTCACGCTGGTGACGACCGCGTACCGCAGGTCCAGCGCGGCGCACGCCTCGGCCACCCTGCGCGGCTCATCGTAGTCCACATCCAGCGGCTGGCCCTTTTGCACCGCGCAAAAACCGCAGCGGCGTGTGCAGTAGTTGCCGAGGATCATGAACGTGGCCGTGCGGTGGTTCCAGCACTCGCCGATATTCGGACACGCGGCGCTGTCGCAAACCGTGTGGAGATTGAGCCGCTCGACCAGTGACTTGAGTTCGCGGTAGTTCTCGCCCGCCGGAGCGGGCGCCTTCAACCACTCGGGCCGCTTGGGGCGGGTGTCGATGGAAACCAGCACTATTCCGATGATAGCGTGTGGCCTTAGAAAGCCACTTCGTCCCGGGTCACTTGGCCTGTGTTGCGGAAGACGCCCGGACGAATTCCGCTCCATTCCGCCAGCCGCATTGCGGCAAACTGCGCCGGAACGATTTCAAACAACGGCGCCAGGTCCTCGGGATACTCGGGCGTCTGCCAGCAAGTGAATGCGCCGCCGCCCGCCGCGGGACCGGCCACACGGACTTGGCCGCCCAGGCGGGACAGTTCGCGCGCCAGCGCGAGGTTCAATTCCCGCGACCGGCCGGCGGGCGCGAAAACAATGGCCCGGTACCGGGCGTCCACCACCTCAACGGGACCATGGCGGAACGTGCCCGCCGCCAGTCCGACCGCCGGTTGCTTGGCGGTCTCGCCAAAGAGCAGCGCGGTTTCCTGCGCCGACGCTACCGAGTGGCCGCGTCCGAGCGAGTAGATTGGAACGCCGGGCTCGAGAAAATCACGCCACGCCGCCGAGTCGTGTTCGTACTGTTCAACCAGAGCGGGCATTTGGCGGATGGCCGAAAACACCACCGACGCGGCGGCGTGAAATCCACCCAGCACTTCGGCCGCCAGCAGATGCAATGCCAGGACCGTACCGGTGTAGCTCTGAATGGCGACGATCTCATCCGCCATGCTGCCGATGAGCACATGAAGCGTCGCGCCGCGCGCCAGCGTGCTCGACGCGTCATTGGTCACCGCCACGATTTTGACGTCCGCCGCCTTCAACGCATCCTGGAGCTTGACGGCTTCCACCGATTCTCCCGAACGCGAGACGATGATAACCACCGAATCCCGGCAGAGAGGCCGCAGAAAATGGAGCAGTTCAGCAGTCTCGATGAGCGAGGCGCGAATTCCCGCGCCGGCCAGCGAATAATAAAGCGGCGTCGCGGCATTGAACGACGCCCCCATGCCGGTAATGACGACGTTCCCGGTCTGCCGGATTAGCGCCGACGCCGCCAGCAGCGCCGCTCTCCCGCCAACACTGTGATGGTCCAGGACGGTCCCGAGTGACCGAGGTTGATTCCGAATATCGTCCAGTAGTCGCAGGCCGGTCATGAGGTTGGATTATGCCAGAGTTCGATGGGCCTGCGTATGCCCGCCGGACGGAAGGGAAGGGTAATCTTGCGGCCTTGCCCGGCCGAGGCATACCCCGCATACAGCGCCTCCATCACCGCGAGGCCGTCCTCTCCGGTGGCATCCAGCATCTCCAGTCCGCGCGCAGCCCGCGCAAAGTGCCGCATCTCCTGTGGGAACCCATAATTCCAAAGCTCTTCAAAAACCGGCCATGACCATCCTTGAGTGGTTGGCGCTTTCTCCACGGCGTAGCCGTAACCGGCCTCGCTATAGGTAGGCAACGCGTTGCCCATGTGGAGATTGGCAAAGGTGACGCCTCCTTCGCCGTAGACTTCGACGCGGTCGTCCATTCCTCCCCGTCTCGCCCAACTGTTTTCGACAAGCCCGCGCGCGCCGTTTTCGAACTCAAGAATGCAAATCGATTCGTCTTCACCCAGGCCTTTTGCTCCGTGCACCTGCCGGTCCATCTGGCAGTACACCGACTGGATGGGCGAACGCCCCAGAAACCAGTGGCAGAACGCGATTCCGTGGCAGCCCATGTCCATGAAGACGCCGCCGCCGGACTGCTCCACGTCCCAAAACCACGGAGCGTGAGGCCCGAAGTGCTTCTCCGTCTGCTTGACGAGGTGAATGCGGCCAAACGCGCCCTGCCCGGCCATTTCTTTCGCCTTGACGTACTTCGGCGTAAAAAAGAGTTCTTCGGCATACATCAACAGCACCCCGCTCCGGCGGCACACGTCGATCATCTCCTCGCACTCTTCGATGGTCATCGCCATGGGTTTCTCGCAGACGACGTGCTTGCCGGCGCGGGCGATGTCAAGCGTCATCTGGTGGTGCAGCCGGTTGGGCGCCGTGATGGTCACGATGCCGATCGAGGCGTCCCGCAGCATTTCGCGATAACTGGAATACACCGCCGGAATGGAATAGCGGCCGGCGATTTCAGCCGCATGGCCGGGCGTCGGAGAAGCGACCGCCGCCACGTCCGCCGCATCCGGAATCATGCGCAGCGACGAGGCGTGAATGTCGGCCTGAAACCCTGAGCCGATGATGCCGAAACGGAGCGGTCCGGAGTTCATGACCGCACCATTATACTGGCCGCCTCACCCCGCGCCGGCGGGGATACGCGCCAGAACCGCGGCGCGAAACGCCGCGTCATCGATGGCGTCCAGATTGATGCGCACGTTCGCCATCGCGCCTTCGCGGGCCGCATTGGCGAGCGCGATGGCGGCCACCACGTCGGATGCGAACTTGGCCGGGCTCTCGTCTTTGAGCCGCGCCAGCGCAAGCGCGAGTTCGTGGGCTTGTTCAAGTACCTCGAGCGGAACCAGAGTGGCGCCGCGCATCGCTTCGGCGACAAACGGAGCGCGCTCCTCCTTGGGCCGCCGGTATGAAGCAACCACAGCCTTGTAGGCCGCCGCATCGCGGTCGACGGCTTCCTGCAAGAACTCCCGCGTCTTGAGAAACACCGCGGCTTCCAGCTTGGACAACCGCGCCACCATTTCACCCAGCGCGGCCGCCATGGCGCCCGCCGCCGCCGCCGCGCTGCCGCCTCCGGGCGTTGCCGTGGGAGCCGCCAAAGCTTCGAAAAACTGCGCCAAACCGGAGCGTTCCTCCAGCGCCGCCCGCACCCGGTTTTCGAGCACCATCGATGGATCGAAGTTTTCAAACTTCAGGTAATGGTTCGCCGCCATCTCCAGAGCGCGCTTGGGAATCAGACCAATCAGCTCGCTTCCCAGGACTCGGACGCCTCTTGCGCTGGCCTCCTCGGTTACGGCGTCAAAGACCTTGTGAACCGGCGTGATCTCAAAATCGGTCAGGTTCATTGAGACCTGCGCCACGTTGCGGGACGCTAGCGTCAAGCCCATGGCCTTGACGTTAGGGAACCCTCCGGAGGAGGTGCGTATCTTTCTTGCGATCTGGCGCGCAATGTCCACGTTGCTGGTATCGAGGTTGATGTTGTAGGCGATGAGGAACTTCCGGGCGCCAATGACCGTAGCCCCGGCGGTAGGATGCAAGTCCGGCCCGCCGGTGTCGGGCGCGCGCTCGGGATTGTCTTTGACTTCCTGCCTCAGTCCTTCGAATTGCCCGCGGCGTATATTCTCCAGATTGGTGCGTTCCGGACGCGCCGCCGCAGCCTCGTAGAAATACGACGGCACTTGATGCCGCTTCCACAATGCCGCCGCCGCTCTGCGAGCCAGTTCAACACACTCGTCCAGCGTCACGCCTTCCAGCGGAACGAAGGGCAGCACATCCAGCGCGCCAATGCGCGGGTGCACGCCCTGGTGGTGATTGAGATCGATTGCCGCAACAGCGGCGCCCGCCGCCGCCAGCGCCGCTTCCACCACAATTTCCGGCGGCGCGACAAAGGTTATCACCGAACGGTTGTGGTCCGCGTCCATCTCGACGTCGAGCACCAGCGCGCCCGGAATACTCCGAACGGCCGAAGCCAGACGGTCCACCAGCGCGGCGTTCCGCCCTTCAGAAAAGTTCGGAACGCACTCTACAAGTCGTTGATGTCCCATGCGGGCTCCTTTTCTTTCTGCAGGATCTCGCCCCGCTTGAACGTGAGTTCCACTTGGTTGACTCCAAAATGATAGGGAATCTCGCGGTAATCGGAAATATCCATGAGCAGGAGGTCGGCCTGTTTGCCGGCTTCGATCGAGCCCACTTGGCCCGCGATGCCAAGCGCGTGGGCGCCGTTGACCGTGGCCGCCGCGATTGCCTCCGCCGGCGTCATCCTCATCTGTGTACACGCCAGGGCGAGCACCATTTGCATGTTATAGGTCGGGCTGGTGCCCGGATTGAAATCGGTCGCCAGCGCCACGGCGGCTCCGGCTTCGATCAACTGGCGCGCCGGCGGATAGCGCGACGAACCAATGTGGAAGACCGATCCGGGCAGCAAGGTCGCCACGACATTCGATTGGGCCAGCGCCCTGACCTCGGCCTCGGCGATCTGCTCCAGGTGATCGGCGCTCATCGCGCCCTGTTCGACGGCAAGCTGCACCGCGCCCAGGTTGGCAAACTGGCTGGCGTGTATGCGCGGCTTGAGCCCGGCTAGCCGGGCCGCCTGCAAGTAACGGCGCGACTGCTCGACGGTGAAAGCGTTCTGGTCGCAGTACACATCGGCGTAATCGGCCAGCCGCCTGCGAGCCACCGCCGGAATCATGTCCGTGCACAGCCAGGAAATATAGTCGTCGGCCCGTCCTTCAAATTCCGGCGGCACCGCGTGCGCTCCCAGGAACGTGGAGTAAATGTCCAGCGGGCGCGCATCCCAGTGGCGCGCCGCGCGCAGCAGTTTGAACTCGGAGGTCTCGTCCAAGCCGTATCCGGACTTGGCTTCGACCGACGTTGTGCCGTGTTCACCCATCCGGCGCAAGACCTTGCGCGCCTCGGCCTCCAACCGCCGCCACGTCCACGACCGGACGCTCCGCACCGTCGACAGGATGCCCCCGCCGTTGGCCGCGATCTCGGCGTACGTCTTGCCGGCGATCCTCATCTCGTAATCTTTCAGCCTGGGAGGGCCGCAAACGAGGTGAGTGTGGCTGTCGACAAAACCGGGCAAGACAACCTTGCCGTACGCTTCAATCTCGGTCGCCTCCCGCGCCGAGGCAAGGTTGGTCAGCCGCCGGCTCGGCCCAACTTCTTTGATGATTCCATCCTCGATCAGCACCGCGCCATCCAGGATGATTCCTAAGTCGGCCAGCGCCGGGCCCCGGCGTGGTCCGGCCGCGCCGCGAAGCGTCAGCAACTGCTTCGCTCCGCGGATCAGGTATGTGGAAGTCATTCCGGCCCGTTCTCCGTGGGGATCCTGAGGCCGTGAGCGTGAGCAAAACGGCGCGCCTCTTCGTATCCCGCGTCAGCATGCCGCAGGACACCCAACCCCGGATCACACGTCATCACCCGCTCGGCGCAGCGCGCCGCCGCCGCGGTTCCATCAACCACCGTCACCTGGCCCGCGTGCAGCGAGTATCCAATCCCGACTCCGCCCCCGTTGTGCACCGAGACCCAGCTTGCACCCGCCGCCGTGTTCAGCAGCGCGTTCAAGATCGGCCAGTCGGCCACCGCGTCCGAACCGTCGGCCATGTCCTCCGTTTCACGGTAGGGCGAGGCCACCGAACCGCAGTCCAGGTGATCCCGGCCTATGACGACCGGCGCTTGGATCTTGCCTTGAGCAACCAGGCGATTCATCGCCAAGGCGAACTCGGCGCGCTCCCCGTAGCCCAGCCAGCAAATGCGCGCCGGCAAACCTTGAAACTGAATTCGCTCGTGCGCCATCCTGATCCAGCGCTGCAAGCTCTCATTGGTTCCAAACATCTCCGCGATCAGCCGGTCCGTCGCGTGTATGTCGCTGGGCTCGCCCGAGAGCGCCACCCAGCGGAAAGGCCCTCTCCCTTCGCAAAAAAGAGGACGTATGTATTCCGGCACAAAACCTGGAATCTCGAAGGCGTCGGAAACGCCGCGGTCGGCCGCCATCCTGCGAATGTTGTTGCCGTAATCGAACGCCACCGCTCCGGCGCGCTTCAGCGCCAGCAACGCGCGCACGTGCGCGGCGATCGAGTCCATGGCGCGATCAATGTATTCGGCGGGCGAAGACTGTCGCAATTGCGCGGCCTCGGCCAACTCCAGATGCGCCGGTACATAGCCGTTCAGCGGATCGTGCGCGCTCGTCTGGTCCGTCACCACATCGGGCGTGATGCCGCGGCGAACCAGTTCAGGCAAGACCTCCGCGCAATTGCCGGCCAAGCCAATCGAACGGGGCGTGCCCGATGAACAGTGCCGCCGCACCCGTTCCAGGGCCTCATCCAGATCCGCGGTCATCTCATCGCAATAGCCGGAAGCCACGCGGCGCTCAATGCGCGCCGGATCCACCTCCACGCACAGCATCACCGCGCCGTTCATGGTGGCGGCTAACGGTTGAGCGCCGCCCATTCCACCCATTCCGCCCGTCAGGACAAACTTCCCGGCCAGCGAACCTCCAAAATGTTTCCTTCCCGCCGCTGCGAATGTCTCGTAGGTGCCCTGCAGAATGCCCTGGCTGCCAATGTAGATCCAACTGCCGGCCGTCATCTGGCCGTACATGATCAACCCGAGCCGCTCCAGCGTCCGGAAGTGATCCCAGTTGGACCAGTGCCCAACAAGATTGGAGTTGGCAATCAGCACCCGCGGCGCGTCTTCGTGCGTACGAAAGACGCCGGCCGGCTTGCCTGACTGCACCAACAGCGTTTCGTCGTCGCCTAGCGCCTCGAGTTCCCGGACAATCGCGGCAAAGCAGTTCCAATCGCGAGCCGCCTTGCCCGATCCTCCATAAACAACGAGAGCTTCCGGACGCTCGGCAACCTCGGGGTCGAGGTTGTTCATCAGCATCCGCAACGCGGCTTCCTGCTTCCACCCCTTGGCCGTGAGTATCGGCCCACGGCGTGCGCGGACCGTCGTGTTCATAGCTACCGGAAGACCACAATATCGGTCAGGCCGACTTCGGCGCCGGATGAACCTTCCATCGGCTCACCCCGCACCACGATTCGAACCGTGTGGCTTCCGTTCGCCAGGTTGAACGCATGCCACACCACATCGTTGGACTTGCGGCTGTTCTCATCCGGATAGACATCGACGGTCTTGTCGAACTTGCCATCCAGATAGACATCCGCCTTGCCTCCATTCGGCAGGTACGGGCCCACCACAATGGCGCCGGTTCCATCGAACATGACGGATGCCTCGGCGCCCTTTTTCGCGCTATAGCGCGTACCATGGTCGTCGCGCCACCCGGCATCGAACTTCCAGCGCGCGCTGGTGAGCGGGACGCGCTCGACCGGGTCGCCGTAGTTGTCCCACACTTCCAGTTTGGCCGCCACGGGCTTTTGCACCTTGACCACCAGCGCGTCGCCTTTGACCTCTCCGCCGTTCTGCTTGACCAGCGCCAGCGCCCGCTCATAGGTGCTCTCCACGATCGTTTTGAAGGTGAAGTCGGTGTAGCTGAACTTCTTGTCCTCGATCGCCGCAATCCCGCTCTTCCACTCGTCGGGAATCCGCTTGTAGCCGAGCATGACGCCCAGAATCCCCGCCGCCGAGGACGGGTTGCAGTCCGAGTCCTGGCCGGCGCGTGTCGAGATCTCGATCGTCTTGCTCATGCTGCCGTCACCATACAGGAGACCGAGCGCGATATAGGCGCCGTTGAGCTTGGCGTCGATGTTGAAGGGCCGGCCCGCACCCTCCGGACAAGGCTCGCGCTTGTCCCACTTGGTCTCGATCTTCCTCCACACGGCTTCCCAATTTTGCGTGTCCGCGGCGTGCCAGGCAAGCAGGTCCGAGATCAACTGGCCATACGGACTCTTGGCCGGAATGCACGCCAGCCCCGCCCGCACGATCTTGTGCGGGTCGCTTTCGAAGAAGGCGGCCGAGTACATGCAGGACACAAACATCCCGCCATAAATTCCATCTCCGTAGTTCATCACCCGCCCGGCCCGCCACGCGATGTCGTTCGAGGAGCGCGGCAGACCCGGCGCCATCAGCCCGATGAAATCGGCTTCGATCTGAAAATCGATGTCATTGGCATGGGCGTTGTATTTCGGCGTCCCGGAAAGCTCCGCCGGAACTCCGCGCCGCAACGCCCGCCGCGCCGCCAGGTTGGCGTGCCACAAGCGGTACTTGGCGTCCTTGAACATCGCCCCGAAGTCGGCTGTCGTGGCGTTGAGTCCCTTTTCGTCCAGGACTTTCGCAAAAGTCATATCCACGTAGAGGTCATCCTGCTCCAGCGCGTTGCTGACCATCTCCGGCTTCCAGACGGGCAGCTTATCCCGGGGGATAATCTCCTCCCGGTAGCGGAACTCCGTCGGCGCGCCAAAGCTGACGCCAACCATCTGGCCGGCCCAGCCGCCGGCTATCTTGTCACGAAGTTCGGAAAGCGGAATCGTTCGGGTATTTGCCGCCTGCCCATGCAGAAGAAACGGAGCAGCAAGGGTGAAGGCCAGGCGGCTCATGAAAAGACGCATTAAGAACTCCTATGCGAAACCTATCACCATAGCTATGCCCTCGTCTAGAGACTTGAAGGTATTAGCCGCGCTGTGGCTTGTTCGTCAGGCCCTTCTCGCACATTGGCTATTCTTAATCTCAGGGACCTTTTCGCGTCAGTCTTTTGAGGACGAAGACAGAAGAGGAGAAGATAGATGCAAGCTTCAAAGCTGTTTGCGGTATTCATCAGTGCGGCCTTGGCGGGCAGCGCCTTTGCCGCGGAAACGAAAGCGGATGTCGAGAAGCGGTTGAAGGAGGCCACTGACGTATTGAAGGAATTCGCCGGCTCCGGCGACAAAGGCGTGCCGAAAGATCTTCTTAAGAAGGCGAAATGCGCGGTGATCATTCCCGCCATGAAAAAGGGAGGGTTTATTTACGCCGGGCAGTACGGCCGCGGCTTTGCCTCGTGTAAAGGACCGGGCGGCAAGTACAACAACATTTCAGCGATGCGCATGGAGGGGGGAAGTTTTGGACTACAGGTGGGGGGCTCCAGCACGGACATTCTGATGCTGGTTATGAATGAGAAAGGGGCTGAGCGGCTGTGGAGCAGCAAGTTCACCCTGGGCGGTGAGGCTTCCGCCGCGGCCGGACCGGTGGGGAGGGATGTCACAGCGCAAACCGACGCGACGATGAAGGCCGAGATCCTTTCTTACTCGCGCTCGCAGGGCATCTTTGGCGGCATCTCGGTCAAAGGTTCGTCGCTGCGCGCCGACAGTGACGTCAATGAGATTCTCTACGGCAAGAAGGTCGAACCCAAAGCTCTGCTCGCCGCCCATTCCGTCTTGCCGCCGGCGCCGGCTCAGCCTTTCCTGGCCGAGTTGAACCACTTCAGCAGGTAGACGTGCCGGGGCGCTCATCAGCACGCTGCGCCGTGCGGCCGCCTTCAGGGCTTTCTAGAGTTGTTCAGACGCCCGGTCTGAAAGCGGCTGCACGGCATTCGGGTTTGGCTGCATGGGCTGTCCGTCTCCAGAGCGTCTTGAAGCCGGCAGGCCGCCCGTGCGGCCCCGCTCAAGACGCGCTCCGCGCGCGTGGCGGATCTCTAGTTGACAGCCGACGTAATGATCGAACCCAGCTTGGAAAAGGCTGTGCTCACGCTGGTGCTCAGCGCGGGCATGACGGCGACGGCGGCAACCGCGACCAGTCCTGCGACCAGCGCGTATTCCACCATGTCCTGTCCCCGGCGGTCCTTCCAAAGGTTCGTAAACCAGTTCTTCATCTCGTTCTCCTTTCGTGGCGGATGGGATTGTCTCCCAAATGAACTTTACGGCCCGGTCGTGAGATCTGGTATGAGCAGAATCTCTTAGCCCAGCCGGGCGTTGCGCCTTACCGGTTGCGGGAAGAAAACCAGCTTCGCAAACCGGAGGGCGGCGCCTGGCCGTTCCCCCCGGCGGGCGTGGCGGGCCCCAACATCGCCCTAACGCTGCGGCAATACACAGACTTGGCGTTGGCCGGCCGGCCTTCCAGCACCGCCCGGTGCAATTCCTGCGGGTCCGAAGCGAGGACTCCGGCCACGGGCATCGCCAGCGCGGCCTCCACGTCCTGGCGCGACAACCCCTGGTTGGGGAACCGTTGGTTCATCACGAGCCGGATCTTCTGGCGGCCGACTCCGGCCCGCTCCAGCCATTCAGCCGACCGGCGGGTCTGGTTGAGCGCCGGCAAGTCGGAGGTCGTCACCAGGTAAACCTGATCGGCGCCGGCCGCCAACACATCCGCCGAATCCACGTTCACGCCGCCTGAGTCAATTATGGTTACCGGGTAGGAACGCCGGAAGAAACCGAGGACGTCGGCCGCGGCGGCGGCGTCGAGCCGCACGGGATTCGACGGATCGGGCGCGGCCAGGACGTCCATGCCGTCCGCTTTGACGACCAGGCGCGCCCATAGTTCTCCGTCCAGCCGGCTCCAGTTTTGCAAGGCGTCCGAGAACCGGTATTCCGGCTGAATCTTCAGCAGGAAGGAAATTGTCTCGCCGGCGCTGTCGCTGTCGACCAGCAGCGGCGCCGCACCGTTCTGGCGCAGTTCCACGGCCAACTGCGCGGCAAACGTGCTCGCCCCGGAGCCCGCCTTGCCCGGCATCACCAGGATGACCGTCCCCGGGCTTCTTTCGTCCGCCTTGGCCGCCGGCCGCACCAGGCCTCCCAACATCGCGGAGAGCTGATGCGGATCAACCGGCGGCGCGATGAATTCCCGAATGCCGTGCCGGAGCAGCCGCAGAATGAGTGTCGCGTCCGGCTGGCTCACGTGCAGCGCCACCAGCGGCAGCGACGAGCCGAGTTCTTCAACCGTCTCGATGGCGCGCGTGGCGTCGGACGAAATATCGATCAACGCGAGGTTGGCGTCGCGATCGGCCGCCATCCGGAGCGCCATCCCTGGCGCCGGGTACGTGGCCAAACCAATGATCTCCGCCGTTCCGCAGATCCGCAGCGCGGCTTCGACTTCTTCCCGCAGCCGAAGATCTGGGCAAACCAGCAACGGGCGCCAGCCAACGCCACTGTCGCGTTGTGCGCTCATTAGAGGATTCATTTCTCCTGTGTCTTCATCGGCAAGAAGTGCGGAGGAGATTAATGTGTGTCCCGGATATCCGCTAAACTCTCGCGCGGTACTGCCGATCTAGAGAACAGATGACGTGTAGCGGTCCCATCCCGCGGGCGGAAACCAACGTCCGGCGTGCTCCCTGGTGGATGCCGTCGGTCTCCGACCTCTTCTTTGCGGCGCTGCTCTATGCCGCTTTCGGGCGCCGCGGCGGATGGCAGTCGCTGCTCACCGACGCCGATTGCGGCTGGCATATCCGGACCGGTGAGTACATTTTGACCACCGGCTCGGTCCCGTGGACCGATCTCTTCTCCTTCAGCCGTCCCGGTTCGCCCTGGTTTGCCTGGGAGTGGCTGAGCGACGTGCTGTTCGCCTGGTTGTACCGCGCCGCGGGTTTATCGGCGGTGGTCGCCTTCAGCGGGCTGGTCATTGGCATTGCGGTTCTCCTCTTGTGGTGCTGGCTGCTGCGGCAGGGCGTGGGGCTGTTCGTCGCGCTGCCGGTTACGCTTCTGGCCGCCAGCGCTTCCACGGTTCACTACCTGGCGCGGCCCCACATCTTTACCATTCTGCTGTTCACCGTGTCGCTGTGGCTGCTCATCGGCGACCGGCGCCATCCGGGCGCGCGCGTGTGGTGGCTCGTACCCATCACCGCCCTCTGGGCCAACCTCCATGGAGGATTCCTCGCCTGGCCCGTCACCCTCGCGGTGGCGGCGTTCATCGATGCCTGTTCCAGGGACTGGAGCAAGGCCCGGCGCTACGGCGGGCTCACCCTGGCCTGCGCCGCGGCAACCTTGCTGAACCCCTATGGCCCCCGCGTCCACGCCCACATTGTTCAATATTTGGGGTCGGCATGGATTTCCAACAGCATCCAGGAGTTTCAGTCGCCGCAGTTCCGCTCCGAGAACGTCATGATCTACGGCCTGCTGCTGATCGCCGGCCTGCTGCTCGCCCCGTCCGCCTGGCGGAACGGTGAGCGCTTTCAGGCCGTGCTGGTCTGCCTGTGGGCCTGCGCCTCGCTCCGCTCGGCCCGCCACATCCCCCTGTATTCGATTGTGGCGGCGCCGGTGATTGCGGGTTGCTGGAGCGCCGCTTGGCGGAGGCTCGCCCACCGCTCGGCGCCGCGTTCACTGGCCGCCACGGCTTGGCAGGCTTCACTCGAGTACGGGAGCGCGTTAGGCCGCCCGACGCCCTGGCTTGCCGCTCTCGCGGCAGGCGTCTTCGCCGCCACTCTGTCGCCCAAAGACGTGTCGGACTTTCCATCTCAACGCTTTCCAGCGGAAATGGTAAAGCTCCACTCTAAGGAATTGAAAACCTCCGGCAGGACTCCTCGCATTCTGACGACCGACCAGTGGGCCGATTACCTGATCTTTCGTCTTTATCCGGACGTGCGAGTGTTCTTTGACGGACGCAGCGACTTTTACGGTCCGGAAGTTGGCAACCAGTACCGCGCGCTGATGCAGTTGACCGGAGATTGGCGGGAGCAGTTGCGGCGGCACGATTTCGACGTGGCGCTGCTGCCGCTGGACTGGCCGCTGCGCGAGATCCTTGAAACTGACCGCGCCTGGCGCAAAGCCGGCGCCGACAAGCTTGCGGTTCTATTCGTTCGCAATCCTGGAGCTCCGGTGTTGTCTGGCGGCGAGGCGGCGCGGGGCGCAAACCTCGTGGGTGAGGGAGGGACACAATGATCGCAATTGACCGCAAGTTTACCGTGGTGGTGACGATCTGCCTCGCCTGGGCGATGATTGTCTCACTCTTCTTCTACCGCATGTCGGCGGGCAAGGCCGGAAAAGGCAATCCCAAGGAAAAGCCCGTCGTAGTGGCGGTCCAGCCTTTAGGGGTTGGCGCCGTCATCGGCCCGGAGGCGGTCAAGCTGGCCAGCATGGCGGAAAACGCAGTGCCGAAATCCAGCTTCTCGAAGCTCGAAGATGTCATCGGCCGCGCCGTAAACAATCCCATCCTGCTGGACGAGGCGGTGCTCGAGGGCCGGCTGGCGGCGCGGGGCAGCGGTCCCGGCGTGGCCCCGCTGATTCCGAACGGCATGCGCGCCGTGGCCATTCGTGTGAACGATGTGGTCGGCGTGGCTGGTTTCGTGCTGCCCGGCATGAAGGTAGACGTCCTGGTGACCGGCCGGCCGCCCAACAGTTCCGAAACGGTGACGGCCACGGTGTTGCGGAACGTGACGGTCGTTTCCGCCGGGCAGACGATCCAGACTGATGGCAAGAGCCAGGCGATCAACGCGCCCGTAGTGACGCTCCTGGTGACTCCCGAACAGGCCGAAGCGCTCACGCTGGCCAACAATGAGGGGCGGATTCAACTGGCGTTGCGGAACTCGGTCGACACCGGCCAGGCGCCCACGCCGGGCCGGCAGTTAAGCGCCCTGTATAGCGTTTCCCGGCCGCAAGAACCTCCGCCGCCTCCACCAGCGGCCGCGCCGGCGGCCCCGCGGGCGTCTCGCCCCGCTCCGGAAAAACGAGTTCCACGAGCCGAGCCCAAGGTGGCTGAACCCGCGGCGCCCGCCGAAGAGCCGGTCACGGTCATCCGGGGGAATCTGAAAAGCCTCGAGCCGGTCCGGCGCGCGGGAGGCGCGTTATGAAGGCGTTTTTCATTCTGGCGGGTTGGGCCGCGCTGGCCGCCGCCGCCGAATTTCCCGAGACTGTCTTAGCCGTGGGGCGGGGAACCGTGATCGAGTGTGGCGAAGGCATCGCCAGAGTCTCGACCAGCAGCCCCGACGTGGCCGATGTGGCCATGGCCAGCGGTACGGAAGTGCTGGTGCAAGGGAAAGCGATTGGCCAGGCGACCGTCATCCTGTGGCCGAAAACCGGTCCGCGCCGCCTGTATCCCATCCTTGTCGAACCCAACATCGAGCCGGTGCGCCGGCTGTTGCGGGAGGCGTTTCCAGGCGAGCAGATTGATGTCCGCGCCACCAAAGACTCGATGGTGCTCGTGGGGCGCGTCAGTTCGCCGGTGGCGGCTGAAAAAGCCTTGGCGCTCGCCGTTACCGCCTTCAAGGGGACGGTGAGCAATCTCGATGTGTCGCCGGCGCCCCAGGACCGGCAGATCCTGCTCCGCGTCAAGTTCGCCGAACTGAACAAAACCGCCTCCAGCGAGTTCGCGCTGAACCTAGTTTCCACGGGCGCGCTCAATACTCCGGGCGCGGTCACCACCGGCCAGTACCCCGTTCCGCGCCCCAGCCGCATTGGCGGCGGCGCACCAGCCGAATTTTCGCTCTCCGACGTGCTCAACATTTTTGCCTTCCGCCCCGACCTCGACGTCGGCGTGCTGATCAAGGCGCTGCGGAGCAAGGGGCTGCTCCAGATTCTCGCCGAGCCGAACCTGGTGACCACCAGCGGCAAAGACGCAAGCTTTCTGGCCGGCGGCGAATTCCCCGTGCCCGTGGTCCAGGGCGGCGCCAATGCGGGCGCGATAACGGTTCAATTCCGCCAGTTCGGCATTCAGCTCAGTTTCCAGCCGCAGTTGACCTTCCGCGGCACCATCCGCCTGCACGTCAAGCCGGAAGTGTCTTCGCTCGATCCGGCCAACGGGGTTGTCGTGTCCGGCTTCAACATCCCGGCGCTGTCAACCCGGCGCGTCGAAACCGACATTGAGCTGAATCCGGGGCAGAGCTTCGCCATCGCCGGGCTGATTGACGACCGGGTCACTCAGAACCTGGCGCACATTCCGGGACTGGCCAGTATTCCGCTCCTCGGAGAACTGTTCAAGAGCCATAACTTCAGAAAGTCGAAGACGGAACTGGTGGTCGTGGTGACTCCGGAACTCGTGCGTGGGGACTCGCCCATTGCGCTGCCCAACATGCCGGAACCATTCTTTGATGAATCCACCGGCAAGCCGCCGCCGCAACGCCCGAAGGAGAAGGGCCCGAAGGAGAACAAATAGATGCATCCTGGCGCGACCGACATCAGGAACGCCGTAGCCCGCCCCGTGCCGCCGCCGCTCTCGGAAGCCGCGCGCATGAACTACCAGGAGCTGAAGTTCACCCTTCACCGCAAGCTGCTCGACCGCATCAACCTCGATGCGCTGGCCGAAGTCGATTCCAACAAGATTCGCAGCGAGGTGCGGCAGGCCGTGCTGACGATTCTGGCCGACGAGCCGGTTCCCTTGACCGGGGCCGAAAAGCAGCAGATCAGCGAAGAGGTGATGCACGAGGTGTTCGGGCTGGGCCCGCTGGAACCCCTGCTGGCGGACCCGGCCATTTCGGACATTCTGGTGAACGGGTACAAGCAGGTCTACGTGGAGCGGCGCGGGCTGCTGGAGACTTCGCCAGTCTGCTTCCACGATAACGGCCACCTGCTGCGCATCATCGACAAGATCGTCTCGCAAGTGGGCCGGCGCGTGGATGAATCCAACCCGATGGTCGACGCGCGCCTGCTCGATGGGTCCCGCGTGAATGCCATCATCCCGCCGCTGGCGCTGGACGGCCCGCTGCTCTCCATCCGGCGGTTTTCCAAGGACCGGCTGATGCCGGACGGCCTGGTATCCAGGCTGGCCCTGACGCCCGGCATGATGGCGTTTCTCGAGGCGGCGGTCAAGGCCCGCTTGAACATCATCATTTCAGGCGGCACGGGCGCCGGCAAAACGACGCTTCTCAACGCGCTGTCGGCCTACATTTCCCCGCGCGAGCGAATCGTCACCATCGAGGACGCCGCCGAGTTGCAGTTGAAGCAGCCTCACCTGGCGCGCCTGGAAACGCGCCCGGCCAACCTGGAAGGGCAGGGCGCGGTGCGGCAGCGCCAGTTGCTGATCAACAGCCTGCGCATGCGTCCCGACCGGATCATCGTCGGCGAGGTGCGGGGAGAGGAAGCCTTGGACATGTTGCAGGCGATGAACACGGGCCATGACGGCTCGCTCACCACGATTCACGCCAACAGCCCGCGCGATGGCGTCTCCCGTCTGGAGGTGATGGTCTCCCTGGCCAACGCCAACATGACGCTCGTCTCCATCCGCCAGCAGATTGCCTCCGCCGTGCACCTGATCGTGCAGGCCAGCCGCCTGGCCGACGGCTCCCGCCGTGTCACCAGCATCACCGAAATCACCGGTGTGGAAACGGACATCGTCACGCTCCAGGAGATTTTCACTTTCGAAAAGCGCGGCCTGTCGAGCGACGGCAAGGTCCTGGGGCGGTTTGTGTCCAGTGGCATTCTGCCCAAGTGCCACGAGCGTTTTGTGTCGGCCGGGATCAAGATCCCGTCGGAAGTCTTTGACGAGGTCGTCCCGGTGTAGCCATGCTTCCCGCGTTTCTTGTTACGGCAATCTCCAGCATCGGCCTGTTCCTGCTCCTGTATCGCAGGCTGGAACGAAAAGAAAACGCCGCCGTCATGCGGCGGCTCTCGCCGGAGTTCGCCGCCAAGGAGGAGAAACAGGAAGAAGCCGAGCCGCTCCTCATTCAGCCGCACTCCCAGATCCGCAGCCTGCTGGCCGGACGCATCCTGGAGCGGCTGAAGCTCAAAGAGAAGATCGATCACCTGCTCGAAACGGCGGACGTCAACTATGGGCCGGTGGGCTTGGTGCACCGGGCGGCCGGCGCATTTCTGGCCGGATCGGCGCTCGGACTGGCCGCCGCTGGCATCCGCCGTCCGCTCATCATTCTGGGCGCGGGCTTTGCGGCTTCGTTCATCCCGGTATGGCTGGTGAAGCGGAAAGCGGCCAAGCGGATTCACGCCTTTGAAGAGCAGTTTCCGGACTGCCTGGAATTCATCTCCCGGTCCATGCGCGCCGGGCACGCCTTCTCGGTGGCGCTCGAGATGGTCCACAAAGAGTTCCCCGACCCCTTGTCGAGCGAGTTCCGGCGAATCTTCGAAGAGCAGAACCTCGGGCAACCGCTGGATATCGTCCTCCGGAAACTCGGCGACCGCGTTCCGTCGCTCGACTGCCAGTTCTTCATTTCCGCGGTGCTGCTGCAGAAGCGGACCGGGGGCAACCTGGCGGAATTGCTGGACAAGCTCGCCGGGCTGATCCGCGAGCGTTTCAAGCTTCGCGCCCGTATCCGGGCCATCAGCGCGCAGGGACTCATGTCGGGCCGGATTCTAGCCGCCATACCCATCATCGTGGGTGTGCTCATGTTCCTCGTCAACCGCGAGTACGCCGGCTTCTTCATCAACGATGAGACGGGCCAGAAGATGATGATGGCCGCCATCGGATTGCAGGTGTTCGGCTACATGATGATCCTCAAGATGGTCAAGATCGAGGTCTGAACCATGCTCGACCCTGTTTTCCTGCTCCTGTTTTCGGTGGTTTCGATTGGCTCCGTCATGGCGGCCTGGCTCCTGCTGGGCAAGAACACGCAGGCGGTGGAGCGCATCAAAGAGCGCCCCAAGCTACGCCCGGTCATGCCGGTCAGCGCCGCCATGGGGTGGCGGGAACTGGTTGCGCGGGCGGGTCAATGGGTCCCCGCCTCCACCAAGAATTCCCCGGAACTGAAGCGCCTGCTCGTCCGCGCCGGCTGGCGGCATCCGCGCGCACCGCGCCTGGTGCAGGCGGCCAGAACCGTGATGATCGCGGTGCTTGCCGCCGCCGGAGTGATCACCGCCCTGGTCCTCCACTTCCCCTTGCCCCGCGTGGTCCTGATGGGGTGCGCGGGCGCGATCGCGGGGCACATCCTGCCCACCCGCCTTCTCCGGATCAAGATCAGCAGCCGAAGAAAGGCCATCGCCAAGGGCTTGCCTCACGTGCTCGACTTGATGGTGGTTTGCGTCGAGTCGGGACTGGGCATGGACCAGGCGACCCTGCAGGTGGCCAAGGAACTCCAGCATGCCTATCCGGCGCTGTGCGATGAATTCACGGTGATGAACCTCGAGTTGCGCGCCGGAAAGCGCCGTACCGAAGCGCTCCATAACCTTTCGGAGCGCGCCGGGGTGGACGACCTCAAAAAGCTGGCCGCGGTTCTGATCCAGGCGGACAAGTTTGGCACCAGCATTGGACAAACGCTACGCTCGCATTCCGACTACATGCGCGTCATGACGCGCCAGAGAGCCGAGGAGCAAGCCGCGAAACTCGCCGTCAAGCTCGTCTTCCCGATCTTCTTCTTTATCCTCCCCGCGCTGTTCGTCGTTACGCTCGGGCCGGTTGTCATGAAGATGGTCAACGAGCTCATGCCAATGCTTGACCGAATGTAAGGCTTCCGCCCGATGCCCGCAGAGCGGGCGCCCGCCGAATACTAAGTTGAGAAAGGACCCTCCTTGAAATGGCAGATACCCTGGTTCGAATCGCCTGTGGATTGTTGGCGGTTGGCATCGGCGTGATGATCCTGTTGCGCCGCCGGCGAAACGCCGAGTAGTTTAACGGTAGTGAGAATCACCTTCGCGCGCTGGACCGGGCGGTTCCCATTGGGAGCCGCCCCTTCCTACATCGACAGGCGGAGGATGTCGGAAGCCAACTGCATGAACATTGCCTGAAGCTGGTTGGCATTGTTGGCATAGGCCAGCATGCCGACCGGCTGGCTGGAATTGTATGTCGGGCTTTCAGGCACGTTCGACACCCGCTGGAGCAACTCCATCTCCGGCGGCGAGGCGGCATTGCCGAGTCCTACCGAGTAGGTCACCACCCACAGCCCGTTGGCGGTGGAGTCGCTGCGGACTCGCGCCGCGGCATTGACCAGCGCGTTGATGCCCGCATTGGTCACGTTGTTCGCGTTCAACGTAATGCGGTTGTTGCCATCGCGGTTGACGCTCTTCCAGCCGGCGAGGGAATTGCCGTTGACGTCAACCTCGTTGGCCGCGCCCGCGTCGGCCAGCGACACCACATCGCTGGTGACATTGGCGAAGTTGCCGTTGTAGGCGCAATTGTTGCTGTTGGCCACCACGCGCCAGTCCGGGTTGGGGGCTGGTGGGGGACCCGTCTCCGCGGCCAGAAAGATCCCCCAGATTGCGGCGCCCGCCGGCGTGACGACGCCGTTCTTGGCGGTCTTATTCGAACAACTGCTGGAGGCCTTGATTTGCAGGGCGGGCATATGGAGTGTGTTGGGCTGGCCATCGGTAAAGAACAGGATCACATTGAGCGCCCCGGGCTCGTTGATCGTGACCAGCTTCTGGTATGCCAGCCAGTATGCGGCGGCGGCGTTGGTGCCGCCGACACAAGCGATGTTGTTGACCATGGTGACCATGTCACCGCCGCCCCCACGCGACTGAAAGTCTGTCGCCGGGTCGAAATCGCTGCGGTAGGTGGTTCCAAACGTGACCAGCCCCAGCCGGTCCCTGCCATTGACAAACGACTGGATAAAGCTCACCGCCGCGCCTTTGAGCGGTGTGCACGAACTGGAGTTGGCAAGCGATCCCGAGCGGTCCAGCACCATGACGACATTCACGTCGCGCCGGATCGCGGCGCCCCGGGCGTGCAGCGTCACGTGTGTGACGCCGAACATGCGCATAAAATAAGTATTCACGTCCACGGCTGTGTCGATCTGAACGATGGTCGCTTTTTGGGGAGCGGGCGGAAACGTGATGTTCCGCGCCGGGTTGCTGAGCCCTAGCCATCCGTTCTGGATGTTGGCATCAAAAAATTTCTGCGCCGTCGCTGTGGCGCTGCCTTGTTGCGCTTCCAGCGAAATTCCGCGGCTGAGCGAGCGCGCCGCCGCCAGCGCGGCGCCATCGGTCGAAGTCTGGAGCTTCGCCTTGATGGCGAATAGCAGGCCCGAATCGATCGCCAGACCCACCACCGGCACCACGACAAAGAATAGCGTCAAGGTGAACAGCGTGGTGACGCTGCCTTTTCTGTGAGTCGCTTTGAAAGGGATCATCTGGATCTCATCCTCACCGCGCAGTCAAAACAAAGCGATCGAATACGCGCCGGCCGCATTGTTGAATCCCGGAAAGCGCCATTGCGGGGCGTCGAAGTATCCTTCCGCCACGTAGGCGTACTCGCCCGAAGCCAGTTGCATGTACGGGAACGTGGCCACATTGCGTGAATCCTGCATGTAGTTGCCGACAATCCCCATCGAGTCCACCCCGACCGGTGTTCCCAGGCTGCTGGTTCGCAGGCTGGAGTTACCGATGACGAGGCGCTGAGTTATGACGTGCCGGTCGGAATTGCACGGGTTCAGTCCCGAACTCGCGCAGGTCGCCGCCGAAATCCACGTGACGCGCGTCAGGATGACGACACCTTGCCCTCCGGCGCGCGTCATCCCCATGCCGCTGGCCAGCCGTACGAGAATGTCCTGGTTGCCCGTCTTCGAGAAGTCGACGCCGCGCACAAACATGCTGGCCGCATCGCGGGTCACCTGCGCCGCGCGAACGTTGTGGCCCAACTGCAACCCCACAACGATCACCCACACCATCAGGAGAAACGAGGGCGTCATGACAAACGCCAGCTCGACCAGCGCGCTGCCTCTCGTTCTCCGGCGCTTTATCCCGGTCATTGCCCGTACCCTCCTTTCCCGGAACTGCCTTACGGCGTTGGAGGCGCCGTGCCCCGCGGCAGCGTCTCCAGACGGTCGGCCGATTTCGCCGAGATCGTGATCAGACCCGAGGTGCGCCACAGATCCACCATGCCGGACCATTGCAAGCCCTCGACCGATACCTCGACAATGTTGCCCGACGCGTTGCGGTTGGGTCCCTCCACTTCCTCGAACGTAACCGGCGAGTAGAACCGGACCTTGACCTTGTCCCGGCCGCCATCGCCGCTCAAAAAGCCGCTCGAATTCGTCATCACCACGTTTTGAATCGACACCGTCTGCGACTTGCCCGGCTCGGTCCGGAACGTAATCGCATACCGGCAACCCTCTCTCACGGCATGGGTCATGAGGCTTCTCAAAAAGATCGGTATGGAGAAGTCCACAATCGTCAACAACATCGCCAGGAGTGGAATCACCGCCATGGGTATCTCCACCAGGGACGTCCCGCGCTGGGGCTGCCGTGACTGTTTCATGCTCGGCTTCACGACACTTGCTCTGTTCCCCTCATCGCACTTTTGGACGCCCGCGAGAGTCGGTGACATCCCTGAGAATGGACTTGCTTGTCGCCTGAGAGGCCGGCCCGTTGACCTCCGCCGCCGTGTGCTATCCTGCTCGCCAATAAGGCCTGGATGCTCGTCGAGGAGGCAGCGGAGAATGGAACGGAAACAAGCCAAAGATTATCCACAGGAATTGCTCGACCTGTTTGACGATTACGTGCACGGCGGCATCGACCGCCGCGCGTTCCTGGATGGCGCCAAGAAATATGCCGCCGGCGGAGTCACCGCCACGGCTATCTGGGAAAGCCTTCGCCCCAACTATGCCTGGGCGCAACAGGTGGCCAAAGACGATGCGCGCATCAAGACCGAGGTCGTAACGGTTGATTCGCCCCAAGGCAATGGCAGCATCAAAGGCTATCTGGCCCGCCCTGCCAACGCGGGCAAGCTTCCCGGAGTCCTGGTCGTACACGAAAATCGCGGCCTCAACCCCTATATCGAAGACGTGGCGCGCCGCCTGGCCGCCGCCAACTTCATGGCCTTTGCGCCGGACGGCTTGACCAGTGTGGGCGGCTATCCGGGCAACGACGAGAAGGGCGGCGAACTGTTCCGCCAGGTCGACCGCGAAAAGATGATCCAGGACTTCATGGCCGCCGCGCGCTGGCTCAAGGCGCGCCCGGACTGCTCGGGCAAGATCGGAGTCGTGGGCTTCTGCTTTGGCGGCGGAGTCGCCAACACGCTCGCCGTCCGGTTAGGCTCCGAACTCTCGGCCGCCGTGCCTTTTTACGGCGGCCAGCCCGCCGCGGCCGATGCCGGCAAGATCAAGGCGCCGCTGCTGATCCAGTACGCCGGACTCGACACGCGCATCAATCAGGGCTGGCCGGCCTACGAAGAAGCCCTCAAAGCCCACCACGTCACCTACACGATGTACATGTACGAGAACGTGAATCACGGCTTCCACAACGACACCACGCCGCGCTACGACAAGGCCGCGGCCGAACTGGCCTGGCAGCGAACCCTGGATTTCTTCAGCCAGTACCTGCGCGGCTAACTAAAGGCCCCAGGGGCGGGTTACGCGACCAGGGTCCAGCGGCGCAGGCCCAGAAAGTTCGCGTTGCCGGGCACCGGCCGCCACCGCGAGTCCTTGTGTTGCGCCAGTTCAGCGGCCGTGAGCCGCCGCACTTCGCCCTTCCACCCGCCCGCCGGACCGGTGTGATACACCACATAGCTTTCCGTCGACGCTTCATCGAGGCTCCGGCCCGTCCAAACCATGCTGTGAAAAGGCTCCGCGGCGGTGAGCTGGCGGAAAAACAGGACATCTCCCGGCTGCGCGGGTTCGACATCCCGGCTCAGGTGAACCGTGTTGTACCGCATCAGGTTTTCCGCGTCGGCAAACTGCCGGAAGTCGCCGCCCCGCGTCCGGAACAGGTTGACGCCAACCGGCGTGCGTGGATACTGATACTGGCGCACATCGGGCAGCGCCGGAAACGGATCGATTCCCAAGCCCCGGGCCCACGCGCCGTCATGCTTGCGCAAGCTCTCGCGGAAACAGAACCGCAGCAGCGCCGAACAATCCGTGATCTCGCCGGGAGCTTGGCGCCCGCCCACCAGGTAGACCCATTCAGCCAAGGCGGCAAACCAGCGCCGGAAAGCGTCGCGATCCGCCGGATGGCGCAACCGGAGCGGGGAACCGTCTGCCAGTCCATCCCTTGGCGCCGCCGCCAGCAGCGCCAGGCACGAGCGTCGTGTCACCGAGCCCTATCATAGCGGTTATGCAGTTGCCGCTCTTTGTCTACGGCACGCTCGGCAGCGCGTTCCAGAACCGCTGGGCACGCCGCCTCTGGGACGGGAAACGGCCTCTCGGAGCAGCCCGCATCCGGGGCCGCCTCTTCCTCTTGGACGGCTATCCCGGCTTGACGCCGCCGCGCGGCCAGTCCGAGTGGGTCCGCGGCGAACTCGTGAACCCCCGCGGCTTGTTGCGCTGGCTCGATTGCTACGAAGGTCCGTGCTTCCGGCGCTGCATGCGCCGCGTAGTCACCGGAAAGGGCGAGACGCTTCGCGCCTGGGTGTATCTCTATACCGGCCCTCCACCGGCCGGACGCAGAATCTGGACGGGATCATTTAATACTGCAACGCGGTTCGCAAGTCGGAGGGCTTGATGATCAACGCTCTCTCCCTGCGGTCTGTGCCGTCAGGACACAAGGCAAGGTCTGCTTCAAACACCAGTTCAGCCGTGCCCTGGCCGAGTCCTTCCAGTAGGGCGACAAACTGGCAGGCGCCGGCTTCGCGGTAGGATTGCGCCGGCAGCGGTTTCCCGTTGGCGGTCGCGCGCAGCCGCAGGGTTGCGCCCGCCAGGACGCTTTCCGGCAGTACAAAAGGCAGAACGAGCCGGGCCGAAGCGTTGCGAATGCCGCTCACGGCAACCGAGAACCGCCGGGCCGTCCAGCGCCATGTGCCGTCTTCCAGTTCGTGCCAGCCGTCGAGCAGCCGGACTCGCAGACTCCCGGCAAGCACCCTGCTGCGCAGCAGACAAAACGCCCGCTCGTCACACTCCGCCCGGACGGGATCGGAATTAACGGAGTTGCCGAACGTCACCATGTCGCACACATCCCATTGCGCCCGGTCCAGGATGCGGCGCAGCCCGCTTTCGGAAAAAATCCAGTAGTTGGAGTAATCGCCGTTCAACTCCTCCGGACCCACCAGGTAGGCTACCGGGAAACCCTGCACAAGCGTCTTCTGATCCGGCATGTACTTGGCCACGCGCGTGTTCAGGAAACACCACTCGGCGCGCCGGGCCAGTTCCTCCAGCACAAAGAACGGATTCTTCAGGTGATACAGCCCGCCAAAAAAGAAGGCCGCCGTGTAGTATTGCGCCGGAAGCTGGAAGCGGGAATCGAGATCCTGGGAGTGGATCTCGACGCCACTGCCAAGCAATTCCCTCATGCGTGCGACCCCGCGCATGAAGTTCATGTTGGTGACAGGCCAGTCCACCGCGTGCACCGCGCAGCCCAGGGATTCCAAAAAAAACGCCAGGTCGCCATCGGCGCAGCAGAGGTCCAATACCGGGCCGGCGCCGAAAATCTTTAGCAAGTCGCGCCGTTCCGGGTGAAGAAATTTCTCCAGCAGGCAGAAGTTGCCGATCGAGTCGTAGGGGTACCATGGGAACTCGCCCGGTGGATTGCTCTGCTTCACTTCGAGCAGTCTGGCTTGAAACTTCCCCGCGCCTTCAACCAGCGCCGCCAACGGGTCCGTCACTTCGGCAAGGCTCCCGTGAGGCCGCGCAAAAACCGGTGAGCGCGATGGACCCATCCGGTATGTTCAAGGAACATGAACGGGCACTCCCCGGCGATGACGGTGGCGCCCGCATCCCGGCCGGCCGCGACGGCTTCTTCGGTCACGCTGCCCGGCTTGGTGGCGGCGTGGAGCCAAATGCGCGACACGCCCCCGGCAACGCAATCCTTGACCACGCCGGCACTCTGGGCCGGTGGCGTCATGATGAGCGCCGCATCGGCCGGAGGATGGATCGCCGCAACCGACGGGCGGCAGGCGATACCCTCGATCTCCTCAGCGGCCGGGTTGACGGGGATCACCTCGTACCCACGCTGAACGAGCTCGCGCAGCATCGTCCGGCTGAAATGCTGGTCCCCGCGGGAGACTCCCGCCAGCGCTATCCGCTTCTGGCGTAGGAAGTCCTCGATGTCGGCCAGCGTGTGCGCCTTCACAACTAGACAGCCTATCAACCCCAGCCGTGCCGCGCCGCCTCATATTGGACTGATCAAACCACGCAGGTCGTCCGGCTTGACGATCAGCGCGCGCTCTCGCGTGTCGCCGCTGTCAGGCTTCAGCGCGGCACTGGCCGTGAAAACAAGGTCGAGCGCGCTTGCCGAGCCTTCGAACTCCGCCTGGAAATGGTACTCTCCCGGCGCCGGACACGCGAGCGGCCCGAGGCTGACGCCGCCGGCGCGGGCTGACAGCGTAATGGGACCCGTCCCGGCAAACACAGCCTCGGGCAGGACGAAGGGCAGGGAAATGGCATAACGCCGCGCCCCGATTCCTTCGACCCGCAGCGCAAACCTCGCTTCCGTCCAGCGCCACACGTGCTCCTCCAACTCGTGCCAGCCTTCCCGCAACAGGATCAACGGATGCGAGTCGAAATACGCGCTCCGCAACAGGCAGAAAGCCCGCTGGTCGTTTTCCGCATGAACAGGGTCGGAGTCGCAGTCCGGATTGACCAGGATGAAGTCGAGCACCTGCCACCCGGTGCGCGCCAGAATCTGCCGCAAACCCCTCTCGGAGAAGATCCAGTAATTGGTGTCATCGGCGTTCAAATCGTCCGGACCGACCAGATAGGCCAGCGGATACCGTTCGATGGACACCAGATGGTCCGGCGTCAGGCGCGCCACCCGCGTGCTCAGAAAACAATACCTGGCTTGGTGCGCAACCCGTTCCAGCACGAAGTACGGATTCTTCAGATGGTAGAGCGCGCCCAGGAAAAACGCCGTCGAGTAGTGCGGGCCAGGCAAGCGAAACTGCGCGTCCAGGTCGCGTTCATAGACTTCGACGCCCGAACGGAGCGCGCGCCGGAGCGCCTTTGCGCCTTGCATGAAGTTGCGGTTGGTCATGGGCCAGTCGGCCGCATGCACCCGGCAGCCCACGGTTTCGAGGAAATAGGCCAGGTCACCGTCGCCGCAGCAGAGATCGAGAACCGGACCCGCGCCCAGCATTGGACGCAGGTCGCGGCGCGAAGCGCTGAGCAGCTTTTCGAGATGCAGCAGGTTCGCCAGCGAGTCGTAGGGGTACCACGGGAAGTCCGCGGCCAAGCCAGCCTTAGTTCCGGCCAGCTTGTCGCGAAATTGAAGACCTTGCCGGGCGAGCGCCGAAATATCACCCGGCATCATGCCGGGTAGACCAGCTCACCCGCAAGCCATGTCCGCAGCACTCGAATCGATTGGGATTCCGAATCGTAAGAGAATTCGACGACATCGCCGCGTTCGCCGCGTTCCAGTCCGCGCAGCCGGCCAGCCACACGCGCAACCCGCGCCGGATTCCGCGTCGCCGTAGTCAGCGCCTCGGGCAGCGTCAGCCCGGCCAGCCGCATCAGGTTTTCAACTCCGCGGTCCATGCGCAGCGACGAGCCGGCCAGCTTGTCCCCGCCGCGTAACGTCACCCGCGCATCAGGATGGAGTTGCACCTCCACCTCACCCAGCATGTACGGCCCCGGTTCACATTCAGCGGGCATGACGGCGTCGGTGATCAGCACCGAGCGTTCAACGCCCTTGGCCCGTAGCGCAACTTTGAGGAAGGCGGCGCCAAGATGGATTCCATCGACGATGAGCGAAGCGGCCAGGCGGTCCTCGGCCATCTGCTCCCAGATGTAATTCGGGTGCCGCTGTAGCTCGCGATGGGCGCCGTTTCCAAGGTGCGTGGACAGCGTGGCGCCCGCCGACACGGCGTCACGAATCTGCCCAGCCGTCGCATTGGTGTGCCCGATGCTGACTACAACGCCTTGGCGGACCAGCGCCTCGATGTACCGGTTTGTCCCCGGCCACTCCGGCGACACCGTCACCAGCCGCACGTTGCCCCGCGCCGCCTCCTGCCAGCGCTGGTACTCGTCTATGTCGGGCGGACGCACCCAACGCCGCGGGTGAGCCCCCCGGGGTCCATCATCCGGACAGATGTGTGGACCCTCTACATGGAAAGCTTCCATGGCATGGCCGTGCGCGAGCGACTCGCGGGCTTGCGCCAGGTTTTGCAAGGCGCCCGCCATATCGGCGGGGCTCCCGGTAATCACCGTCGGCAGGATTCGCGTAGTCCCGGTCGCAAAGACCTTCTTCAAGGACGCTTCAATCGCTTCATGCGGCGCCACGGGCGAGTTGTAGTCCACTCCGGCGAATCCATTGATCTGTATGTCAACAAATCCGGGCGCCAGCACCGTAGCCGGGGTCTCGGCGCCAATCGAGGGCTCGACGCGGTCAATCTGTACGCCGAAGTCTATTTCAACGCCAGCCCGGCGCTGCGGATCAAATCCAAAACATTTCATATCGCTTCTGGTTTTTGCACAAGTTTGTCACACGGGCTCCCCGCCAACTGCCTGAAAACGGAAAACATAAAGCTGTCAAAAACAGGCGCCAACATGACGTCCGGCTATGGCGCGCCCGGCAAACCGCACGGTAGAGTCTCAAACATATGCGGTTCCGCCGGCTTGCTCGGCAATAAAAATCTCGGGGGAGGTTGACATTGGGAGCAAGCCGGCGGGCCAAACTTTTTTCTTGCTGCTCCACAGCGTCTTCTCTAGCGCGTCGCCACGGGTTGTTGTATCGGCGTCAACCAGCCGAACCGGTCGGCGACGCGTCCCTCAACGATTTCGAAGAAGGCCGCTTGCAACCGCTCGGTGATGGGCCCCCGCCGCCCGGAGCCGACCTCGATGCGATCAACCGACCGGACCGGCGTGATCTCCGCCGCCGTCCCCGTAAAGAACACCTCATCGGCGACATACAGCATCTCCCGCGGAATCGCGGTTTCAACCAGCGGCAGCCCAAGCTCGCGGGCGAGGGTGATCACGCTGTCGCGCGTGATTCCGGGCAGAACGCTCGAAGCAAGCGGGGGCGTGTGTATGATGCCGCCGCGGATCACGAAAATGTTCTCGCCCGAGCCCTCGCTGATGGCGCCCTTGTCGTCGAGGGCGATGCCTTCGGCGTATCCGTTGACGTGCGCCTCCAGGCGAATCAACTGCGAATTCATGTAATTGGCGCCCGCCTTGGCCAGCGCGGGCAGGGTATTGGGGGCCAGCCGCGTCCAACTGGAGATGCACACATCCACCCCCTGAGCCAGCGCTTCATCACCCAGGTACTTTCCCCACTCCCAACACGCCAGGTAAACCTCGGTGGGGTTGTTCGTAGGCAGGACTCCGACTCCGCCGTAGCCGCGCAACACGATGGGGCGGATATAGCAGGACCGAAGCTGGTTGACGCGGACCAGTTCGATCATCGCCTCGTGTAATTCCTCGGCGGTAAAGCGCATGGGAATCCGGTAAACCTTCGCCGAGTCAAAGAGGCGGCGCGTGTGTTCCTTCAGGCGGAAGGCCGCCGGGCCATTGGCCGTTTCGTAGCAGCGAATCCCTTCAAACACCGAACTTCCATAACTCACAACGTGGGCGAGAACATGTATGTGCGCCTCATCCCATGCAATGAACTTGCCGTTGTGCCATATTTTTTCAGTAGGCGTCATGATCTACATATTGTAACTTTCCCGGGCCGGCCCGGAAGTCGGTATGAGCGCGTTACAACAAAGAGAGGGAGGGGAGTCACATGCTGAACAGGCGCATCACACTGGCGGCGCTGGCGCTCATGCTGGCCGGCGGAATCGCCTCGGCGCAGAAACAAAAGAAGATTCCTGTCGCGCCCGACGCCGGGCCAAAGGAACAAGACATCCAGCTTGGCCAGAAGCTGGCGCAACAGGTCGAGCAGCAGATGTATGTCGTTCCGAACAAGGAATTGACCGATTACATCAACCGCGTGGGCAAGCGCCTGGTGGCCACCGGAATGTTGGATACGGACTTCCCCTACAGCTTCAAAGTGGTGCAGGAAAAGAGCCTGAACGCCTTCGCGCTGCCAGGCGGCCCGATGTTTGTCCATACCGGCCTGATTGCCGCGGCCGAGAACGAAGCGCAACTGGCCGGAGTCCTGGCGCACGAGTTGTCGCACGTCTCGCTGCGCCATGGCATTGCCAACTCGAGCAAGCAGCAAACAGCCGCCGGCATCGGACAAGTCGCCGGCGCCGTGCTCGGCGGCCTGCTCGGCGGCGGTCTGGGGCAGTTGGCGCAAGCCGGCGCGGCCATGGCGGGGCAGAGCTTCGCAATGAAATACTCGCGCAGCGCCGAAGCCGACGCCGACCTGCTGGGCGCCTACACAATGGCCAAGGCGGGCTACAACCCACTAGAACTCGGCCGTTTCTTTGAAAAGCTGGAAGCCGAAGCGGGCGGCGATCCCGGAAAAGTCGCGGAGTTTTTCTCCTCACACCCGAATCCCGGCAATCGAACCAAGATGATCGAAGAGCAAATGCGGTTCATGACGCCGGGTCCCTACACCACTCAGATGGGCAACCTGGCGGCGATGAAGAAGATCGTAGCCTCTCTGCCGCCTTCCCCAAAGGCGAAAGAAGGGCCGCGAGCAACCCTTGCGCCGGCCGGCGGCGCCATGCCGGCTTCATTCCCTACATCCCGGAACATGACGGCTCTGACCACCCCGTCGTTTTCGATCAGCCACCCGGACAACTGGCAGCCGGCTAAGAGCCAGCAGGGCGGCTTGACGATCACCCCGGAAGGAGGCCTTGTCGAGGGCGGAATCGGCGCGGGCATGATGATGGGCGGGTTTGCCCCGCGCCGCGCCCGCGACTTGCGCGGCGCGACCGAAGAACTGGTCCAGGGATTCGTGCAAAACGGACAAATGACGGTGACGCAGCAAGCCCAACAGATTGAGGTCGATGGGCAGCCGGCCATTATGGTTCATCTGAGCGGTCCATCCCCGTATCAGAATCAGCGTGAGAAAGACGTCCTCATCACCTTGCCGCTACGGGGACAAGTCCTGTATATGGTGTTTGTGGCGCCCGAGTCGCGCTTCGGCGAACTGGAACCGATGTTCAAGGAGATGGTCCGGAGCTTCCGGGCTGCTCGCCGGTAGTGGGGAAGTACGACGCCGTCTTCTTCGACTTCGACGGAGTGCTGGCCGACACCGAGCCCATTCACTTTGCATGCTGGCGCGACATCCTGGCCAGGGTCGGCCTCGACCTGACGTGGGAGCGCTACGAGCGCGAGTGCATCGGCATGAGCGACCGCTCTATGCTGGAGGCGCTTGCGCCCATGCGCGATCCTCCCGCAACACTTGATGAATTATGGCCTTTGTATCCGGAAAAAAAACGGTTATTCCGCCAGCGCAGCCGCCGTTCGAAGCTGGTCGACGCCCGTATCCCGGAGGCTATCCGGCATTCTTCGTTGAGCTTCGCCGTGGTGACTTCAAGTGGCCGTTCAGAGGTGGAGCCGTTGCTCGACATCAGCGCCGTCCTGCCGCTCCTTAAAGCGGTTGTGTATGGAGACGACGTCAAGCGGCTGAAGCCAGACCCGGAACCTTACCTGCTTGCGGCGCGAAGGACAGGCGCCAAGCGGCCCGTCGTGTTCGAGGATTCGGCCGCGGGCATCGCCAGCGGCCGCGCCGCCGGGTTCGATGTTATCGAGGTGAAAAAGCCCGCGGACGTTCCAGGGTTGCTGGCTGAAGTGCTGTCGTAGGCCGTCTCCGATTGTGGCGCAGCCTGGATGGACGGCGCTAGTAAACCTGGCCGCGTCGTCGATGCGGTTGTGCCGTGTGGGGAGCCCCTGGGGGCGGATGGGCGGGTCCGGGCGGGGGAAGGAATGTGCGCGCGGGGAGCGCGCCCCGCGCGGGTGGTGGCCGCGCGGGCGTGCCGGATGGCGGTTAGCCGGAGCGCTGTTCGAGTTTGCGGAGGCGCGCTTCGAAGCGTTCCATGTCCAGTTCCAGGGCGTGGATGGCGTCGCGGTGGCTGCGCTGGCGGGCTTCGTTGGGTGAAGCCCATGCGTGGAAAGCGGTGAGGATCTTGGTTTCGAGGGCTTCGAGTTGCGCCTCGATCCAGCGTTTATCGTCGTCGTCGAGCATTGCGTTTCCTTCCTGGCGGCTGTGCCGGGCTGCTGTTCAGCCGGCTGGCCGGAGCTTGCGGAGCTCGTCGAGGATGGCCTGGACGGTCACCTCGTAGCGGTCGAGGCGCTTTTCGTGCGCGCCGGCCGTGCCGCTGAGGTCGCGGGCGGTGTCGCGGAGGGC
>JADZCI010000290.1 GCA_020851655.1 Bryobacterales bacterium
GCAGCCGGACAATCTCGACGCCCTTTACTACCTCTCGAAACTGGCGGCCGTGCTTTCTCAGCAGCAACTGGGCTACGTGCTGGAACGGGCGCCCGATTCGGCGCGGGCGCATCAGATCCGGGCGGAGATTCTCGTGGCGCAAGACAAGATCGAGGAGGCCGAGCGCGAGTATCGCACCGCCCTCGAGAAGCGGCCCGGCACGCCGGCGCTGCTGATCGCCTTGGGCGACCTGAAGCGCCAGGCTCACGATTACAAAGGCGCCCTGTCGTGGTACTCGCAGGCGATGGAGAAGGCGCCCCGGAACTACGACGCCGTGTATGGCGCCGGCGCGTCCTACTGGTTCCTGCGCGAACGCGAGGATGCCGCGCGATTGTTCCGCCTCGCGCTCAAGATCGACCCTTCGTCCATGGCGGCCAAGCTGGCTTTGGGCGAAGCGCTGCTCGCCCTGGGCGACAATGCCGCCTCGTTGAAACTGCTGGAACAGGCGGCCGCGGTCGATCCAAACCTGCGGCGGCTTCAGCTTCTGCTGATGCGGGCCTACCGGGCTGAAGGGCGCGAGGAGGATGCCCGGCGCGCCGGTGAGCGTTACCGCGTGCTGGCAGCCCAGGAAGAGAAAAGCGAAGAAGAAGATTTCATGCTGAGGCAGAAGCCATGAGGATGTTTCTGGCCGCCCTGCTGTCCGCGCACGCCGTGTCCGGGCAGATGCCCGCGCCGGATCCCAAGACGTTGCTCGAGCGTGGAATCGCTCTCGAAAAATCAGGCCAGACGGCCGCCGCCATCCGGCAGTTTGAAACCGTGATTCAAAGCGCGCCGCCGCCGGCCATTGCGGGACAGGCGCGGCTGGAGCTGGTTCGGATTTACGAAGTGCGCGGCGACTGGTCCGCCGCCTCGCAGCAACTGGAGGCGCTTCGCAAACTTGCCCCCGATGATCCTGAGTATGCCTATCAACTCGGCATCGCCTACCGGAATCTCTCGCGGTGGGCGATGGTGCGCATGAAGACCGTGGCGCCCGCCGCGGCGCGCGTCAAACAGATCGAAGCCGAGCAATATGCCGTAACCGGCGATGCCGTCCGCGCCACCCGGAGCTACGAGGAGGCGATTGCCGCCGATCCAAACCTGCCCGGCTCACACCTGGGTCTGGCAATGTTGTACGCGCGAAGCGGTAAGCGCGCCGAGGCGCTGGCCGAGATTGACAAGGAACTGGCGATTGCTCCGGAAAGCGCCGTGGCCAAACAGATCCGGCAGTCGCTGGGTGGCGCGCGGTGACCTGGGGCCTTCTGCTGGCGGCGGCGGTGCTGGGGCAGGCGCAGCCGGAAGCCAGCGCGCCCCAGCCGAACGCCGCCGGCCTGCTTGCGGCCGCGCCGTTAGTGGCCGGCCAGCGCGAGCAGATCCGGGCCGCCTTGGAACGCCGCGATTACAAGCTGGCGGCGGCGTTGCTGGCCAAGCAGATGGAGACCAGTCCAGGCTCCGCCGGATTGCTAACTCTGGCCGGGCGCGTCTATCTTCTCGACAAGGATCCGTTGAACGCGGCAATCGCTTTCAAAAAGTCCGAGCAGTATGCGCCGCTCCCGGCCCAGGACCGTTTCTCACTGGCGCTCGCGCTGGCCGGAATCCGCCGCGGTGACCTGGCGCGCGAGCAGTTCAACGAGCTGGCTACAGCCGACCCCGGCAACCTCGCCTATCAGTACTGGCTCGGCCGCCTCGATTACGACGATCAACTGTACGACTCGGCGGTCAGCCGGCTGCGCAAGGTGACCGCGGCGAAACCTGAATTCGCGCGCGGCTGGGACAACCTGGCGTTGTCGCTGGAAGGGACGGGCCATCTGGAAGAAGCGCTGCAATGCTACGAAAAAGCCGTGACGCTGAATCGCGCGCTGCCGCGTCCGTCGCCCTGGCCTCCGCTCAATCAAGGAACGCTGCTGACGAAATCAGGCCGCTTGGAGGAGGCGGACAAAGCGCTCCGCGAGGCGGTCCAATACGGCCCCAAACTGGCGGCTGCGCACTACCGTCTGGGAACCAACTTGCAGCGCCAGGCGCGCAAGGACGAGGCCATCGCCGAACTCCGGCTGGCAACTGGGTTGGCGCCGAACGATCCGAGACCGTACTACGCGCTGGGGCAGATCTACACGTCGCAAGGCAACAAGCAGGCCGCCGAGGAGGCCTATGCGAGGTTTCGAGTGTTGAAGAAAGCCCAGCGCGGTCCGGACAAGTAGGCGCCAAACCTCGCCTCTACGTGGGCGCCTTGCCGTCCAGCAGCGACTCGACGATCTCGCGGACTTGATCGCGGCTTTTCCGGTAGACGTCGATATTGGCGCCGAACGGGTCGAGCACGTCCAGTTCGACCAGCTCACGCGGTTGGCGAAAGATCCACGGCACGCCGCTCATGTTCACCACCAGGTCGAAGCTGGCCAGGCGGTCAAGATCGATTTCCTTGGAATACTGTCCGCCGAGTTCCACGCCAGCCTCCGCCATCACGGTGTACACCGCCTCGGGAAGGTAACCCAGAGGCGCCAGCCCGGCGCTTTCGACTTCCACGTGCGGCGCCATCGACTTCGCGAAGGCTTCCGCCATCTGGCTGCGGCAGGCATTGCCGTAGCAAACGAACAGGATTCGTTTCAATTGAGCCGCCGGACTTTCTCCAAAAACAGATCGTGAACGCGCAGGTCGCCACTCAGTTCCGGATGAAACGTTGCGATGAGGTATTGTCCGTAGTCCACCAGGACGGGATCGCCCTGGTAGCTGGCCAGAACCTTTCCGCCCTCGCCCACGCGCCGGATGATGGGCGCGCGGATGAAGACGGCTTCCATCTCAGGCTCACCGCTAAGACCTCGCACCGGTATGTGAACGACGCGGCTATCCAACTGCCGTCCATACGCGTTCCTCTCGATCGACATATCAACCAGGCCAAAGCTGAATTGCGGCGGGTTGCTGACTTCGCTCGCCAGCAAAATGGCTCCGGCGCAGGTGCCGAACACGGGCTTGCGGCGGGCGAACGCGGCGAGATCATCGGCCAGGTGGTTGTAGCCGATCAGCTTCAACATGGTGGTGCTCTCGCCTCCGGGAATGATCAGCCCGCCGAGGCCGTCCAGATCCGCCGCGGTACGGACCTCCACAGCCTCGGCGCCCAACCGTTCCAGCGCCCGGGCGTGCGCTTCGAAATCGCCTTGCAGCGCCAGGACGGCCACTTTCGGCGTCAACTACCAGCCCCGCGTTTGCAGCAGTTCGGATTCCGGCATCTGCCGCACGTCAAGACCGGGCATTGCCTCGCCGAGTTCTTCGCTGGCTTCGAGGACGGCTTTCGGATCGGTGTAGTGCGTGGCCGCTTTCACAATAGCTTTGGCGCGCACTTCGGGGTCGCTCGATTTGAAGATGCCGGAGCCGACAAAGACCGCTTCGGCGCCGAGCAGCCGAACCAGTGCCGCATCCGAGGGCGTGGCTATGCCGCCGGCGGAAAAATTCGGAACCGGCAGTTTGCCGTGCTCGTGCACGTATTCAACCAGCTCCAGCGGCGACTGTAGCCGCTTGGACTCGGCGACCAGTTCTTCGTGGCCCAGGACCGTGATCTGCTTCATCTCGCGAACCACCGTGCGCATGTGGCGCACGGCTTCGACGATGTTGCCGGAACCGGCTTCGCCCTTGGTGCGGATCATGGCCGCGCCCTCGGCAATGCGGCGCAAGGCCTCGCCCAGGTTGCGGCAGCCGCAGACGAAAGGCACTTTGAAGCCGCGCTTGTCGATGTGGAACTCCTCGTCCGCCGGGGTCAGCACTTCGCTCTCGTCGATGTAGTCCGCCTCGAGCGCTTCGAGCACACGCGCCTCGGCAAAGTGGCCGATGCGGCACTTGGCCATGACGGGAATCGAGGTCGAGGCCATGATCTCGCGCACCTTCTTAATGGCCGCCATGCGCGCCACGCCGCCTTCCTTGCGGATATCGGCCGGCACGCGTTCCAGCGCCATGACGGCGCAGGCGCCGGCGCGTTCGGCGATCTCAGCCTGCCGGGCGTCGGTGACGTCCATGATGACGCCGCCCTTCAACATCTCCGCCAGGCCCACTTTCACTCGAAAATCGTTGTCGAGATAATTCATCCTCTTCTCCCTCAGACAATGGCTGGAGCGGGCTCCATGCGGCGCGCCGCCACAGCCCCTTCCAGTTCGGATTCAAACACCGCACCCAGGATCGCCAGCCCCGCGGAGATCTTCTGCGGAGTCAATCCTGCAAAACTCAGACGAAACGCGCCGGGTTCGGCGCGCGAGACCGCGAAATAGCGCCCGGGAAGGTAGGTCACATTCTCCCGTTCGACGCGCGGCAGCAGCGCCGCGGCGTCAAGTGGTTCCGGCAGGCGCACCCAAAGGCTCATGCCGCCCAGCGGACGCGTGAAGCGCGTGTCTTCCGGCAGATGCCGTTCACAGCCGGCGATGGCGGCGCGCAGCCTCTCGGCGCCCGCCGCTTGCACGCGGCGAAGATGCGCCTCCAGCCGGCCGCTTTCGGCAAAACGCAGCAGCACCGCCTGGGATAGGTGATCGGTGTGCAGATCGGTCCACTGCTTAGCCTCGGTCAGGCGCGCGATGACGGCGCGGTGCCCGGTCACCCAACCCACCCGCAAACCAGGAAACGCCACTTTCGAGTAGCTCTTGACCTGAATGACGGCGCCGCTTGCGTCCAGTTGCTTCAGCGAAGCGATGGGCTCGCTTTCGTAACGCAGATCACCGTAAATATCGTTCTCGACTATCGGAACGCCGGCCGCGCACGCCATGCTCAGCAGGCCTTGCCGCGCGCTCAAGGGCATGGTGATTCCGGTGGGATTCTGAAAGTTTGGAGTCACCACGATCAGCCGGGGATGCTCTCGCGCGACGGTCCGCTCCAAGGCTTCCGTATCGATGCCCGAAGGCCCAACCGGAACTCCCAACACCCGCACGCCGGCGCGCTGAAAGACGTTGCGCAAACCCGGATAAACCGGATCTTCCACAACGACGGAATCGGACGGGCTCACCAGGACTCGTTGCAGCAGGTCCATCGCTTGCTGGCACCCGCTGGTGACGATGACGTCGTCGTCCAAGCCCATGAGTCCAAGCCTCGCGCCTTGCGCCTGTAGATGGCGGCGCAAGGGCGTGTACCCTCCCGGTCCGCCCAGTTGCAGGATGGAGGGAAGATCACGCGAAGCCAGAACCTCGGCGCACGTTTCCTGAAAGTCCAGTACCGGGAAAAGCTCGTCGGCCGGACGGGAGGAGGCAAAACTGATTGCGCCGCCACCCTGAAGCCGTAACGGCGCGCCGGCGGAGATATCCGCCTGCCCCAGCCAGCCGTCCCAGCCAAAGCCGGCCGGCTTGACGCTGGCTTCGACAAAACTACCGCGCCCCACGTGGCCCTTGATCAGCCCTTCGTTTTCCAGCAGTTCATAGGCGGCCGCCACTGTGGTACGGTTCAGGCCAAGTTGGCCAGCCAATTCACGCGTCGGTGGAATCCTCGCGCCTTTCGATAGCTGCCCGGTATCGATCAGAGTCTTGAGATGACGGTACAACTGGCGGTAAATCGGCTCTCCTGAGCTGGGATCAAGATGAGGAACCGGGTGCAGCACCGCACCTAGCAACATACCATTTTGGCTGGTCTCTGGCAAGCCAATTTGCCGGGTTTGCCATTTGGTAGGATATGGCTTTCCTAATGTCACCGACACGGGCGGTTGCGGCGTTTTGTGCGGCCCTCTGCGTGGCTTCGTTCCTTACGTTTGCCCAACGTAAAAAGAAGTCGGAAGAGGAGGTGACGCAAGTGTTGGAATTGCCTCCCGACCCTCCATCAACGGTGACGATCGATACCAGCCGGCTGAAGTTCGTCACGACGCCGCTGACCGCCAAAGGGCTGCTGTCTCAACAGGTGCGGGATTCCCTAAAGATCCTGATGTCGCAAACCAAGGGAATGACCGCCGGCAAGATCCGGGCTTTCGTCGCCGGGACTGGCGATATGCGGCGCGTGCAATCGATTGTCAGCGACGTGTTCACGGAAAAGAGACATCCGCTGCCCGTGTTGAGCGTCGTGCAGGTGGGTGGTCTGCCGCTGGAAGCCGCCCAGGTGCAGTTGGAAGCGTGGGTTCAGGACAAGAAGCCGGCCAATCCCGCCGGAATCGTCTTTTTGTCCGGCCAGCAGGTGACCAGCGAAAGCAGAACCTCGAGAATGCGGCCCATGGTGGAAAAGTCGGTCGCCAATCTCAAACTGGCCTTGGAAGGGTCGGGTTCGGGCGCATCGGACGTGCTGCGTGTGACCTGCTTTCTGACCTCGCTTGACGATATCCAGGACGTGCGGGGTATCGTGGGCGAGGCGTTTCCAGGCGCTCCAGCCGCATTTGCCATGACGCAGCGGGCTCCGTCACAGAGCCTCGTTGAGTGCGAGGCGGTGGCACGGCTGAAGACCGCTCCGGCGCGGGCCGTGGTTTTCTTGAATCCCAGCGGGCTGGCTGCCTCACCCAACTATTCCCAGGCGGCGGCTACCAACGCGCCCAAACTGGTGCTGGCCGGAGCCCAGATGGCGTTCCGCTATACCGAGGCGGATGCGCGGTTGGCTTTCCAGCGGCTGGACAAGACCCTGCACGGCGCCGGAACGTCGCTGAAGAACGCGATCTTCGTCAACACCTATCCGTTATCGCCGCTCCTGGCGGACCTGGTGCGAAAGGTCCGGTTCGACTATCTCGACCAGGCGAATCCGCCGGCCAGCACGATGCTGCCGTTTGAAGGACTGCCGTCGATGGACGGAGCCTTCTCGCTGGAAGTCGTGGCGCTGCCGGGCCAGTAAAGGACCCAAGAAACCTATTTGATACGATAAGGACGCGATTCTCCTATGTCCCAACTTCCAGTCGTAACCTTCGGCGAGATCATGCTGCGTCTCGCGCCTCCCGGATTTGAGCGGTTTCTGCAGTCTCCGATGTTTGTCGCTACGTTTGGCGGAGGCGAAGCCAATGTCGCCGTTTCGGTGGCGGGATTCGGACATCCGGCGCGTTATGTCACCGTGCTCCCGCCGGACAACCCGATTGCCGACGCCTTTTGCGGCGAGATGAGGCGCTTTAACGTCGACCCCGCTCACATCGTCCGGCAGAAAGGCCGTTTCGGTATTTACTTTGTGGAACCCGGCGCCAACCAGCGGCCATCGAAAGTCGTTTACGACCGTGCTGGAAGCGCAATTGCCCTGGCCAAGCCCGGCGATATCGACTGGAAAAAGGTGTTCGACGGCGCGGGATGGTTTCACATCACCGGCATCACCCCCGCGCTTTCCGAGTCAGCCGCCGCGTTGAGCATCGAGTCCGTACAGGCCGCCAAGGCCGCCGGACTTCAGGTTTCCTGCGACCTCAACTACCGGAAGAACCTGTGGAAGTACGGCAAGGAAGCCAAAGAGGTGATGCGCGAGTTGGTCAAATACATCGACTACGCCGTCGCCAACGAGGAAGACTGCCAGAAGTCGCTCGGCATCCAGGTGGAAGGCGTTGACGTGCACGCCGGCACGCTCGACACATCGAAGTATCAAAGCCTGGCCGAGCGCGTGCTCGAAACCTACCCCAACCTGAAGTTGATCGCCATCACGCTGCGCGAATCGCGCAGCGCCTCGCACAACGGTTGGGCCGCCTGCCTCCACAATCGCAAAGAGTTCCTGACGAGCCGGAAATACGAAATCACCCACATTGTCGACCGCGTCGGCGGCGGCGATTCGTTCGCCGGAGGGCTGATTTTCGGGCTGCTCAACCTGCCTTCGCACCGGGAGGCGCTGGAGTTCGCCGTCGCCGCATCGTGCCTCAAACACTCCATCCCCGGCGATTTCAACCGCTTCACCCGCGCCGAAGTCGAAGGGTTGCTCAAAGAGGGCGGCTCCGGGCGCGTCCAACGCTGAGTTCCGGCGGCGAATCCGTCTGCCTCAGGTATTATGTTGTTCCACTTCTTGCTGGCCGCCGCAACGCTCCAGACAAATCAAGTTGGAATGTCGATTTGCGGGAAAGTCCGAGACCCGGCGAATCACACTCTGCCGGGAGCGGATGTGCGGCTTCAGAACCTGCTCGATCCGGCAAGCGCTCGCTCCTTCAAAACAGACATTCATGGCGAGTTCTGTTTCAATCAACCCTAATATCAA
>JADZCI010000291.1 GCA_020851655.1 Bryobacterales bacterium
CCTTCGGGTTGTTCTTCGCCAGCGTCTTGGTGATCGCCGCCGTCAAGGTCGTCTTGCCGTGATCGATGTGCCCGATCGTCCCCACGTTCACGTGCGGCTTACTACGGTCAAATTTCTCTTTCGCCATCTATTCAGATCTCCTAAGCGAACACGATCCTAGTTGGTAACTTTGCCCTGCACCCGGCTGACAACTTCTTCGGTGACGGACGCCGGTGCCTCTTCATACCGTCCGAAGTGCATTGTGAAGCTGCCGCGGCCCTGCGTGCGCGAACGCAATTCCGTGGCGTAGCCGAACATTTCCGAAAGCGGAACCATCGCTTTGATGATCTGGGTCGCGCCCTTCAACTCCATACCCTCCAGGCGTCCGCGGCGGCTGATCAGGTCGCCGTTGACCGCGCCCATGTACTCATCCGGCACGACAACCTCGACGCTCATCACCGGCTCCAGGAGGACCGGCTTGGCCCGCTTGGCGGCTTCTTTGATCGCCATCGAGCCGGCGATCTTGAAGGCCATTTCCGAGGAATCCACGTCGTGGTAGCTGCCGTCGTACAGCGTGACTTTGAGGTCCGACATCGGATAGCCGGCCAGGACGCCGCCCTCGAGCGCTTCTTCCATTCCCTTATGCGCCGGCCCGATATACTCCTTCGGCACCGAGCCGCCAACGATGGCATTGACAAACTCAAAGCCGGCGCCGGAAGGCAGCGGCTCGACCCGGATCTTTACGTGGCCGTACTGGCCACGGCCGCCCGTTTGCCGCACGAACCGCCCTTCGGCCTCAGACGGAGTCCGGATCGTTTCGCGGTAGGCCACTTGTGGCTTGCCCACGTTGGCGCCGACGTTAAACTCGCGCTGCAGCCGGTCGACAATGATCTCCAGGTGCAGTTCGCCCATGCCGGCCAGAATCGTTTGCCCGGTTTCGGTATCGGTCGAAATCTTGAGCGTCGGATCTTCCTGCACCAGTTTCGCGATCGCCATGCCCAGCTTTTCCTGGTCCGCCTTGGTCTTGGGCTCGATGGCCAATTGAATGACCGGCGCCGGAAAGTCGATCGACTCGAGCGAAATCGGGTGGCTCTGGTCGCACACCGTATCGCCCGTAATGACCGTCTTCAAACCAACGCACGCCGCGATGTCGCCCGCCAGAACTTCGGTGATTTCTTCGCGCTTGTTGGCGTGCATCTTCACCAGGCGGCCGATGCGCTCCGTACGCTTCTTGCCGACGTTCAGCACCGAATCGCCGGTGGCCAGGCGGCCGGAGTACACACGGATAAACGCAAGCTGGCCCACAAACGGGTCGGTCATGATCTTGAAGACCAGCGCCGAAAACGGCTCGTTATCGGCCGACTTGCGCTCCATGACGACATTGGCATCGTCGACCGAGACGCCCTGCACCGGGGGCACGTCCAGCGGCGACGGCAGCAAGTCGACCACCGCGTCCAGCATGTTCTGGACGCCTTTGTTCTTGAACGACGAACCGCAGATCACCGGAAAAATCTTTTGCGCGATGGTCGCCGCGCGCAACCCGCGCATGATTTCCTCTTCCGTGATCGCCTGGCCTTCGACAAACTTCTCGAACAACTGATCGTCGGATTCCGAAATCGCTTCGATCATCTTGTCCCGGTATTCCTTGGCTTTCCCGGCCAGTTCCGCGGGGATTTCGACCTCGTCGTACTTGGCGCCCAGCGTTTCGTCGCGCCAGATGCGCGCCTTCATCCTGATCAGGTCGACGACGCCCTTGAAATGCTCTTCGGCCCCCACGGGAATCTGAATCGGAACCGGGCGCGCCTGCAACTTCTCCACTATGGTGTCGACCGCGTGGAAGAAGTCCGCGCCGACGCGGTCCATCTTGTTAATGAAGCAGATGCGCGGAACCGAGTACTTGTCCGCCTGCCGCCAGACCGTTTCCGACTGTGGCTGGACGCCGGCCACGGCGTCAAACACCGCCACCGCGCCATCGAGCACACGCAGCGAACGCTCAACCTCCGCGGTAAAGTCCACGTGGCCCGGCGTATCGATAATGTTGATCTGAATGTCGCGCCACGCGCAGGTCGTGGCCGCCGACGTGATGGTAATGCCTCGCTCCTGCTCCTGAACCATCCAGTCCATCGTGGCTGTGCCTTCGTGGACCTCTCCGATCTTGTAGGTCCGGCCGGTGTAGTAGAGGATTCGTTCTGTGGTGGTCGTTTTACCGGCATCGATGTGGGCCATGATGCCGATGTTTCTCATTTTGTCCAGAGCGATCGTGCGAGGCATATTGAAACGTGTCGCGCTATTGTCCTACCACCGGAAATGCGCGAAAGCCTTGTTGGCCTCCGCCATGCGGTGGACGTCATCCTTCTTTTTAATGGCGGCGCCGCGAAGATTGGCGGCGTCCATCAATTCGTTAGCCAGCTTTTCGGCCATGCTTTTGTCCGGGCGCGTCCGCGCGCCAGTCAGGATCCAGCGGATCGCCAGGCTGGTCCGGCGGTTCTGCGGCACCTCGACCGGCACCTGGTAGTTGGCCCCGCCCACGCGGCGGGTCTTGACTTCGAGGACAGGCTTGCAGTTCTCCACCGCCTTCTTGAACAACTTCAGCGGATCGTCCTGCGTCCGGTCCTGAATCGTCGTCATCGCCGTGTAGAAAATGGCCTGGGACCGGGTCTTCTTGCCGTCCCACATCATCGAGTTAATGAACTTCTCGGCCAGCGTCGAGTTGTAGACGCCGTCCGGCTGCACCTGGCGAATCTCGGCTTGTCGTCTCCGTGGCATGGTTCTTCCTTACTTCGCCTTCGGGCGCTTGGCGCCGTATTTTGAACGGCCTTGCATGCGGCCGGTCACGCCCGCCGTGTCCAGAGTCCCGCGAACGATGTGATAGCGCACGCCCGGCAGATCCTTCACGCGGCCTCCGCGGATCAGCACAATCGAGTGCTCCTGCAGGTTGTGGCCGACGCCAGGGATGTAGGTCGTCACTTCGATTCCGTTCGTCAGGCGGACTCGCGCTACCTTCCGCAGCGCGGAGTTCGGCTTCTTCGGCGTCGTCGTATACACGCGGGTACATACTCCGCGGCGCTGCGGACACGCCTGCAAAGCAGGACTTGCGGTCTTATAGCGGGGCGGTCGACGCCCCTTTCGCACAAGCTGATTAAAAGTCGGCACGCACAACCTCTCTCTGGCGTTACTTCAGAGTTCAGTATTCTTTACTAAATTCCCCCGGGAATCGCCTTCGCGCAATTGGGGTTGCACGCGAAGAACCTCCCGAAAACACTTTGTAGAAGCGGCCCCCAAAACCGGGACTCGCTCATTTTTGAGGCGCTTACTATGGACTCGCCCGTACCCCGCCGGACTCAGAGTTCCAGCTAGGCATTGGGGCGGGCCCCCGGACGGCTCTTCTAACGACTGCTTCGGATCGCTCCGAACACAAAGAGGGTAGCCGGGAGCAGAAGGCTCCAAAATCGAACCCTTTTAATATAGCGAACTGTGAAAATCACTGTCAACACGGGCGATTGCCACAAATTGCCCCACCATCAACGGGCCGGACCGCACAACTATGATGTCTTCTCAATCGCCACCGTGATCTCCTCGCCGCCCAGGGAGAGCTTGGCGCCGCCATTGGAGCGCTGCGCGAGTTCGATGCGGTCCGCCAGCAGTTCGTTTCGCAGGTACTCCTCGTGAGCTTTCACCGCCTCGGCGATCCGCGGCGGCGCGCTGTAGGCGACCGCGATGCGGTCGGAGATGTCGAGGTTGAGCGTCTTGCGCTGGTCTTGAACCAGCCGGTTGAAGTCACGCGCAATGCCTTCCTGTACGAGTTCGGGCGTCAGGTGCGTGTCGAGAGCCATAAAGACGCCGCCTTCGGCGAGGCAGACGAGGTTCGACGGCCCTTCGTAGATAATGTGGATTTCCTCGGGCGCCACGTCGATCGTTTCGCCGCCTGCTTCAACCCGGAAGGGCTGCCCGGCGAGAATCGCCCGGGGATCGGCGGCGTCGAGAGCGGCGCCGATCGCCTTTAGGTGCTTGCCTGCGCGCGGCCCGAGTTTCTTGCCGTCGGGCTTGAACCGCGGCTTGACGAGCACCGTCTCGTCGTCGATC
>JADZCI010000292.1 GCA_020851655.1 Bryobacterales bacterium
CTTCACCTAAGTGCAAGTCTACTCCCAAATCCGTCCTTTGCAATAGATGCGAATCTGCCGACATGCGAATTTCCCTCTACCTCGCTGATTCAGAAGGAAATCGATTTTCCGTGCGAAGTTCCTGCCCGCCGATGGCCCGGACGGCCATGTCCAACTCATCCACTTTCAGCCAGCGGCAGACGGCATACAAGACAACGACGCCCAATGATATCGAGACGCACAGATCCAGGAGCCGCGAGGCGGTGGACTGGCCCAGCAGCCGGTGGATCGTCCAACTCGATGCCAGCACGGCGCCCGCCATCACCGCCGACGCCACACAGACTTTCAGCACCGTGTCCCGCAGCCTGCGGCCGTAAACGCCACCGATCCTGCGCCTCATCACCCAGAACTGAACCAGGAAACTGAACAGCGCGACGCAGGAGGTTGACAGAGCCAGGCCGGCATGGCCCATCTTGACGGCTCTCAGCAGCACTATGGCGGCGCCGATGTTGATCGCAATCGAGCCCACGCTCGTCAGCATCGGCGTTCGCGAGTCCTTCAGCGCGTAGAACGCCGGCGTCAGCACTTTCACCGCCGCGTAGCCCGCCAGCCCGATCGCGTAGCAGGACAGGGCGAGAGCGGTTTGTTGCGTGTCGTAAGCCTGAAACTTGGCGCCCTCGTAAATCGCCCCGACAATCGAGCGCCCCAGTATCACCAGGCCGACCGAGGACGGCACCGTGAGCACAAAGACCAGGCCCAGAGATCGCGCCAGCGTCTCGCGGAATTCGTCGATATTGCCCGACGCCGCGCTCCGCCCCACGGCAGGCAGCGTGGCTGTCGCGATCGCCACGCCGAACAGTCCCAGCGGAAGCTGCATGAACCGGAACGCATATCCCAGCCAGCTCACGGGACCGTCGGCGCCGCGCACCGGATCGTTGATGCCGGACGCAAAGTAGGTGTTGATCAGGACATTGATTTGTACGGCGGCGTTGCCCAGGATCGCGGGTCCCATCAGGTTGAAGATGTGCCGCATCCCCGGGTGGGACCAGTCGAACGCCAGCTTGAAGCGGAAGCCCGCCCGCAGCAGTGCCGGTACCTGCCATGCCAGTTGCAGCAATCCGCCCAGCACAACGCCGTAGGCCATTCCTTCAATCGGGGAGAAGCCCACTTTCGGACCCGCGACAAAGCCCAGCACCAGGCCGGCGGTGATGCTCCCGATGTTGAACATGGTTGAGGAGAGCGCCGGAATCGCGAACTGGTTGAGTGAATTCAGAATGCCCATCGCCTGCGCCGCTAATGCGACAAGCAGCAGAAATGGGAACATCACCCTCGTCAGCGTGACCGCCAGTTCGTATTTAGCGTGCGAATGATGCGCCCAGCCCGACGCGACAAGCCCCACGAGCCACGGCGAGAAGATCACGCCCAGCAGACAAAGTCCGCCCACCAGCAGCAGAATTCCGGTGGCGACCAGGTTGGCCAGGTGCGCCGCCTCTTCCTTGCTGCGATTCTTCAGGTAATCGACGAAAGTCGGAACAAACGCCGACGAAAGGGCGCCCTCGGCAAACAGGTCGCGCGTCAGGTTGGGAATTCGAAAACCGATAACAAATGCGTCGTAGGCCATGCCCGCGCCGAACACGCGCGACATGATGCCCTCGCGCACCAACCCGCTGATCCGGCTGGTGAAAACGGCCAGCGAGGCGACTCCCGCGCTGCGGAACACTTTCTCTTGCGCCGCCGTGGACGCAGAGAGAGCGGGGACGTCATTGGCGCGCGCTAATGGCGCCCCGGATGCCGGAGTCTCGGAATAAGATTCTGTGGACAGACTCGTCTGCCTATTTCAGTCGGCGCTACCCGCCGTACTTCTCGAAGAAGTGGGCGATGGTCATGATCCCTTTGTAGTAATTGTCGATCTTGTACTTTTCGTTGGGAGAGTGCAATCCATCATCGGGAAGGCCAAAGCCCATCAGGACTGTGGGGATACCGAGGAACTTCTGGAATTCGCCAACAATGGGAATCGACCCGCCCGAGCGGGTGAAGACCGTCGGTTTCTTGAGGATATCCTGAAACGCTTCGGCGGCCAGGTGAATCGCGGGGTGATCCGGATTGACAACGATGGCGGGTCCGCCACTGAGCACGCGAACCTCGGTCCGGATGCCCTTCGGCGTATTGGCCGCGACCCACGACTTGAATGCCGCGGCCACTTTTTCCGGATCCTGTTTCGGGACCAGGCGGAAACTCACTTTGGCGGTGGCTTTCGCCGGAATCACGGTCTTGGCGCCGGCGCCGGTAAAGCCGCCCGCGATGCCGTGCACTTCGAGCGTGGGCCGCGCCCACGTGCGCTCGAAGACCGAATAACCGGGTTCGCCGGTAAGCTGGCTGGAACCCACTTCCTTAGCCAGAAATTCCGATTCGTTGAACGGCAAGCCCTTCCAGCTTTCCAGTTCCGCGGGCGCGGGCGCCTCGACGCCGTCGTAGATGCCGGGGATCTGAATCACGCCGGCGGCGTTCTTCGCCTTGCCGAGCAGTTCGATGAGGCCATAGACCGCGTTGGGGGCCGCGCCGCCGTACAGGCCCGAATGCAGGTCGCGCGCCGGTCCCGTGGCTTCCACTTCCGTGTAGACCAGGCCGCGCAGGCCTATGCACAGCGTCGGAATGCCCTCGGCGTACAACGCCGTGTCGGACACCAGAGCCACGTCGGCCTTGAGCTTCTCTTTGTTGGCCGGAACGAATTTTGAAATCGACGCGCCGCCGACTTCTTCCTCGCCTTCGATCAGGAACTTCACGTTCACCGGCAACTTGCCGTGAATTGCGAAGAGTGTTTCCACGGCTTTGATGTGCATGTAGAACTGTCCCTTGTCGTCGGCCGACCCGCGCGCGTAGATGTTGCCGTCGCGAATCGCCGGCTCGAATGGCGGCGTGTGCCACAACTCGATCGGGTCAGGCGGCTGCACATCGTAGTGCCCGTAGCACAACACCGCCGGCTTTCCGGGCGCGCGCAGCCAGTCGCCATAGACCAGCGGATGGCCGGCTGTGGGAATGATTTCGATGTTCTCCAGGCCGGCGGCTTTCATCCGGGCAGCCGTGAATTCGGCCGCGCGGGCCACGTCCCCCTTGTTTTCCGGCAGCGTACTGATGCTCGGAATGCGCAGGAATTCAAGCAGCTCATCCAGAAATCGCTGCTGGTTTTGAGTGACGTACTGGTCGGTGGCCGTCGACATGGGTTCCCTTCGATTATAGGAACTCCGCTGACGGCCTACCGGCAGAGAGGTGTAACGGCCAGGCTGCTCCGTTACACCATAGAATATGGTTCTGATGAGCTCCGACCTCACCGCCCATGCCGACGACGCCGAGCTGGCCGCGAGAATCGCCGCCGCCGCGGATCGGGAAGCGGAGACGGAACTCTTCCGGCGTATGGCTCCGCGCATACGGCTCTTCGGTCTCCGGCGTCTGCGTAATGAAGATGCCGCCGCTGATCTCGTTCAGCAGACCATGATCACGGTGCTCAAAGCCTTGCGGGAAGGAAAGCTGCGGGAACCCGCCAGAATTGCATCCTTCGTCCTGGGCGCCTGCCGCATGTCGGTTCTCGAGATTCATCGTGGCGGGAGACGCCGGGAACGGCTTCTCGAACAGTTCGCGCGGGACACGGAGGCGTGGCAAATGCCCGCGCCGCCGGTTCTGGACCACCACCGCCTGACGCGCTGTGTTCAGCGGTTGAAGGAACGCGAGCGGGCGGTCGTCGTGATGACCTTCTATGACGAGCAGACCGGCGGCGACGTCGCCAGGTTCCTCGGCGTTTCGGAAACCAACGTCCGCGTGATACGCCACCGGGCGATCCACCACCTGCGTATCTGTATGGGGGCGGCGGCATGAGTTGCGCAACGCCGGTGGACTCGGCCCGCTTGACCGATTACTGGCTCGCCCTTGTTCCGGAAGCCGAGGAACACGCGGTCGAGGAGCACCTGTTCTCCTGCGGCGAATGCGCGGCGCGGCTCGGCGAGGTCGCCGCGATTGCAGCCGGAATCCGCCGGCTGGCGCAAGAAGGTTCGCTGCGCATGGTGGTGAGCGAGGCGTTTGTGCGCCGCGCCACTGAAGAGGGGCTGCAAGTCCGGCAATACGCTCTGCCCGCCGGGGGCAGCGTCGAATGCACCGTTACCGCCTCCGACGACCTGCTGATTGCGCGCCTGGCGGCGGACCTCCAAGGCGCCAAACGAGTGGATCTGTGTATCTGCGATGGCGCGGGAGCCGAGCAGGTCAGGCTCGCCGATATCCCGGTTCACAGCGGCGCCGGCGGCGTGCTCTACCAGGAGTCCATCACCTACGCCAAAGCCGCGCCGTCCAACCGCATGATCGCGCGCCTCGTGGCGGTCGAGGAAGGCGCCGCCGAGCGCCTGCTTGGCGAATACACTTTCAACCACACCCGCACATTGCCCGGCCCCGGCGCCTTTCCGGAACCGCCCCTCGCGGAATCGTAACGGTCTAGCGGTCCTGCAAGGCCAGCCGGAACGCCGCCATCTCCTTGCTGTTGCGCACCAGCAGCGTGCCGCCGGCCAGCACCGGATGATTCCATGTCTTGTCATCGAGGACGCGAACCCTGGCAGTTTCGCTGAACTGCTCCGGCGTCGCCGGCACCAGCGCCAGTTCACCTTCCTCAGACAATACCAGCAGCAAATCCTGGTCGCTGAGCAGAATAAGTTGGCCGTGGCCGTACCGGCCGCCCTTCCACTTGCGCTTGCCGTCCTGAAGATCGATGGCGGACAGGATGGCGCCGTCGAAGCCGTAGGCGTGACCTTTGTGAACAACCAGGTCGTTGAAGTACGGCTTCAGCCCGTTGGATGTCCACC
>JADZCI010000293.1 GCA_020851655.1 Bryobacterales bacterium
CGACCCCGACCTGGTAGAAGCCCATGTGACTCTGGGGGGCGTGTGCGCCCAGTTGGGCGACGCGCCTTGCGCCGAAGCCGCACTTCGCGAGGCCATCCGGCGCCAACCCGAATTTCCGGAAGCGCATAGCGACCTGGCCAATCTTCTGACCGCGGCCGGCGATGCGCGGCAAGCCGAGTATCATTTTCAGCAGGCCCTGAAGTTCGCACCCCACCAGGCCAACATCCGCTACAACTTCGGCGTCCTTCTGGCGATGACGAAACGGTTCGCGGATGCGGAGCGGCAGTTTGTACTCGCCCTCGCCGATGCGCCAAACCTGGCGGAGGCGCACGAAAGCCTGGGCAACATTTGCGGACGCCGCGGCGACTGGCGTGGCGCCGCCACGCACTACCAGAAAGCCCTGGCCGCCAAACCCGGCTTCGACCGCGCACAACTGGGGCTCGGCACCGCGCTGGCCGCCTTGGGCGATGTGTCCGGCGCAAGGACCTATCTCACCCAAGCCGCCGCCTCACAAGAGCCAGCGGTGCGCGCCGAAGCGGCGGAAATTCTGAAAGCAATCGAGGAGGCTCCGGCCCGCCGCTAAGACAGTGGACGTTGCGTCCCATGCCGCCGGCTTGAAATAATCAGCGACGCGATGAATCGTCGTGATCTTCTTCTTTCAGCCACCAGTGCGGCGGCGATGCCGGCGGCCCCCGCTCTGGCGTTTCAACAGGAATCGAGCCGCCTGAAAATCACTCGCGTGCGGTTGGTGACAGTCCGGCCGCGGCGGCCCGCGCCTTCCTACACTCCTTCGCCCACCTCCTGGTCTACCGGCGGAGTCGAGGTTGCCAGTCCCATGTCCGTCTATCCGGAATACAAGGCAAGCCGGAACCTCTACATGCGCGGCCAGCCAGGTAGTTTCGTCGTCGAGATCGAGACCGACAAGGGGATCAAAGGCTATGGCTCCGGTGGACCAGGCGGCGGAGCGATTGTCGAAAGCCACCTGGCGCAACTTCTAACCGGGCGCGATCCGTTCGATGTCGAACGGAACTGGGACATTTGCTGGCGCGGCACGATGCACTACGGCCGCGCCGGCGTTGCGATGAATGCCATCAGCGGCGTCGACCTGGCGCAATGGGACATCATCGGCAAGGCCCTCAATACACCCGTCTACCGCCTGCTGGGCGGCGAGACCAAGGCGCGAATTCCGGCCTACTGCACGGGCAACGATATCGAGCAACACCTCGAGTTCGGCTACAAGCGCTTCAAGCTGGCGATGCCGCATGGACCGGCGGACGCGCACGAGGGCATGCGGAAGAACTACGAACTCGTCAAGAGGACGCGCGATCTGGCCGGACCAGACGCCGACATTATGCTCGATTGCTGGATGGCCTGGACGGAACGCTACACCCTGGAGATGGCGGAAATGCTTGCGCCGCTTCGCCCGTACTGGATGGAGGAAGTCCTTCAACCGCACGATTACGCGGGATTCGGGCGGCTCAATGCGCAAATCAAATCGACGCGCATCGTCACCGGCGAGCACGAATACGGGCGCTACGGTTTCCGGAACCTGCTGGAGCACCACGCCGCGGTGATCTGGCAGCCTGACATTCACTGGTGCGGAGGGATGACGGAATTGCGCAAGATCGGGGCCATGGCGGCGGCCTACGATATCCCGGTGATTCCTCACGATGGCGGGCGCCACGATTCGATCCATTGGATCATGGCAACTTCCAACAGCCCGTGGGCCGAACTGTTTATGCCCGCGCCAGGCGGTCCCCCGGAAGTCTACAAGATGTACGAGGAAGACAACCAGATCACGCGGGGGCCGGAGGGAATCTACGCGCGTCCAAGCGAACGGCCCGGACTCGGTTGGGACGTCACCGTTTCGTAGCCTTGGGCGCCCAGCCGTAAGCAGTCAACATCACCTGAAAGATTTGCGTATTCGGCAGAAAGCCGTGGATGTTTTCCGCGCCGGGTCCTTTCGCCGTGACGGCGACTTCCTCGCCGGTGTGGCTGTTTTCCATCCGCAAGATCGACGTGCGGATCGGACCCTTGGGATTCGCCGCCCGGAATTCGGCGAGCCCTTTCAGGAGCGGCTCATCGGGACTCCCCCCGACAACACGAAAGTCGAAGGAGTGGTCCGCGACAAAAATAAACAGCGTCTCGGCCGGCTTCACCATCCCGTCGATTTCGCGAATCAACTTGTCGAAGTTCACCAGGCGGGTCAGCCCTGCTTCGATGTCGTTGGTGTGCGCGTCCGATTCGATCATGAGGAAGAACCCTTTCGAGTTCTTCGACAGCATCCGGACGGCTTTCTTCGATGCATCGGCGAGATCGAAGGCGCCATCGACGACCACCAATGCTCGCCGGGCATTCTCGCCGACCTCCGCCATGGAAGAGTAGACCGTCCGGTTGCTCTTCTTCGCGGCGGCATCGAGGTCGATGCCGGCCTTCGCCGCCGACTCCCAGATGCGTGTGCGTCCTGGACCGAACAGCACGTCTACGCCGTCGCCAAACCTCGGCGAGAAAAGCTCGTTAAAGATAGCGCCCAGGTTGCTCCGGTCGTTATTGTGCGCGTAGCAGGCCGCCGGCGTCGCATCGGCGATGGCGACGTTCGAAAGCACGCCGGTCGACAGGCCATGTTCCTCGGCGTACTCGAGTATGGTCTTGAGCGGTGTCCCATCCTTCTTGCCGCGGATGCCATCCGGACCCTGGCTAATGAACCCGTTCCGGGTCTTTGTGCCCGTCACAAGGGCAGTCATGCCCGCCGCGGAGTCAGTAACCCAACGTCCCACGGGGGTGGTATCAGACAGGCCCAGGTGAGGCCAGCTTTGGACGTAGAGTTTTTGCGGCGCGTTGTAACCGAACAGGCTGGCGGCGCTCACCGTCGGAACACCTCCCGCATCGGCAAGCAGCAGGATCACGTTCTTGGCCCGTTTGGGCTTGCCGGCGCCGTAGGCAAGTCCGGTGCTGAGAAACAGCACACAGGTTGCAACAAGGTAACGCATGAACCCGTTAGTCTACCGGATTCCTCACGGTGGCGCTAAGGAGACCGCGCCTCCGCGGCGTTGCGGTATGCTCACTCAAGTAACTCGCGATGAAGCTCAACGCCTACCTGCTCAGAAGCACGATTGTGGCCGCGCTCGGCGGCCTTCTTTTCGGATTCGACACCGCCGTCATTGCCGGCGCCACCAAGGCGCTGACCGGCGTCTACCAGTTGACGCCCGCAAGCTTGGGATGGACCGTCGCCAGCGCGCTTTGGGGAACGATTCTTGGCGCGATGCTTGCCGGAATCCCCGGCGACCGCTTCGGCAGGCGCGACAGCCTGCGCATCATGGCCGTCCTGTACGTGGTGTCGGCCTTTGGCTGCGCGTTCGCCTGGGATTGGTATTCCCTGGTGTTTTTCCGGTTCATTGGAGGCTTGGGAATTGGAGGCTCCTCGGTTCTGGGTCCGATGTACATTGCCGAGATCTCTCCGGCGCGGTGGCGCGGGCGCCTGGTCGGTTTCTTTCAATTCAATGTCGTGGCCGGAATCCTGCTCGCCTACCTGTCGAACTACCTGATTGGGCTCGGCGGCTTCGGCGCGGCGGAGTGGCGTTGGAAACTCGGAATCTCCGGCATCCCGGCCATCCTGTTTTTCCTCATGTTGTTCGGCATCCCGCGCAGCCCGCGGTGGCTGTGCCAGAAAAAGCGGGCCGCCGAAGCCCGGCAGGTGCTACAGGTCATCGGCGAAGAGAACGTCGAGGGAGAACTGAAGGATATCGTCGCCTCCATCGACGCCGAACACGGACATGGCCAGGAACCTCTGTTCACCGCCAAGTACAAGCTGCCCATTTTCCTGGCCGTCACGATCGGCATGTTTAACCAGCTTTCCGGCATCAACGCAATCCTGTATTACCTGAACGACATTTTTGCCAAGGCGGGCTTCGACAAAGTTTCGAGCGATTTGCAAGCGGTGGCCATTGGTGCGACCAACCTGATCTTTACGATGCTGGCAATGTCCGTCATCGACAAGGTGGGCCGCAAGACGCTGCTGCTGATTGGTTCGGTCGGCACCGCGGCGTGCCTGGCGGGGGTTGCCTATATCTTTTCGTCAGCCAGGCACGAAGGGATGCTGGTATGGCTGCTGGTGGGATTCATCGCCTGTTTTGCCTTTTCGCAGGGTGCGGTGATCTGGGTCTATCTCAGCGAAGTGTTTCCCAACCGCGTCCGCGCCAAGGGTCAAAGCCTCGGCAGCTTCACGCACTGGGTGATGAACGCGCTGATTTCCGGTTTGTTTCCCGTGGTGGCGGCAACCTCGGGCGGCGCACCGTTTGTCTTCTTCGCCGCCATGATGGTGCTCCAGTTCTTTGTCGTGCTCTTCACGTATCCCGAGACCAAGGGCGTGACGCTGGAAGAGATGCAGCGGAAAATGGGAATCGCCTAGACGTGAAAAGGGCCGGGAGCGGTTTGCGCCGCACCCGGCCCTTTGTATTTCTGGAAATCCGCGTTCGGCTAGAAGGTCAAGCGGAGTCCCATGGTGATGGCGCGCGCGCCGACCTGCGGGCCGGTGGGACGCCCGAAGTTGACGTTGCCAATGACGCCGTTGATGCCGCCAAACCGGGTGCGGTTCAGCAGGTTAAACGCGTCCGCACGATATTGCAGCACGACCGGGTTGCGATCGTTCGCCCATAGAGTCGTGTTCTTGATGATTCCCACGTTCTCAAAGTAGATCGGCGGGTTCCGGAACTCGCCGTAATACAGGGCCGCGTTGCCGAGTGTGAACGGCGCGGCGGCGCTGAATGCCCCCGAATTGAACCAGCGGGTGTTGGGATTGTTCGGATCGAGATCGGTCGAAGCGATTCCGGTTTGAATCGGAGCCATGTTCCGCATGGCTTTGGTGGCGGTGGAGAACAACGTGCTTCCCAGCGGGTTGCCGGGAGTGGTCAACTGAAGCAGGTTGCCCGAGTAGTAGCGCTGAATGCCACTCAGCGTCCAGCCGCCGATAAAGGCGTTGGCGAAGTGGTTTACGCCGCTCAGGAAGTGCTTGCCGCGGCCAAAAGGCAAGTCATAGCTCCACAACAGGTTGAAGACATGGGTCTGGTCGAACGGGTTATACGACTTCATGTCGGACAGGTTGTAGGCATCCTGCGCGCCGATGTTGAAGTGCTGGCTGAAAATCTGCCGCCAGTGGGAGTTGGCCAGCGACTTGGAGAATGTATAGGCCGCCATCAACTGGAAGCCGCCGAAGCGCCGCTCGACCTTCGCCTGGAGCGCGTCATACCAGGTTTGGCCGTCGCCGGAGTTGCGGCTCAGCACGTTCAGGTACTGCGGATAGGGGCGCAGCGACTGCGCGACGGTCCGGTTGGGGTAGCCGGCGTAGGGCACTTTGATCCCCGCCGCCGCCGCCGCGCTGGAGTATACCGACTGCGTCAGCAGGCTGCCGAGTGAGAGGTACTTGGTGGGCAACTGGTTGAGTGAGATCGTCGAGTTCAGGCCCTTGCCGCGGTTGCCAACGTATCCGACATCGATCAGGAAGTTCTTGATCTCGTGCTGGATGTTGAGGCTCCAATTCTGGACCCGCGGCGCTTTGCCGTAGTCGAGCCCGAAGTAGTCGATGTCCTGGAAATTGGACAGCGTCGGGTCGAGCAGCGGAGGAGGCTTGTAGCCCGGGCGCAGCGGAATTCCGCCGTCCCAATTGATCACTGGGTCAATGCCGTTGCTCAGCAACTGGTTGGTATTCGCAAAGCCCTGCCGGCATCCGCAACCGCCGTTGCCGAGCGTCTGATAGAAGATGCCCCAACCGCCGCGCAGCACGGTCTTGGAGGTGAGTTGGTAGGCGAATCCGATGCGAGGACCGATGTCAAAATAGTCGGTCGGGTAGGGACGGGTTACGCCCTCGCGACCCTGTCCCTGGCCGTAGAACACCAGGGCGCCCGGAAGATTTCCGGCGCCGGGGTTCGACCTGTACAAGTCGATGCCGGAGTAGTTGCCGTTGCCGATATGCCAGCCGATCGGTACCTCGTAGCGAATTCCGAGGTTGAGGGTCAGCTTGCGGGTCACACGCCAGTTGTCCTGAAAGTAGCCGGCGGTGTAAAAGTACCGGATTTCATCCAGCATCACGGGAAGAACGGTGTTGTCGGCGGAATCGACCGCGCCAAGCAAGAGGCTGGCGAATTCGTGCCCGCTGCCGCTGGTGGAGTTCGGAATCGCCGTCTGAAGGCGGTTGAAGCTATACCGGCCGTTCGAACCGGCGAAGTCAAAACCGAAGGTGGTCAGGTAGCGGAAGTCCCACCCGAACTTGAATTCGTGCGTGCCCTTCACCCACGAGAAACTCTGCGTGACCATTCGCGTGTAGTTGTCCTGGCCGCCATTGGCCACCTTGCCGTCCTGCACGCCGTACGGCGACAGGCCCGCTTGGCCGACAAACAGGATGCGAGGCATCGCATCGCCTTCCTTGGGAACATTGGGGATGCCCAGCTTGGAAGCATAGCCATACTGCGCCGGGTTGTCCCAGCCCTGCCGAGTGGCCGAGTAACCGAAGGTCGTGTGCATCAGCAAATTGGGCCGGATCGACAGGTCGTGGTTGCCGCGGATGTTGTAAGGTTTCTGCGTGCTGGCGCCCAGACCGGTCCCAATTGGCCCGGGGAACGTGAACGTATCGCCGTTGCCGCCATCTTCCATGCTGAGGAACCCGGACAAGCGATTAGTGGCGCTGAACGCGTGGTCTACCTTAACGCTCCAGATCTTCTGCTCGATCACCTGCTGGTTGACGAAGTCATAGTTGGACTGCAAAGTGGGGCGGGTCGGGTTCGGGATCAGCGGCAGCAGGTTTTTCGACACCGTGCTGAACCGGCCGTTGGGAATCTGGTTGCCGGGGAATGGACTCCGCGTCGTGCCGGCGGTCGTCGCCGGATCATAGATCACCGGCAGGCCCGCCGCCGAAAAATCGCCGCCCTTCATGGCCGCGGTCGGCACGGTGCTTACCGGGAACGAGATATTGGCCGGCAGCAATCGCTGCGTATAAGTGAAATAGAAAAACGTCCGGTCCCTGCCGTCGTAAAGCTTGGGAATGATGAGCGGTCCGCCGCCGGCGCCACCCACTTCGTTCTGCCGCTCTTTGGGCCGGAACGAATTGGCGGGGTTGGTCGAGGCATTGCGCGACCACGCATTGGCGTTCCATATGTCACGGCGCATATTCAGAAAGGCCGTGCCGTGATACCAGTTTGCGCCGCTCTTGGTCACATAAACCTCAACGCCGCCACCGAAGCGCCCATACTCGGACGAGTACGCGCCGGTCAGCAGCTTGAACTCGTTGAACATTTCCGCCGACGGCATGTTGAACACCGTGCCGCCAGACTCCGGAATGATCAGCGACGCGCCGTCGACTTGCACTTCCTGCGCGCGTCCGCCGGACCCGGAGATGCTCATTTCGGCGCCAACGTTGACGCCCGGCATGTAGGTGACAAACGAGCGAGGGTTGCGAATGCCGCCAGTGAACAGCGGCAGGTCGGACATGAACTTCGGCGAGAATGACTGGCCTTTATCGCTGGTGGTGGTCTCCAGCAGCGGGACTTCAGCCGTCACGTCAACCGTCTGCTGGACATCGCCAACTTCCAGGCGCATGTCCAGATCGAGGCGCTGCGAGACGCGGATCTCGATATTCTGCCGGTTCACGCGCTTAAAACCCGATTTCTCGACTGTTAGCGTGTAAGTCGAAACCGGAAGGGCCGGGAAGAGATAGAGGCCCTCTTCATTCGTCGCCGTTTCAATCTTGACTCCGGTGGCGTTATTCAGCGCCACAACCTTGGCCGCGGGGATCGCCGCTCCGCCAGGATCGGTGATGGCGCCACCTAAAGATCCGGTCGCAATCTGCGCAAACCCGGATAGCGCGGCAAAAACCGAGCACAAAACTAACAACAGACTTGTCCGAAATTGTTTCATTGACTCTCCCTGCATCTCAGCAAAAACCGCCTGAAGCTTTCCCGCAGTATATGACGGCGGATTCGGGCGAGTCAATCCCGCTAATTAAGCCCGCGTAATCAAAGAGGTCCAGAAGTCCTAGTCCTCACGTGCTATTTCCGATTCGCGCGAAGCCTTACCAAGCCTTGGCGGACCGGTAGGCGTACGGGTCGGCGCCCGCCTCGATCACTCCGTTCGGCAGGATTCGAATCACGACGGGCGCAGCCTCGCTCGCCCAGCGTGAGCGGGTCTCCACTCTGTGACCCCGCTCGGCGAGTTGCCTTGCCGTCCGCGGCTCGATCCGTTCGTCAAGATCCAACTCGCCCGGCGCCATTCCGTGGTTGTCGAAGCTGGAAACCAGATGCCGGGTCTGCACGCGCGGCGCCTCCACCGCCCGCTGCGCGGTCATCCCGAACTCCAGTACGTTGAGCATCACTTGCACCTGCACCTGCTCCTGGTTATCTCCGCCGGGTGTGGCTATGGCGAGGGCAGGCGCCCCGTCGCGCGTGATGAGCGTCGGGCTGAGCGTCACCCGCGGGCGCTTGCCCGGCGCCAGTTCATTCGGATGGCCCGGCATCAGGAGAAAGCTCTGCGCGCGCTGGGTCAGCGGAATCCCCGTGTCTCCGGCAATCACCGACGGCAGCCAGGCGCCCGAAGGTGTCGAGGCAAACACAATGCCGCTCGCGTCGGCCACGACCAGGCACGTGGTGTCCTGGGTCAGGTTCGCGGGTCGAGGCGTTGACTCGACCGAAGGATGACGCCCATTGAAGCCCTCGATCGCACCCGGACGAAACGCCAGCGAAGCAGCCGGACCAATCAGAGCGCGGCGTTCGGCTGCATACTCGGGCGAGAGCAGACGTTCGGCGGGCGCCTTGACGAACTTGGGATCGCCGTAGAAGGCATCCCGGTCGGCGTAAGCCAGCTTGAGCGCTTCCACCATCGTATGAATGTAGTCGGGTGAGTTGTGACCCAGACTGGCGATGCGGTCCCCGAGCAGATTCAGAGTTTCAAGCATGACGGGGCCCTGGCTCCAAAAGCCCGGCTTGTAGACACGGTAGCCGTGATAGACGGCCGAGACCGGCGGCTCTACCTCGAGCCGGAAAGCGGCCATGTCCTCGTACCGGAGCAAGCCGCCCTGGCTTTCGACGAAGGCGGCGATACGGTGCGCGATGTCTCCCCGGTAGAAGAAATCACGCACCGCGTCGATGGCTTGAGCGCGCGAAGCGCCGCCCGCCAGCGCCTTCTTTTCCGCGTTGGCCATGGCACGAAGAGTCCGCGCCAGGTCGGGCTGGCGGAACAGGTCTCCGGCGCGCGGCAGCCGCCCTTCCGGCAGAAAGACTCGCATTGAAGTCGGCCAGAGCGCGATCACCGTGCGGGTGGCGCGAATCGTCATGGCGCGCTCTTCGTCCAGTGGAGTGGCGTCCGCGCGCTCGATCGCGCTCTCGGCCACCTGTCCAAACGGCATCGAGCCGAACTCTTTGAGCGCCAGCAGCGCGGCATCTACCATTCCCGGCACGAGCGCCGCCATGACTCCCGAAGTGGGCACCATGTACTTCAAGCCCTGGGGCTCGATCATGTAGGTTTCGCCCGGCGAGAGGCGGCGCTGGCGGAAATAGCCGGCGGTGGCGCGCTTGGGCATCGTGCCGACGCCTGCGATGGAAACGACTCGCCCATCTTTCGTGCGGATCAGGATGGGCGCCTCGCCCCCCATGCCGAAGTGCGAATACTCGGTGACCGCCGCCGTAAACATGGCGCCGACGCCGGCATCCACGGCATTGCCCCCGGCGTGCAGCAGACGCATGCCGGCTTCGGTGGCATAGCCGGTCCCGCCGGCAATGGCGGCATGAGTGCCGCGGGCGTTGGGGCGCAGCAGCCGCTCCGGCTCCCTGCGCTGAGCCAGAACAGGCGCGACAGCCAGCAACAACAGTAGGGCGTAATGTCTCACGCGGATTGCACCGGGCTTTTCCTCTAGGGTTATCACAGCGGCCGCACGCGGCAGGGCTGCCGGAGGCAGGGCGGCCGGGGAGCCGCGACAACAGGACATCCCGTCACTGTGGCAGTCCCGCCTCCGGCCACCGCCGAAGACGGGTACAATTGGCGGATACTCTCGGGCAAGGCTCCAGCCGTCTCGAGAGATTGGCCGGAAGTCCGATGCGGAGACGTTCACCATGTTCGTGCCATTGACACCCCTGCGTTGCCTGGATCGCGCCATCAAGCAGTTTGGGCGGAAGGTGGGCATCGTTTGCGGCAGCCAGACCTTCACTTATGCTCAGTTCGGCGAGCGCTGCCAGAAACTGGCCAGCGCGCTGCAACGCTTGGGCGTCCAAAAAGGCGATCGCGCCGCCTACATGAGCTTCAACACGCACAAACTGCTGGAGGGCTACTACGGGGTGGTCCAGGCCGGCGCAATCGTCATGCCGCTCAACGTGCGCCTGTCCGAGGTGGAACTGGTGCAAATCCTGAACCACTCCGAAGCCAGCACGTTGTGCTTCGAAGCCGACTTCGTCCCCCTGGTCGAACAATTCCAGGCCCGGTGTCCCGCCATCCGGCATTACGTCGCGCTCGATGACGCTCTGGCGCCGGGAGCGATCCACTACGAGGATCTGCTCTCCCAAGGCCATCCCGAACCAGCCGACATCATGCGGGTTGACGAGAACTCCGTGGCGGAACTGTTCTACACCAGCGGCAGCACCGGAAACCCGAAAGGCGTCATGCTGACGCATCGCAACCTCTACATGCATGCCATGGCCTGCGCGACTACCGTAACCGACCCGATGAATACCGTGGACCTGCATACGATTCCGCTGTTTCATGCCAACGGGTGGGGACGCCCTCAAACGTCCACCATGCTGGGCTTCAAGCAGGTCATGGTGCGGCGGTTTGATCCGGCGCTGGTCTTCGCGCTGATTCAGGAGCATAAGGCGACCGACATGAGCCTTGTGCCAACCATGGCCAACATGCTCTTGAACGCCCCAAACTCAGGCAGTTTTGATCTGTCGAGCCTGCGCATCATCATGCTGGGCGGCGCCGCCGCATCGCCGGAACTGCTCCAAAGAGTCGCCGAGAAGTTCAAGTGCGACGTCTTCTCCGGGTATGGCCTGACGGAAACCACGCCGGTTCTTACCATGGGCAAACCCAAACCGACGCTCACCTTCGCCAACGACGCCGAGCGTTACCGCCGGCAGGCCATGGCGGGTTGGCCGATTCCGAATGTGGAGGTGCGTGTCGTCGACCTCTCAGACCACGACGTCCCGAAAGACGGCCAGACAATTGGAGAGGTCATCGCCCAGAGCGACAACGTGATGGAAGGCTACTACCGGGATCCAGAGGCGACGCGCGCCGTGATCCGCGACGGATGGTTCCACACGGGCGACATGGCGGTCTGGGACGAAGAAGGCTACATCCACATCGTCGACCGCAAGAAGGAGATCATCATCAGCGGCGGCGAAAACATCTCCTCGATCGAGGTGGAGAAGGCCATCTTTGCCCATCCGGCGGTCTATGAGTGCGCGGTGGTGGCGGCGCCGGACGAACGCTGGGGCGAGGTTCCCGCCGCCATCGTCGTGCGTAAACCGGACGCGCAGCTTGGCGAAGAAGAATTGCTGGCTTTTCTTGAAACACGTCTCGGCCGCTATAAACTGCCGCGCGTGATCCACTTCAGCGAAGAGCCATTGCCTAAGACCGGCACCGGCAAGATCCGCAAGATGATTCTCCGCGAGCGCTTCTGGGCCGGCAAGGAAAAGCGCGTGCAGGGTTGAGGATGTACTCGTTGACGGCTGAGTGCGCGGCCGACGAAGCCGGGGTGCGCGCCGCCGAACTCTGGGAAGCCGGCTGCCGCGGCATAGAGGAACAGGAACTGCCGGGCGGGCGGGTGAGCCTGCGCGCGTTCTTCGAGCAAAAACCAGACTTGCCCGGCGATTGGCGGCAGGAGCCGGACACCGATTGGGAGGCCGCGGTCCGCGCGGCTTGGCCGGCGCGGGAAATCGGCGAGACGCTATACCTGGCGCCGGATTGGGATCCTTCGCCCACCCCGCCTGGGCGCACTCGCGTGACCGTGCATCCCGGCATGGCGCCAGGGACTGGTGAGCACCCCGCCACCGAGCTGTGCATGGTGGCTCTGGAGCGCCACCTGCGCCCCGCCGACTCGGTACTCGACCTCGGCTGCGGCTCCGGAATCCTGGGAGCAACCGCCGCCGCGCTGGGCGCCAGGAGCGTCGCCGGATGCGATATTGACGCCGCCGCGGTAGCCGTCGCGCGCGAGCATGTCCATTTCCCGCTCTTTGCCGGTTCCCTGCGATGCTTGCGGGCGGAAAGCATGGACCTCATCGCCGCCAACCTGAACGCCGCAACGCTGCGGTCGCTTGAGGGGGAAATCGCGCGCGTCGCCCGGCGCTGCCTCATCCTCTCCGGGTTCCGCGATGCCGAAGCAGCCGCGATCTCCATCCCCGGCTTCCGTGTGACGGACAGATTGTCGCTGAAGCAATGGGCCTGTCTCGTGCTATTGAGAGACGGCTTGTCCGAGCCTGGCAAGGCTTCCCGCTAAGCGAAGACTTCTTCGACGGGCACGATCCTGGCATCGTGGACCGGCACAGGCCAAGTCTCGACGATCTTGTCCTCGGCGAGAATCTCTTGGGGCTTTGGGGCGTTGTACGTGATGGGAGAAGGCGTTCCGCTGAGAATCTGGTCGCGGAGACGAGCCGCGTTTTCCGCCACGATGGCGAAGCGCATCGCTCCGGGTTTCAGGTGGCGGCGAACCGCCGCATTCACCTCGTCCCTGGTTAGGGCCGCCAATCCCCGGCGGACGTACGCCGGGTAATGGCCGCCGCCGTAGAACTCGCTGTCGATCGCATATCCGAGTTCCGCCGCCTTACTGCTCAAAAGCAGATTGACGTGCTTGGACAGGAAACTGCGCGTCCGCTCAAACTCGTCCTGGGCGAGCCCGTCCGACACCAGCCGGCGCAGCTCGAACAGCGCCAGCCGCAAGGAAAAGTGGGCTGACTCTGGCTCGACCGGGCGAATCCAGATCTGGAACACCTGCCGGCTGCGCGCCACATTGGGCGCTGGCTCGAGCGTAAACATGCCGCCCGGAAAATGTTCGATGTAGGCGTAGTCGCCGTAGTTGAGTCCGCGCAGTTGGCGCATCCGTGTAAACAGCCGCCCGCTCGACATGCGGTGCTGGCCGAGGGCCGACGTGGCGAGCAGCAGCGGCAGGTAATCCGGACCACCGCGCCGCACATCGATGGGAAAGCCGAACGAGATGGCCACGCCACGCGCCGGCTTTTCGACGAATACCGCCGTACTGTGCGCGGCTTCGGGCGCGGGACCGAACTTGCGGGTTTCCGCTTTGACGCCGCTGAGAAACCCCGCCGAGGCTTCGCCGGCGAACCGCTCCGGGTACCCTCCGGCGATCCCCACCGTTACGCGAGCCGGAAGCACATTCCGCTGGTAGAACTCACGCACATCGTCCAGCGTCAGCTTTTCGAGGGAAGAAACGGTCCCCGCATTCTGCCAGCCGTACGGATGTCCGGAAAAAATCTCCTGGTGCAGAACTTCCTTGCCCAGTTCTTCGTCGTTCTCGCCGCGCAGTCCGGTGGCAAGCCAGTTGATCGCTTCGTCGCGTAAACGGCGGAAATCGTCTTCGCGCCAACCCGGGTCGAGGATCATTTCACGAAAGATCTCGAAGAAGGCGCCGAGATGATCCCCGTGCGTTTCACCGCAAAAGGTAATCATCTCCTTGTCGGCGATGCTGGACACCGCCGCGGCCATCGGAAATGTCGCGTCAAGAATCTGCTTGTACGTCCTCCGTCGGGTACCGGCGGCCGATAGCATCAGCGCCGTCATCCAGCAGGTTCCCGGCCCTCCCGGCGGATCGGACGCTGTCCCGGTGTGATAGGTGACACGCAGAGTGATCAGCGGTGAATGGTCCGGCAAGGCGATCAGGCTCATCGCGACAGCGTCACCTCGGTTCTGCCAGCCGCCGCAAAATAGCGGCTCGCCGCTTCTCGCAGAGTGCCGGGCGTCAATGAGTCGTAGATGGCGTACAGGCGGTTCAGCGTCTCGGGAGTGCGCCGCAGCGCTACGTAATCCGCCAGGCTGGACGCGATGGCTTCCGCATTGTTGAGACTCAAAGCATAGCGATAGCGCAGGTGGCTTTTCACGCCGGAAAACTTTTCCGCGTCCACCTCGTTTTGAGCAAACCAGTCAAACGTCTCGAGAATCTGCCGCCGCACCGTGGCCAGGTCCGCGGCGTGCTTTACCCGCGCCAGGACTGTAAAGAGATAAGGATCCAGGTGGCCGGGATTGTGACCCCACAATATGTCCACGCTTTGTTGCTCGATCATGAGCCGCTCGTA
>JADZCI010000294.1 GCA_020851655.1 Bryobacterales bacterium
CAGCGTCCAGCGCCTCCACCGTCACGAACGAGAGATCCTGGCCATCGGCCTGAACCGAGGCGCGATCGGCCGTCAGGCGAAGCCGCGCGGGCGGTCCCACTGTCTCCAGAACACTCGCGGCCACCTCGCGCCCACCTCTCACACCCACCGCCTTCAATGTCCCCGCCGCGTACGCAACGTCGAACAGGGCTTTGAATTCCTGCTCCCGGCCCGCCGGCTTGTCGCCAATCAGCTTGCCGTTCAGGTACAGGCGCACCCGCTCCACGCCGGAATACACTTCCACCCGCAGCGTCTTGCCTTCCTGGCCCGGCCAAGTCCACATGGGCGCAGTTGGATAGACCGCCCATCCCGCTACCGCGATCTTTTTTCCTTCCGGCTCCGGCAAACGCACGGTCGCATACACGCGGTCTCCGCCGTTCCACATGATGTCGCGATAGTAGGATTGCGGCTTCCTGTGCCCGATCAGGTCGATGTCGCCGCAGTTCGATGCGTGCCAGGGGTAGCCCGGAAACAGCAGGCTCATCGGGGACTGTCCGGCCTGAGGAGCGCTCTGCGCCATCATCGCCGTCATGTCCACGCCGTTGGCCATCGCCAGAAACATCTTGTCGACCGTCGATTGCATGCCGGACATCATTTTGGCGGCCAGCGCCGCCTGCTCCGGCATTGCATAGGCCCAGGCGCCGATTCCCGACTCGCCCAGGTAGTCCATCGCCGTCCACACGAAATCGCCCAACACGTACGGGTTGTCCTTCGCCAGCCGCCACTCGGTGAAGACCTGCCCTGGGAACGATTCCGTCGTCATCATGATGCGCGACGGAAGCCGCCCGTGATCCTCTTCGTAGTGCGTGGCCAGATTGTAGTTGTAGCCGGTAACGTCGAGATTCGAGATCACCGCGTCCGGATACTGGCCGGACGTGCTGGTGGGAAACGCCTGCGTCACCGGGCGGCTGGTGTCGAGCGACCGGACCTGCCGCGCCAGTTGTCGCGCCATTCCGGGACCGCGTTCCACCAGCGCCTCGGGGATTTCGTTTCCAATGCTCCAGAAGATCACCGAAGGGTGGTTGCGGTCGCGCAGCACCATGGCGGAAAGGTCCCGCTGCCACCATTCGTCAAAATCCCGTCCGTAATCGAACTTCACCTTGGCCGCTTTCCAGGCGTCGAACGCTTCGTCGAGCACCAGCAGTCCCAACCGGTCGCAAGCGTCCAGAAAGGCCGGCGACGGTGGGTTGTGCGCGGTGCGCACCGCGTTGAACCCGGCGGCTTTCAACAGTTCCACCCGGCGCTCCTCGGCGCGGCCGAAGGCCATCGCTCCCAAAGGTCCGTTGTCGTGATGAACGCTGCCGCCCGCCAGTTTGACCGGTGTGCCGTTCAACAAGAGCCCGTTGACGGCCGACCACTCGAGCGTTCGAATTCCAACCGGAGTCTCGACCTCGTCCAACACTTTGCCGTCTTTCAAAAGGCGGGTCACGGCGCGATACAACACGGGCGATTCCGGCGACCATAGCGCCGGTTTGGCCACACCCACCTCCCCACTGACTTCCGTCTGGCCTCCCGCCGGGACTTCCGCGCTCGATTGGCCGCGGCCGGCTTGCTTGCCAGCGCGGTCCACAATGCGCGTCTCCACCGTCAGCCGCGCCGCCGCGGCCGATTCGTTCGCTACACGCGTGCGCACAGCCAGCGTGGCCTTCCCGCCCGAAACCTGTTTCGTGGTGATGAACACACCCCAATGCTCCACGTGGACCGGACCGGCCACCACCACCCGCACGGGCCGGTAAATGCCCGACCCGCTGTACCAGCGGCTGTTCGGCTGCGCGGAGTTGTCGACGCGCACAGCCAGCACGTTGGGCTGGTCAAAGTCGATATCGGACGTCAGGTCAAAGCGGAAACTGGTGTACCCGTAGGGCTGGGTTCCCAGTTTGTGCCCGTTGAGATAGACGGTGGCGTCCCGGTACACGCCGTCGAACTCCACGCTGATGCGCTTCCCCTTCCACTCGGCGGGCGCCTGAAAGGTCTTGCGATACCAGCCCGTGCCCGCCGGGTAGAAGCCGCCGCCTTTGCCCGCCGGATTATCCGCGGCCGGACGCCCTTCGATGCTCCAATCATGCGGCAGATCGACCTTGCGCCAGGCTGCGTCATCAAAGGCGCGCGTTTCGGCGCGGCTCGCATCGCCGGGAAAAAACTTCCAGTCCGCATTGGCGGACAGTTCCAAACGGGGTTGCGGGGCCTTCGCCTGTGCCTGCCCCGCAAAGGTCAATGCCAGCGCCATCCCTACCTGGATCGCGCAGAAACGTGTGTAAGTCACCAAAATGCCTCCTGTGTGGCCGGTTTAGGTTGCGCGCAAGCCGAACAGGATCACGCGTATCGTTTCCCTGAACAACCGGTCGATCCGGTGTCCGTATTCCAGCTCCACCCGGCTTCCCAGCGATGCCAGCCGCCGCTGCGCCCCGATGACGGCGTTGATCACGGCGTGCATCGTGAGGTCCGGGTCGAGTTCGGGCCGCAGAGACCCGTCCTCGATCCCTTCCCGGATCAAGCTGCTAAAGTAGCCGAAACCTCCGGGGCTCACTTGCGCTTCGAGCGACAGGAGGCGTTCCGGGGACCATTGCCGCGCGTACATCGCGTCGAATTCGGCCATGAAGCGAACCTTGGCCGGCCGGTGGGTCAAGTCGTCCGCCATGAACTCGAGTAGCGCGGAAATCTTGGCCAGCGCTGTCCCGGCGGCGTCCATCGCCCGCTTTCCGCGTTCCGCCCCCTCCTCGAATACGTCGGCGACGATGGCCCACACCACGTCATCCTTGTTCGAAAAATACTCGTAGAAGGTCGACGCCCGGATTCCGGCGGCATTGACAATCTCAGCGGCGGTCACCCCCTCAATACCGTGTTCCTCGAAGAGCCTTCCGGCGGCGTCAAGGATGCGGCGCCGCTGACGTTCGCGGTGCGAGCGGTACGGCTTGCGCTCTGAGGACTCGCCCACCTGGGTCGTCGAATTGCTCACAATCTAGCAGCATACTACAAATTCGAAATGATAGTTCAAATTACAACATCACTCTCGAATCGGATTTGAGTCGTGCTGGTTTTGGTCCGCATCCAAGAGAGTGGACACTCAGGAATCATCCAATTCTTGACAGAGATTGTGGTGTATTGATATCCTGAGCTTGCCACGAGGGGCGATCCGCTTATGATGCCTGCAGTTTTGGTGAACCGGTCCTGGCATGCGCGCGGCCACTCGCTGCTGTCTCAGATCGGCAACACCCCGCTGGTCCATCTGCCGAAGGTTTCCAGTGACTTACCGGGTGTAGAGATCTACGCCAAGATGGAGTTTTTCAATCCTGGCGGTTCGGTCAAAGATCGGGCGGCGCTCAACATGATTCAGGACGGAGAACGCACGGGACGCCTGGCGCCGGGCCGCATCATTCTGGATTCGACCAGCGGCAACACGGGCATCGCCTACGCGATGATCGGCGCAATCAAAGGCTATAAGGTCCGGTTGTGCCTCCCCGCCAATGCCTCTCACGAGCGCAAGCGCATGTTGCAGGCCTATGGCGCGGAGATGATCTTTACCGACGCCGCCGAAGGCTCCGATGGGTCCATACGCAAAGTCCGTGAGATCTACGAGCAGGACCCGGATATCTACTTCTACCCTGACCAGTACAACAACCCGGCCAATTGGAAGGCGCATTTCGAAAGCACCGGGGTGGAGATCATTCAACAGACCAGCGGACGCATCACGCACTTCGTGGCGGCGATGGGCACCAGCGGCACATTCACCGGCGTGTCACGGCGGCTGCATCTCGACTTGCCGCATGTGGAGTGCTGGTCCGCCCAGCCTTCCTCGGGCTTCCACGGTTTGGAAGGCTTGAAGCACATGCCCACCGCCATCGTCCCCGGGATTTACGACCCCACGCTGGCGGCCAACAATGTCTGGGTCGAAACGGAAGACGCCTACGCCATGGCGCGCCGTCTGGGGCGCGAAGAAGGCGTCCTCGCCGGCATTTCCTCTGGCGCCAACGTGCATGCCGCGCGCGAAATCGGCAAGCAACTCGTGGCGCGGGGCCGCCCCGGAATGATTGTCACCATCCTGTGCGACAGCGCGGCCAAGTACTTGAGTGAAGCGTTCTGGGATGATTAAGATCAGTCCTGATGCGTGGCGAGTGATGGTGGCGCACGCCGAGTCGGCCTTTCCAAAAGAGTGTTGCGGGATCCTGTTGGGTAAGGAGACGGGTGGCGCGCGTCAAGTGGGCGCCGCTATCGCCTGCCGCAACGCTTACGAGGGCGAGCAGAAGGACCGTTTTCAGCTCGATCCCAAAGAGCAGATCGCCGCTGATAGAAAGGCGCGGGAGATGGGCGTGGACATCCTGGGTTTCTTCCATTCACACCCGGATTGCGACGCCTACTTTTCGGCGACCGACTTGAAGAATTCATGGCCCTGGTACTCGAACGTGGTGCTGTCGGTGCAAGCGGGAAAATACCATCACGCTAAAGCTTTCATCGCCAACTCGGACCAGACGTCCGCAGACCCTGAAGAATTGGTGCTTCCATGATCACAATCTTGATTCCCACGCCGCTCCGCCAGTATGCCGGCGGCAACTCGACGGTTGAAGTTTCGGGCGCCAGCGCCGGCGAAGTCCTCGCCGCGCTCGTCGCGAAGCATCCCGATCTGAGAAAGAACCTATACACCGAAGAGGGCAAGATCCGCAGCTTCGTCAACATCTACATCAACGACGAAGACATCCGCTACCTCTCCAAGGACTCGACGCCGGTGCGCGATGGAGACACGGTCTCCATTGTCCCGTCGATTGCCGGAGGCGAGCGATGAGCAGCACCCTGGCGCCGCCCGAGGTCACGCTCTCAAACGAGGAGATCCAGCGCTATAGCCGCCATCTCATCATGCCGGAGGTCGGCATGGAAGGGCAGTTGAAGCTCAAACAAGCCAAAGTGCTGCTGGTCGGCGCCGGCGGCTTGGGCTCGCCGATGGCGCTCTACCTGGCCGCGGCCGGCGTGGGAACCATCGGCCTGATCGACTTCGATCTCGTCGATCTTTCCAACCTCCAGCGGCAAGTCGTGCATGGAACCAAGGACGTCGGCCGCAAGAAACTCGATTCGGCCGCCGACACCATGCTCGACATCAACCCCAATGTCCGGATTGTGCGGCATGACGTCGCGCTCACCAGCGAGAACGCGCTCGACATCATCAGGGATTACGACATCGTCGCCGACGGGACCGACAACTTCCCCACGCGCTACCTGGTCAACGACGCCTGCGTGCTGCTGGGCAAACCGAACGTCTACGGCTCCATTTTCCGTTTTGAAGGACAGGCTTCGATCTTTGCGGCCGAGGACGGCCCCTGCTATCGCTGCCTGTATCCGGAACCACCTCCGCCCGGGCTGGTGCCCAGTTGCGCCGAAGGCGGAGTGCTGGGAATCCTGCCGGGCACCGTGGGCTTGATTCAGGCGACCGAAGTGGTCAAGCTGATTCTCGGCGAGGGCGAACCGCTCATCGGGCGCCTGCTGCTGTACGACGCGCTGGCGATGCGGTTCCGCGAGCTGAAACTGCGCAAGAATCCCGACTGCCCGGCGTGCGGACCCCACCGGACGATCACCAAGCTGATCGACTATCAGGAATTCTGCGGTGTCCCGAAAGCGCCCCCTCCGCCGCCGCCCGCCGCCGGTGAAATCGAGCCTCAAGAAGTCAAGGCCCGAATGGACCGCGGTGAGCATTTCATTCTGATCGACGTGCGCGAACCGCACGAGTATCAGATCTGCCGGATTCCTCAAGCCCAGCTCATTCCTCTGGGCACGGTGCCGTCACGGCTGGGCGAGTTCGACAAGAACGCCGAGATCGTGCTCCACTGCAAGTCCGGGGTGCGCAGCGGCAAGGCCCAGGCGATCTTCAAGGAAGCGGGATTCACGCACGTCCTGAACATGAAGGGCGGCATCCTGGCCTGGTCCGACAAGGTCGATCCGACGGTGCCGAAGTACTGACGTCTACAGCGCTATCCGAACATCGGTAGGCCGCGCAAGCGGCGGCCCGTTGCGGCAAAGAATGCATTCCCGATGGCCGGCGCCGGAACCGTAATGGGCGCTTCTCCGGCGCCCGCCGGTTCCACGTCTTTCCGGTCGATGAGGATCACTTCGATTTCCGGGACGTCCTTGAACCTGGGCACGCGGTATTGCGAGAGCCTGCCGTTGCCGATGCCGTTGGGGCCGATTTGAAGGCGCTCGTACA
>JADZCI010000295.1 GCA_020851655.1 Bryobacterales bacterium
CACCATGACACCGAGCCACGCTGCGATGATCATCTCGCCTCCTGTTCGTTATACGCTGCACGTATCGTGCCGGATTCAAGGAAAAAGAGTCACAATTAAGTTATGCGCGTTGAACTGGCGTTCGGAAAGAACGGGCTGACGCTGGATATGCCAAATGGAAGAGACTTCCAGATTTTGGAACCCCGCTGGACCACTCCGCTCGAAGATCCTTCCGCCGAAATTGAAAAAGCCATCTCCGGCATCGCGGCGCTCGCCGCCGGCAAGCGTACAGCCGCCATCTCCATCTGTGACATCACCCGCCCGGCGCCCAACAAGCTGACCCTGCCGCCGCTGCTGCGGGCGTTGGAGGCAGCCGGAATACAACGCGAGTGCATCACCATCCTTATCGCCACAGGACTGCATCGTCCCGCACCAAAATCTGAGATTGAAGAAATCGTATCGCCCGAAATCGCCGCCCGGTACAACGTTGTCAATCACTTTGCCCGCGAACTCGGGCAGCACCGCTACCTGGGCGAAACGCGCTCCGGAACCCCCGTGTACGTAGACGAGCGCTACGTCGCCTCCGATCTTCACATCACACTCGGTTTTATAGAACCCCATTTGATGGCGGGATTCTCGGGCGCCCGTAAGTTGGTTGCGCCGGGACTGGCCGGCGAGCCAACCATTAAGACCCTGCACAGCCCGCGCTTTATGCGCGACCCCCGCGCAACCGAAGGCTCCATCGGCGACAACCCCCTGAACGAGGAACTGTGGGAGATTTCAGCCATGGCCGGGCACGACTTCCTGTTGGACGTCGTGCTGACCAAGGGCAAACGCGTCGCCGCCGTGTTTGCCGGACCGCCGCGCCAGGCTCACGCCCGCGGTGTCCGCTTCGTGCAGGAAAAAATGACCGAGTGGCTGCCCGAACCGGTAGATGTTGCCATCACCACCTGCGCCGGCTATCCCCTGGACTTGACCTTCTACCAGGCCGTGAAGGGCGTAACCGCCGCCTCCCACATCGTCAAACCGGGCGGCATCATCCTCCTGTTTGCCGAGTGCGCCGAAGGCCCCGGCGCGTCCGAGTTCGCCGAAATGCTCAAACACTGGTCCGACCACCACGCGTTCATGGACTACATTTCCTCCCACCCAGTCACCGTCGACCAGTGGCAACTCGAAAAACTCGCCCTGGTCGTCCGCGACAAACAGGTGTGGATGCACATTCCCGGCGTACCTGGCGAGTACCACCCGTCGTTGTGGGGGCGGACGTTCGATTCTCCCCAGGACGCCGTGGCCGCACTGCCGGAAAACGCCCGGATCGCGATTATTCCCGAAGGTCCCTACGTGCTGGCGCGGGTCCGCGAACCGGAATTAGCCGCCGTCTGAGGCGATGTAGGCATCCACCTCGATCTCGATCAGCAGACCGGGGTCGACCAGGCGCGTGATCTCCACCATCGTCGCCGCCGGCCTCACCTTGCCAAAGACTTCGGCGTGCGCCGCCGCGGCGCGCCCCTGCTGGTTGATATCGGTGACAAACATGCGCGTGCGAACCACGTCGCCGAGCGTGGCGCCCGCCTGTTCCAGCGCCCGCCCGATCTTCTCAAAGATGAACTTGGCCTGGGCATACATATCGCCCGGTCCGGCGATCCGCATCTGGTCATCGACGGCGGTGGTTCCGGCCACCCAGACGTTGGGTCCGATGCGAACGGCGCGGGAATAACCGGCTAGGGTTTCCCAACGCGTCCCGCTGGAGATGTTCTGGCGCTGGCTCATCCCTCCAGTATGGCCCGCGCCATTGCGAGCGCGCCGCTCAGGGCGGGGTAGGGCAGAGTGGGCGCCACAATCTCCGGCGGCCGCAGGTAGCCGTTCAGCAGGCGGATGGTTTCGCGGTGCACTCTTTCGAGCAGACCGGTCCGCCCCATGACCCCGCCGCCCAGCAGGATCTTCGACGGCGACAGGATGCACGCCAGGCTGGCGCACGCCTGCGCCAGGTAGTGCGCTTCCATTTCCCAGGCCAGGTGATCGTCCGGCAGAAGTTCGGCGGCCTGGCCCCATCGTTCCTTCATGGCGGGTCCGCTGGCCAGACCCTCCAGGCAGGCGCCGTGAAACGGGCAAACACCTTTGAAGCTGTCTTGCGGATGGGGGCGCAGGATCAGGTGGCCCATCTCGGGATGCATGGCGCCGTGCAGCGGTTTCCCGTTCACCAGCGCCCCGCCGCCAATGCCTGTGCCCACCGTGATGTAAACAAAATCGCGCACGCCGCGCCCGGCGCCGGCCGCCGCCTCGCCCAAGGCCGCCCCGTTCACATCGGTGTCCACCGCCACCGGAACGTTCAGCGCCGTGGCAATGGATTCGCCCAGCGGATAGTTCTGCCACGCGAGCTTGGGGCTATTGGTGATGCTGCCCGAAGCGAGGTCCAGCGGGCCAAACGACGCCACACCCACCGCCGCAACGCGCCGCGACTCGAAATAGCGGATCACCTCCGCCATCGTCTCGGCCGGATTGGAGGCCGAGGTGGGAAACCGCTGGATGTCGCGCGGCGCCGCCGGGTCCTCGCCAACCGCGCACAGAAACTTGGTGCCGCCCGCCTCGATCGCTCCCAGCAAGGCCATCTACTTCATGACCCGCTTCACCACGGCTGTGATCGTGTCCTTCAAGTGGCCTTCCATGTCCTCGCTGAACGGTCCGGGCATGCCGTAGTAGATCATGCTGTCCACCGGCTCATAGCCGCCTTCCTTGATAATCCGCGTCGTCGGGATGTAGCACATCACGTCGTTGGAGTATCCGGCCACCATCATGGATTCGCTGGGAAACGCGCTCTTGGCCCACAACGCGTAATCGACCACCACCTCACCGCCCAGCGCCACCAGGGTGAAGCCTTTCTTGAACCGCAAGGCTTGCACGGGATAGGGCACCTTGGTTAGCTGGCGGCGTTCGTCATAGGCCTTCAACATCTCCCTGGCGCGGCGCGCCTTGAATATGTTCGCGTCGTGCGCTTCCTTCTCAAACTGCTCGCGCGTGTAAGGAGCGAGCGGCAGTTCGGTGAGTTGGAACGCCGTCTTCACCTGCCCTTCGACATTGGCCATCGCGCCCCGCGCCACCCGCGCCACCTCGCCGGCGAGCGCCTTGCCGTGCTGCGAGGCCAGCTCCAGTTTGCTGCGCGGGTTGGGATTCTGGTCTCCTCCGCACAGGATGTAGAACAGCGCGGTCGCGCCGGGAAAAGCCTTCTCCACCTCGCTCTGCGCAAAGCCCGCATAGTCGCCGCTCAGTTCATAGAATTCGCCGGTCAGCGTGGTGTTGTGGCAGGCATATCCGAACAGAATCGCCCGCACCTGGCCGTTCGGAGAGGTGATGCGAAGCACCGGAACGCTATGGTCCACCGGACCCGCCGGATTCACGCTCAACCTGACTCCCGTAGGCGTTATCTCACGCCGGTTGGCGGCGAATCCGGTGGTCCCCTGTCCAAACGACACGATCGCCGGTTGCAGGTCGCCCAATGCCGCGCCGATAACCGTTACCAGGTCCGCCGTGAGTTTCTGCGTGTAGACATCGACCGCGCGCGACTGCTCCGGCGTCAGGTCGTACATGGTGGCGAGGTTGGCCCGCACCACAGGACCGGTGTGGGTGTGCGACGAGTTCAGAACCAGGTTGGCCCGCTCGATGCCGTACTTCTTTTGAACCTGCGCGGCGACGGCTTCCGATACCGCGCGCGGCAATCCGATGAGATCGCTGGAAACCAGCACGACTTTGTGGCCCTTGCTGTCCTCGATGGCCAAAGCCTTGGCCCATAAGTCCTGCAGCACTCCGGTGGACGGATGCGTGCGGCTGGCGTAGCCCGACATCCAGATCGGGCCATCCGGTGTGATCTTGATGCGTCCGGCTCCGGCGCGAAGCTCCGGCTTGGGCGCCGCCGTCATGACTCCGGCGAGAAGAAACAACACGACGAGTCTCATGTACCACACAGCATACACGCGGACCGCGGCTGAAGCAAAAACGCAGGCGCCGGAACTCCATACAATGTCCTTATGACTCGAACCCGAAGGTCTCTGCTTGCCGCCGCCGCGGCCACACCCGCCGCCGCCGTCTCGGCCTCCGCCCAGGAGGCGCCCAGGAAAAAGGTCTACTACCGCAACGGCCAAAAGCCCGCCAAGACGCCGCTGTTTTCCGGCGCCGTTTCCTACGGCAACCTGCTGTTTATCGCCGGCATCGGCGCGCACTTCGACGGCGACATCAAGGCGCACACCAAGCATGTGCTCGACGAAATCGAGAAAGCCCTGACTAACGCCGGTTCGTCGATGGACAAAGTCCTGAAGTGCAACGTCTATCTCAACGACTTGAAGGACTACAAGGACATGAACGAAATGTTCCTGGGACGCTTTGGCCAGGAGCCTCCGGTGCGCACCACCATCGCCGCCGCCGGCGGCATCCCGGGCAATTCACTCGTCGAAATCGACGTGATCGCCTATATATAGTTACGGAAGCTTTTCAGCGGTCAGGACTCCACCGCCACCGCCTCCGGCGGCGCGGGCGCCACGGCTGGCTTGTCGTCGAACCAGCCGTAGAGCGCCGGAACCACCAGCAGCGTCAGCGCGGTTGACGAAATCAGCCCGCCGATGACCACGATCGCCAGCGGACGTTGAACCTCCGAACCGGGTCCGGTGGCAAACAGGAACGGCACCAGGCCCAGCGCCGCCACCGTGGCCGTCATCATCACCGGGCGAAAGCGCTGCAAGGTCCCCTGAAACACTGCTTCTTTTAGATCCACGCCGCTCTCGCGCAGATTGCGCACATAGGAGACCAGCACCACGCCGTTCAATACGGCGATGCCCCACAAGGCAATGAAGCCCACCGACGCCGGGACCGAAAGATACTCACCGCTGAAGTACAGCGCCGCCACCCCGCCCATCGACGCAAATGGCAGCACCAGGATGATCAGCACGGCAAAGCGGACCGAGCGGAACAACAGGAACAGCAGGAAGAAAATCGCGCCCACCGTGATGGGGACGATGATCATCAGGTGCCGGCGCGCGCGCTGCATGTTCTCAAACTGCCCGCCCCATTCGTAGTAGTAGCCGGGCGGGAGCTTCACCTGGCCTTGAACCTTCTGTTGCAACTCGGCCACAAAGCCGCCCAGGTCCCGGTCCCGCACGTTTACGCCGATGACCACGCGCCGCTTGGCCATTTCCCGTTTGATTTGCGAGTACCCTTCCAGCATCTCGATGCGCGCCAGACTCCCGAGCGGGATTTGCGCGCCATCGGGCGCCGCCACCAGGATTCCGCGAATCGTGTTGACGTTGTTGCGTAGCGGTTCCGGGTAGCGGACCACCGCTTGAAAACGCCGTTCCCCTTCGTAGATCTCGGTGGCAATCCTGCCGCCCACCGCCGCCTCGATCACATCATGCACGTCGGAGGCGTTCAGACCGTAGCGCGCGATAGCCTGGCGGTCAATGGAGATCGTCAGGTTGTGCTGTCCGGCGACACGGTCGATCTTGATATCGGCCGTTCCTCGGACGCCGTTGGCCACCCGTGCTACGTCATTCGCTTTCTGAATCAACGTCTCCAGGTCATCGCCGAAAATCTTTACCGCGATATCGGCGCGTACGCCCGTCACCATTTCGTCCACGCGGTCGGAGATGGGCTGGGCCATCACCAGGTTCACCCCGGGCATCTTGCTGATGCGTGTCCGGACGTCCTCGGCGATGTGGTCCTGCGTCAGGTCCTTGCGCTTGTCCGCCGGCTCGAGTTGAATCATCATGTCGGACTCGTTATAGCCCGCCGGGTCAACCGGAGATTCGCCGCGCCCTAACCGCGAAACCACGTAACGCACTCCCGGAATCGTCTTCACCAGCCGGTGCGCCTGCATCTCCATCTTGATCGACTCGTCCAGCGAGATATTGGGCGCGCGGTCGGCATTGGGCGATATGGTTCCCTCCTTCATCTCCGGAATGAAAGAAGTGCCCAGGTACGGAAACAGCGACATGGTGGCGGCAAACAGCGCCAGAGCCAGCACGATCGCCGCCTTCTGGTACGTGGTCGCCCAGCGCAGCAGACGCGTGTAGGGGATCTTCATCCACCGCACCATCGGCGTGTCGTGATCGCCGCCGCCCTTCAACAAGTACGCCGAAAGCACCGGCGACAGCGTCAGCGACAACACCAGCGAAACACCCAGCGCAATCGCAATGGTGTAAGCCAGCGGCGCGAACATCTTGCCCTCCATGCCCTCGAGCGTCATCAGCGGCAGGAAAACCAGAATGATGACGCAAATGCCGAAGACCACCGGCGTCGCCACTTCCATGACCGCGCCCCGGATGATCGTGAGCCGGTCGGCTTTGCCGCGCGTGTGCCCGAGATGGGCGAAGACGTTTTCGACGACCACCACCGAGCCGTCCACCATCAGCCCGATGGCGATCGCCAGCCCTCCCAGAGACATCAGGTTCGCCGACATCCCGTAGCGGTTCATGACAATGAACGTGATGGCCGGCGTGAGGATCAGCGTCGCGATCACGATCACGCTGGACCGCAGGTCGCCCAGGTAGAGAAACAACACGATCACGACCAGGACAATGCCTTCCAGCAATACCCTGCTCACCGTGGCGAGCGCCGCATCCACCAGCTCGCTCCGGTCGTAATAGGGCACGATCCGGAGTCCGCCGGGAAGCATCCCTTTGCCGTTGATCTCCTCGACACGCGCCTTGATGCGACCTACCACTTCTTTGGCATTGCCGCCGGCGATCATCATCAGGATTCCGCCGACCGACTCCGTGTAGCCGCCCTTGATCATCGCGCCGTAACGCGTTTCTTCGCCGAACTGGACATCGGCGACGTCGCGAATGTAGACCGGCGTGGATCCGACTTCCTTTAAGACCACAGACCGGATGTCATCCAGGTTCTTGATCAGGCCGATGCCGCGCACCAGAAAGATTTCCGGGCCGCGCGGTAGAATTCCGCCGCTCGAGTTCGCGTTGTTGCGCCCCAAAGCTTCCTGCACGTCATGAATCGTCACGCCGTAGTAGCGGAGCTTGATCGGGTCGACCAGGACCTGGTACTGCTTGACATACCCGCCGGTCGAATTGATTTCAGCGACGCCGGGAATCGAGCGCAGCAGCGGCCGGGCGACCCAATCCTGAATCGTGCGGCGTTCCACCAGTTCCTCTTTGGTCAGGGCCCGCTCGCCGTCTTCCGGGCTCTCGATCGTGTACTGGTACACCTCGCTCAAGGCGGTGGAGACAGGTCCCAGCACCGGGTTGATGCCCTCGGGAAGCCGGCTGCGCACGTCACCCATGCGCTCGGATACAAGCTGCCTGGCGAAGTACACCGGTGTGCTGTCGGTAAACACGAGCGTGACGATGGAAAGCCCGGGCTCGTTTTGCGAGCGCATTTCGGTCAGCCCCGGAAGACCGGTCATTCCGATTTCCACCGGGATCGTGACGATGCGCTCCACCTCGTCCGGCGAACGTCCCGGCACCTCGGTGGCCACCTGCACCTGCACGCTGGTGACGTCGGGAAACGCGTCCACCGCCAGCTTGCGCGTGGCGTCGATGCCAAACAAAAGGCCGATGGCCGCGATGACCACGATCACGATCCGCTGTTTGAGCGAAGTGCGAACTAATGATTCCAACACCGGCTAATCCCCGTCGCCTCCGCGGATGGCGCGTCTGCGGCGCTCGTTGTTCAGGTGAAACGCTCCGTCAACGACGATCTTCTCTCCGGGAGTCAAACCGGAGGTGACCTCGCGCTGGCCCTTGAACTCGCCGCCCAGGACCACGGGCTTCAGCAGAAACGTGTCCGGTTCCAACTCGACGAACACATTTTCCGAATTGCCCTCGCGGACCACGGCGCCCACCGGCACGACCAGTTTGCGTTCGGGCTGGTCTTTGAGAACCATGGTGGCCAGCATCGCCGGCTTGAGGCGGCGGTCGGGGTTGGGCAGGTCCATGCGCGCCCGGACGGTGCGCGTTTCCTGGTTCAGCGTGGCGCTGACAAAGGAGAGTTGCCCGCGGATGATGCGTCCGGGCAGAGCGGCGATCTCGGCCTCCACCTGCTGGCCCACCGACAGGTGGCCGGCGTTGGCCTCGGGCACGTCGGCGATCAGCCAGACCCGCGACAAGTCGGCAATCTCGCACACCGTGTCGCCGGGCTGGATCACCTGCCCGACGGCGACTTTGCGCTGAAGCACGGTTCCATCCATGCTCGCCACCACCGGCGAGACGGAATGGATGGACCGCGTCTTGCGCAGTTCCTCGATCGCCTCGGCGGGCATGCCCAGCAGCGCAAGCCGGTCTCGCGAGGCATCGAGTTCCGCCGCCGCTTCGGACAGTTCGGCTTCGCGCCGCTGTAGTTCCGCCGTGCCGATGACGTCGGCTTTGACCAGCAGTTGCGCGCGTTCGACGGCGCGCTGCGCCACCTGCTTCTGCGATAGCGACTTGAGGAAATACAGTTGCGCGTCCGACAGCCCCGTGCTGTGCAACTGCGCCAGCAGTTGCCCCTTCTGCACATGCTGCCCTTCCTGAACCGCCAGCGATGAGATCCTTCCCATCACGGGCGATCCGACACGCGCGATCCTCGTCTCATCGACTTCCAAGCGGGCCGAGACCGTTACGCTCGCGCCCACCTCTTTCCACGAGACTTCGCCTACCCGCACCTGGTCCTTGACGGCGCCGGCGGCGGTGATCTTCATCGGGTCGGCCGGCGGCTCGTTGCTGGCCGCTTCGGCGGTCTTGGCCAGTTGGGCGCCCGGCTGGCAGCCGCCGAGCCAGATCGTCGCGGCCGCCAGCACCCCCACCTGGCAGCTTGCTTTCGTGATTCGCTTCACCTTGTTCACGGCTGTCGCCTCCGTATTTCCACGGCCCGCAGTTCATCCAAATCGACCAGCGCCGCTTCGCGGTCAAACTGGGCATTCAGGTAGTCCAGTCTCACCGTACGCAGCACCCGCTGCGCATCGAGTACTTCGAGGATGCCTCTCTCCCCGAGATGATACGCCGCTTCGGCGGCGCGCAAGGCTTCCTGGGCTTCTCTCAGCACGCCCTGCTCGAACGCGGCCAGTTGCTGGCTGCTCAGCAGGTACCGGCCATAAGCGCCTTCAATCGACGCCATCAGCGCCAGTTCCTGGCTCTGCGCCAGAGAGTTGGCTTGACGCACCTGCGCCACAGCCTCGGCAATGGGCCCTTCTCGGCGGTTCCAGAAAGGAATGGGGATCGCAATGCCGGCCCGGTAGGTTGGCGTGTCCGGAGGCCGGTCCACGGTCGCGGTCAGCGCCGGCTGCGGCCGCCGCAGCGCCGTTTCATAAGCCAGTCTCGCTTCGGCCCGCCGGATTTCGGACCGCGCCAGCATCGCCGCCGGGTTCCGGTCCAACACCTCGCGCCTCAACTCATCGAGCGGAGGCAGCGTCACCGGTCCGTCCAGTTCGCCGTCCAGCACGATGCTCGGCGCCAGCGGCGCGCCGATAGCGGCGCGCAGCATCGACATCGCGGTGATCTCCTGTAAACGCGCGCTGTTGGCGGCGCTCCGGGCGGTGGCGACTTCCGCCTCGGCGCGAATCAGTTCCAGACGCCCGGCTTCGCCCACCTCCACCCGTACCTGGATCCGCTGCCGCAGATCTTCGACCAGGCGCAGGTTCTCCGCCTGGATCGCAATCTCGCGTGTCTTCCGCAGCGTCTGGTAGAAAGCGCGCCGCACGGCCGACAACACCGCCAGGCGCGTCCCGGAAAGCGCGACTTCACTGCTGGAGACGCCGCGCGAGGCGAGTTCCACGCGCGAGGCGCGCAGCGGCCCCAACTCCAGCGGCTGTACAAACGAGTAGGAACTGACGAATCCCGAGACGTTGCCCGGGACACGGTACGTTTGCGCTCCGGCTTCGATTCCGAATTCCGGATTCGGATAGGCGCGCGCTCCCACAATTCCGGCGCGCGCCGCATCGATCTGCGCCGCGCTCGCTTTCAGTTGCGGGTTATTCTCGTCGGCCATGGCCAGCGCGGTCTGTAACGTCAGGGTAGTGCTGGTTTGCGGCTGAGCCAGCGCGACTTGGAGCGTGGACAGCCAGCAGGCTGCCGGAATGAACAGGAGCATTCTCGTCATAGGCAAAAGCAATCAGGAATTCGTGGCGCCTGGTGGAAATGGCCGGACCCAGCGGTCAGCCACGTCAGGGGACAGGCGATCAAAAGATAGTCACGTTTCTTCCATGGTAATCAATGACTGACGCCGGAGTCGAGATCGAAAATCAATGTTTCACATTCATTTCCGGGCTTGACAAATGCCGCCCGGCTCATATGGCTTCGCGTTCCTCTTCAGCGGCGGCGGGGCCGGCCGGGCCCATTTCCGCCGGCTGCAATTCGGTTCGCGACGAGACGCCAAACGGCAGGCGCAGGCGAATCACGCGCTCGCGATGCCGCTCCTCGGCGAGATTCCGGACGCGGGCATGCAACAGATCTTCGAGCGAGATCATTCCCGCGACTTCTCCGTTTTTCTGCGACGCGAGCACTGGCATCCGCGTGTATCCGGTTTCGGCCATGCGGTTGACGATTACGCGCAACGGTTCGTCGCGGTAGGCAACCACGGCGTTGCGCCGGGCCAGTTCGGCGATGGGCGTACCCGGAAACGCGCTGTCCGATACGGCCTTGGCGATATCCTTGCGTGTGAGCACGCCCACCAGTTGCCGGCCGGCATCCAGCACGGGGTACAAGTGCTGGCCGCGGATCTGGTGATCGGGCCGGGAAACCGCGGCCACTTCGGCCAGCGTTTGCGACGAACTCAACACGACGATGCTCGTGCGCATCACCTCGCGGACAAACAACACTTCGAGCGGATCGACCGAATACTCGCGGCTGAGGTGAAAACCGCGGCGCGCAACCTTCTCGGTCAGAATCGAGCGCTTTAAGACGAGCACCGTGAAGCCGTAGGCGATCATGTTGGCCACCAGCAACGGCAGAAGACTGTTGAAGTCGTGCGTCAGTTCGAGGGCAAACACGATACCGGTAAACGGCGAACGCATCATTCCGCCCAGGATGGCCGCCATGCCGATCAGCGGCCAGAAACTCGCGCCCTCGTAAGGCAGAAACATGCCCGCCACGCCGCCGACGGCGCCGCCGATCATGAGCAGCGGCGCCAGCACGCCGCCCGAGGTTCCCGAACCGAGCGAAACTGCCCAGATGACGGACTTGACCAGGAGGATTCCGGCGATGGTCATGCGCGGCACGTCGCCCTGTAGCAGCGCGCCGATGGTTTCATAGCCGACGCCCAGCGCCTGCGGAAAGAGCAGCCCGCCCAGACCAATGACCAGCCCGCCCAGCGCCGGCCACCACATCCAGTGAATGGGCAGATGCTGGAAGGCATCTTCGGACTTGTAGACGGCCCACGTCAGCGCGGCCGATGCCGCGCCCGCCAGAATGCCGATGATGACGCATCCCATCAGGCCTTCCGGACCGATGAAGATGGGATGCGCGGGAACCGGAAACAGGGGCCCGAGCCCCATGATGTAGCGCCGGGCGGCGCCGGCGGTGGCGCTGGCCAGAGCCACCGGGATGACGCTGCGGGGCTTCCACTCGAACAACAGCAGTTCGACCGCCAGCAGCACGGCCGCCAGCGGCGCCGCGAACGTCGCCGACATCCCGGCGGCCGCGCCCGCCACCAGCAACGTCTTGCGCTCCGTGCTGCTCAAGTGAAATAGCTGGGCGATCATCGACCCGAACGCCCCGCCCGTCATGATGATCGGTCCCTCTGCGCCAAACGGCCCGCCCGAACCGATCGAGACCGCCGCCGACAGCGGCTTGAGAATTGCCAGCCGGGGCTGCACTCGGCTGCCATTGAGCAGGATGGATTCGATTGCTTCCGGAATTCCGTGGCCCCGGATTCGTTCCGAACCATACCGCGCCATCAAGCCGACGATCAGCCCTCCAAACACCGGCACAACCACCGCCGCAACGCCTAGCGTGTTGGATGCGGGCGAGATCAGTTCCGTGCTCCAGCGGTGAAAGTAGAGCAGGTTCGTAAAGAGCCCAATCAGCCTCAGAAGGGCCAGTGCGACAAGCGTGGCGATCAGCCCGATGCCAATCGCCAGCAGCGAAATCGGCACAATCCGCACGCCGGCGGTGAAATCTCCAAGATCTTCCGGCTGCAAAGCCGATGGCCGGTTCTGCCCGGCGCCGGTAACCGTCATCAAGCCGTAACCCTTTCCCGTCCCTGCCCGGCAATCGAGTGCAGGATGGCGATCAAGGCCGGCGCCGTCTGCTCAAGTTCGAGGCGGTGCGCAATCGAGAGGTCCAACAGCAGGCGCTCACCCCTGGCGGTCAGACGCACAAAAATCTGTCTCGCATCGCTGGGGTTGACGGCGCGCGTCACCAGGCGGAGCGCTTGCAGGCGGTCCACCAGGCCGACCGCGCTGTGATGCTTCAGCAACAGACGCCGCGCAAGGTGGCCAATGGTCGGCGGATTCTCCGCGCCGGCCGCCCTGACGACCAGCAAGGCCTGATGCTGCTGCGGCTCGATGCCGCGCTCGTGCGCGGCCGCTTCGCTGAAGGTCAAAAAGCGCCGGAGCTGAAACCGGAATTCCTCGATCTGCCGGTACTCCAGCGGATCGAGGTCTTGTTGAGGTTGATGCACAGAATATATCGTAACACGATATATACGGATCCGCACTCGTGCGCGCCATTTCTCCCATAGAATGAGTTGGTGGTCTTCCTTGTCCTGGCCCTGCTTGCGCCTCCGTTCGACCTGATCATCGAGAACGGGCGAGTCGTCGATGGTACGGGTAGCGGGTGGTTCCGCGCCGATGTGGCGGTCGAGGGAGACCATATCGCCGCCATCGGCCTGCTGAAGGACGCCAGCGCCAGGAAGCGCGTCGATGCGGCGGGGCTGGTCGTTGCGCCCGGTTTCATCGACACGCACAGCCACGGCATCGACCTGCGAATCCGTCCGCGCGCGGAGAATCTCATCCGGCAGGGCGTGACAACCATCTTTGAAGGCCCCGACGGCGGTTCTCCGCTGCCGCTGCGTCCCTTCCTGGAGCAGATGTCTCGCATCCCGATCGCGATCAACTTCGGCCTGCTCGCCGGCCATGGAACCATCCGCCGCCAGGTGATGGGAACCGTCAATCGCAAGGCGTCGCCGGAGGAAATCAGCCAGATGCGGGAGTTGATGCGCCAGGCGATGCTCGATGGCGCCTTCGGGCTCTCCACCGGCTTGTTCTATGTGCCGGGCAACTACGCCGCCACCGAAGAAGTCGTCGAACTCGCCGCCGTAGCCGGGCACATGGGCGGCATCTACACCTCGCACATGCGCGACGAAGCCGCCGCGGTGCTCGACAGCGTCCGCGAGACGATCCGTATCGGCGAGGAAGGCCACCTGCCGGCCCAGGTGACTCATCACAAGATCATCGGCAAACCGAATTGGGGCAAGAGCGTGGAGACGCTGCGGCTGGTGGACGAAGCGCGGGCCCGAGGCGTGGACGTGACCATCGATCAGTATCCCTACACCGCTTCCAGCACGGGCACCGCGGCGCTGTTTCCGCAGTGGTCGCTGGCCGGAGGCGCGGCGGCGCTCGCCGAACGCCTGAACGCGCCCGATCAGCGCAGCCAGATCAAGGCGGAAATCGCGCGGCGCATCCGCGAAGACCGGGGCGGCGGAGATCCGGCCAACATCGTGATGGCCAGTTGCCGCTTTGACCCGTCGCTGGACGGCAAATCGCTGGCGCAAATCGCTTCCGAGCGGCAGCGCCCGCCCACGGCGGAAACGGCGGCTGAAACCGCGATTGAGATTCAACTCAAAGGCGGCTGTTCGGCCATCTATCACGCCATCTCTGAAGAAGACCTGGTCCGCATTCTCCGCTATCCTTTTACGATGGTTGCCTCCGACGGCGGAATACCGGAGTTTGGAGAAGGAGTTCCGCATCCGCGCAACTACGGGACCTTTGTGCGCATCCTGGCGCGCTACGTGCGCGAGCAGAAGGTCTTGACGCTTGAAGACGCCGTTCGCAAGATGACCTCGCTGCCCGCGCAGCGTTTTGGGCTGTACGATCGCGGTGTGCTGAGACCCGGCATGAAGGCCGACATCGCCGTGTTTGATCTGGCCACGGTTGCCGGCAACGCCACCTTTCAAAAGCCGCACCAATACGCCACCGGCGTGCGGTACGTATGGGTGAACGGCCAGGCCACTTTGGAGGATGGGCGGATGACCGGCGCCGGCGGACGCGTCCTCTACGGTCCGGCGCGAGTGTCGCAATGAACCGCCGCCGTTTTCTCGCGGGCCTGGCGGGCCTGGTGGCCCCAGCGGCGGAAAAGCCGTCCGTCAAGGTGATCGCACACCGCGGCGATCATAGCCGCCACCCGGAAAACACGCTGCCCGCGTTTCAGGCCGCCATCGATGCGGGGTGCGACTACGTGGAAATGGACGTGCGCGCCTCAGCCGATGGCGAGCTGTTTCTGCGGCACGGCGCCGGCCGCGTGGCGCAGACCGCGGCGGCGGAACTGCGCGCCGCCGGCCTGGCACGCTTTTGGGACGCTTTGGATTTGTGCCGCGGCCGCTGCCGTGTGTACGTGGATTGGAAACAGGCGCCGGCCGCAACCGTGTACGCCGCTTTGCGGGATACGCGCATGACCCGCGAGTGTGTCGTGTACGGAGGCGTCGCACAGTTGAGAGAGATCCAGGCCATCGACCCGCTGATCCGAGTCATGCCGGAAGCCGTGTCGGCGGCGAACCTGCGCCGCGTGCTGGCGGAGTTGAAACCCAGCGTCATCGCCTTTGATGCCGGCGACTTCAAGGACGAGTTGATCGCCATGGCCAAACAGGCGGGCGCCGATGTCTTTGTCGACCGCCTGGGCGCGGCCGATAACGAAGCGGCGTGGCGCGACGCGGTTGGAAGGGGCGCCACCGGCATTCAGACCGACCGCCCCGCGGAACTGATTGCGTTCCTACACCGCTGACTTCAAGACGGACTGAATTCGCTTGGCGACGATTTCGGCTTCGCCCGGCTTCAGCATCCACACGGTCACGACCAGTTCATCCTTGTTTGTGCTGGGCGTCACTTCGATCGACGGCTCGCCGTCGAACAACTGCTTCTTCACCTCGAGCGGACTGATCTTGACCTGGCTCTGATCCCAACGGATCTTGAGGTGCGGCGTGTGGTTGGCGATCGCCGGGACGTTGACTTCAGAAGTCACGGTCTTGATCTTCTTTGCCGCGTCGGCGATCGTTTCCACACGCTTGTCCCACTCCCTGGAAACAGCGGCATGATCGCGGTTGATGAATGCCTCCAGCGCCACCAGCATGCCGATCATTTCTTCCTTGTTGACCTTCATGCCGCGCGAAATCGTGTCGCTGTAGGGCGAGGTGTTGAGGCGCGCGGCCTCGATCAGGTCTTTGCGGCCCATGAGGATGCCCGCGCTTTGCGGACCGCAGATTCCTTTGCCGCCCGAAAACGTCACCAGGTCGAAGCCCATTTTGTTGTACAGGCTCAGGCGCTCCACCGGGGGCACGTCGGCCGAGGCGTCGTTGAACGTGGGCACCTTGTGCTTCTTGCCCAGGCGAACCCATTCCTCGATTTTGATCTGCCCGTACGGATCGGCGTCGTTGAAGAACAGCGCCGCCGCGGTCTTGGCGCTGGCGGCGCGATCGAAATCGGCCGCCGTCTCGACTTCCACCAAACGCACGCCCGTGGCTCGTATCGCGTGATCGTAACCATAGCGATGCGCCTTCTGAATCAGCACCTCGCTTTTCAAACCCGTCACGTCGGGGAGTTGTGAGATCTTGGCCTGGTCGGTTCCGGTGATGCATCCGGCGGTCCCCACGGTGAGCGCGCCGGCGGCGCCGGAAGTCACCATCGCCGCCTCGGCGCCGCACAGTTGCGCGATTCGCGCGCCAACGGCGTCCTGCAGCTTGATGAGGCTGACGAAATGTTTGGAGGCGTACTCCATTGCGTCCATCACTTCCTGGGACATCAGCGACGCGGTCATCGTCGTGTAAGTCCCGGCGGCGTTGATGAACGTACGCACGCCCAACTCCTTGAAATAGTCGCGCTTTGCGGCGGTTGGTTTGGCGTTGACCCCGAAAAGCGTTCCCAACAAAGGAACTTGTCCGGCGGCTTTCAGGAAAGATCGGCGATTGGCCATGAATGCACCTCTTTGGCGCAAGTCTAACACGCCCGGTTTCGCTTGACAGCGTGATTTCAATGTGATATCAGATAGATATTGAGGAGATTTCACCGATGATCAAAGAGAGAGTGGTCCCAGCCGGGAACGGAATCCTATGGCTGGTGATCGTGATAGCCGGCGCGATCGTGCCGGTTTTCGGAATCGTTCGGGAAGCCAGGGGCGATCGTGAGTGGCAGGTTATCCTGGCGTGCGCCATCGTGGAGCTGATTGCCCTGGTTTGCATGGGCGGCTTCTTCACCGTGCAGCCGAACCAGGGCGCCGTGCTGACCCTGTTTGGCAAGTACGTTGGGACGGTGAACGCTCCCGGCTTGCGGTTCGCCAACCCGTTCTATGTCAAGAAGAAGGTTTCCTTGCGGGTTCGCAACTTCGAAACGAGCAAGTTGAAGGTGAACGACAAGGACGGCAACCCGATCGAGATTGCGGCGGTGGTGGTGTGGAAGGTTGTCGACACGGCGGAGGCGATTTTCCAGGTGGATAACTTCGAGAACTATGTTCACGTGCAGAGCGAGGCGGCGGTGCGCAACCTGGCCACGGCCTACCCGTACGATTCGCACAGTGAAGACGAGGTTTCGCTGCGGGGCCATACGGCGGCGGTGGCGGCGCACATGAAGACGGAAATACAGGAACGGCTGTCGGTGGCGGGCGTGGAAGTGGTTGAATCGCGCCTCAGTTTTCTGGCCTATGCGCCGGAAATCGCGGCCGCGATGCTGCGGCGGCAGCAGGCTTCGGCGGTGATCGCCGCGC
>JADZCI010000296.1 GCA_020851655.1 Bryobacterales bacterium
CCAAACACACGCGCGCCGACCTGGTGCGCGCCATACTCGAGGGTGTCGCCTACAGCCTGCGCGACTGTCTCAAGCTGGTCGAGGAAGTGGGCAGTGAAGTTCACCGAATCCGGCTTTCCGGCGGCGGTGCGCGAAGTCCATTCTGGCGGCAGATGTTTGCCGACATCTTCGCCGCTTCGGTCGCTACGCTTGACAACCAGGAGGGTTCGGCGTTTGGCGCGGCGCTGATCGCCATGGCCGGCAGTGGCGCCTGCTCGTCGGTTGAAGAGGCGTGCGCGGCCACGATCCGGGAAACAGCCACCTGGCAGCCGCAGGCGCACTCATCGGCGGGATACCAGCGTGGGTACGAGATCTTCTCTGTCCTGTACCCCACCTTACGCCCGATCGGCGGCTTGATTCAGAATTTGGGCTGAGCACGCGTGCGCCCGTCAGGCCTCCTCGGGAACTTCAAATGAGACCAGATCTCTTTGAAAGCCCTTGGTCCGCCAGGCGCCATAAACCAGACCGATCACCATCCACGAGACGCCGGCGATTTTGGCGACCCAACTCAAGCTGAGCCACAAATAGAGGCATACCACGACGCCAAGCACGGGAACAAAGAGATGCGACCAGTGGCGCTCCCCCTTGCGCACCCAGTAGTGCAACAGGGAGGAGGCGTTCACGCCCATGAAGCCGATGAGGGCGCCGAAATTCAGCAGTTCGGCGCCAACCTGGTAAGACATGACGAACGCGCCCACAAGGCAGAGAGCGCCGATCGCCATAACGTTCCGGCTTGGTACGCGGCGGCTGGGTTCGATATAGCCGAAGAAGCTCTTGGGCAGCGCCCCGTCGCGCCCCATGCCATAGAGCAGGCGGGCGCCGGCGAGCATCCCGCCCATCCCGCTGCCGATGGTGGCGACCACCAGCGTCGCGCCCAGAACCGTGAACAGAATATGGCCGCCCGCGCGTCCGGCGACATGCACATACGCCGTGTCAATGGAAGGGTAGGGTTCGCTGGCCGGCCAGACCAACTGGGCAACATAGACCTCCACGGCGGAGAGGATTCCGATGACCAGACAGGTTCCGACCATGCCCAGCAGGATATTCCGGCGAGGATCTTTCACTTCTTCAGAAAGCGTCGAGAGGCCGTCGAACCCGATGTAGGTCAGCACGGCGATGGAAGCGCCGTTCGACAGCGACCTCCAGGAAAACAGCGCAGGATCGTAGAACGGCTTGACGAGGTCGACCGACGGCTGGGCGCTCAAGTATCGAATTGATGCCACGATCATCCAAATAATGACCACTCCCATCAGCCCGGCCAGCACTTCGTTGGTGCGAGCCGTCGTTCGAATACCCCTCAGGTTCATCCAGGTGAACAACAGCGCGAAGAAGAGCGCCCAGGCGGGAAATGGAATCGCGGGGAAGAAATCCATCATTTGGCGGGATGACCAGATGACGCAAATCAGAGGATTGACGACGTAGTCGAGCAGCATGCTCCATCCGGTCAAGTAGCCCATGGCGGGATGAATTTCCCGCGCCACGTAGGTATAGGCTGAACCCGCCTGAGGGTAAACGCGCGCCATGCGGCCGTAGCTGATCGCCGTGAGCAGCATCGCCACCATGGCCACCAGCACGATGGTGACGACGTGCCCGTGAGCCCCGGCGCTCATGGCGCCAAACGGAGGCATGGGCGCGGTGGGTTGCACCAGGATCACTCCCATGATCATCAGCTCGAACAAGCCGAGCGAGCGGCGTAGCCCCGGTGATGAACTCGACATAAACCCTCAATTGTGCCATGCTGCGGCAAAGGCTGTGAGTGCGAGTCCGTCAACTAGGCTGAAGAACAGGCTGAAGCGGTGGGAAGCGGCGGTCGATGCCCGGCTGCGCGAGCGGATCACCCGCAGCGGCCTGGTATTTGTTGCCGCCTTGACGCTGGTTGGGCTGGCCGCGTTCGCCTCCGCCAACAACCTGCTGTTTCTGCTGCTGGCGGCCATGGTCGCCGTCCTCATGGTTTCGGGCTTTGTCAGCCGCCTTGGGCTTTCCGGACTCGAGTTGGACGTTCAACTTCCGGAGCACATCTCCGCGCGGCAGCCGACCACGGCGCGCATCCGCCTGCACAACGAGAAGAGTTGGGCGCCCTCGTTCGCCATTCAGGTGGTGGGCATCGAGAATAGCGTGTTTTCGACGGCGTTGTACTTTCCCGTGGTGCCCGGCAAGGCAACGCTGGAAGACGTCGTCGAAGTCCGCTTCGCCCGGCGCGGAGTCCACAAGGAGGACAGCTTCCAGTTCTCCTCCCGGTTTCCGTTCGGATTCGCAGAGCGGCGCGAACGCGTCACCCTCAAGCGCGACGTCCTGGTCTATCCGTGCCTCGACCCCCAGTCCGGCTTCGAGGCGCTGTTGACGGCCATCACCGGCGACGTCGAATCTCACGTCCGCGGTTCGGGCAACGACTTCTACCGGATTCGCCCGTATGAACATTTGGAAAGCGCGCGCCACGTTGATTGGAAAGCGACGGCGCACACGGGAAGCCTTCAGGTGCGGGAGTTCGCGCGCGACCAGGACCCGCTGGTGCACATATTCCTGGACCTGGACGTGCCGCCCGAGCTGAGCGGCTGGTTTGAGTACTCGATCGAATGCTGCGCGTTTCTCGCCATGCGCCTGGTCAATCGCGGCGCGAGGCTGCGATTTCAGACGCAGGGGTTTGACCGTTTTATCCCGGTCGAATGCGATGTCTATACTATCCTGAAGTATCTAGCTTTGGTTGAGAGTAGTCGAACCGGTGTACCAAGCCTTGACGAAGAAGAGGACTGCGTGCGAGTGGCCCTTAGCGCGAATCCCCGCAGGTTTGTCGAAGCGGGGTGGAATACCGCTCGCGTCGTTGGTCCTGACGACTTGCCTCGCGCAGAACCTGGAACCAGTCAGGAGTAGCATCACCGTGACCGCGCAGGTCTCCACGGAGACCCCGGCCGCGGTCACCACGCTCGACCGCGAAGCAGTCCGGGAACTGCCGGGCGTGCACATGGACGACCGGTTGCGTCTCGTGCCCGGGTTCTCGCTCTTCCGCCGCAACTCCAGCCTATCGGCCAACCCCACGACACAAGGCGTCTCGCTGCGCGGCATCGGGTCCACGGGCGCCAGCCGCACGCTGGTTTTGTGGGATGGCTTGCCGCTGAACGACCCGTTTGGCGGCTGGGTGTACTGGAATCGGGTGGCGCCCGAAGAGTTGGAGCGCACCGAAGTGACGCGCGCCGCCTACACCAGCGTCTTCGGCGACCGCGCCATGGGCGGAGCGCTCGGGCTGTTTAGCCGTGAGCCAACACAGCGGCGGTTCTCAGCGGGCTGGGACTTCGGGAACCGCGGAACCCAACAAGCGCTGGCATCCGGCGCCTACACCTGGTCGCGTTTTGCCGTCTCCTCGCAGTTCCGGGCGTTCACGTGGGATGGCTACAGGCTGGTGCCAGAGCCGCAGAGAGGCAGAGTGGACACCGACGCCAATTCGCGATTTGCCAGCGGCATTTTGCGCACCGATTATCTCGGCTCGCGTGACCGCCTGTTTGTGAGGACCGATTTTCTGGCCGAGGAACGCCAGAACGGGACCCCCTTGCAAAACAATTCCACCGGACTGGGAATGGTAGGTGGCGCCTACATGCGCGATTTCGGTTCGTCGGCTTTGTCACTGCTGGGGTATCACTCGCGCGGGCAGTTCCACGCGTCCTTTTCCAGCATTGCCGCCGACCGCAATTCCGAACGTCTCACCTCGCTTCAGACCGTTCCTTCGGATTCTTCCGGTGGCGCGGCGATGTGGCGGGGCTCCAAGTCGCGCTTTTCCTGGATTGCCGGAACCGACATGGTTCACGTCGAGGGATACAGCAAGGAGCGCTTGTTCCCCGCGGGCGCGCGCATCGGCGGCGGAACTCAATTCCAGTACGGCGTGTTTGGGCAGGGCGACGTGAAACTGGGCGCGGTACGGCTTTTTGGCGGCTTGCGTTACCACGACGCGGGGAGTTCGAACCGGTTTTGGGGGCCAAGCGGCGGCGCGGTCCTGGGAACGGGACGCTCCCGGTATCGAGCTTCGGCGTTTCGCGGATTCCGCGCCCCGACGTTGAACGAACTCTACCGTGAATTCCGGCAAGGCAACGTCGTCACGCAGGCCAACCCGGCGCTCGCGCCGGAGACGCTGAATGGGCTCGAAGCCGGTTACGACTTCAACGGCGAGACCTTTACAGCTTCCTTTACTGGCTTCTACAACCGGCTGGACGGCTTGATCACCAACGTCACCTTGTCCCAAACGCCTACTCTCATCACGCGCCAGCGCCGGAACGCCGGCGCGGCGTTAAGCCGCGGCGTCGAGGCCGACCTTCACAAGCGGTGGGGCAGCCAGTGGGAAGGCGTGTTGTCCTACCTGCTGGCCGATTCGCGCTATGAGGCAGGCGCTCGCGTGCCACAAGTGGCCCGGCATCAGGGGACCGCGCAGTTGATGTGGCGCAGGAACTCGACCCTGCTGACTGGCGGCTTGCGCACCAATTCCCTGGCGTTCGAAGACGATCTAAACCGGTTCGTCATGCCCGGATTCGTCATCTGGCATGCCATCGCATCCCAGGGCCTCGGCCGCGGGGTTTCCGTCCACTTCGCACTTGAGAACGCCTTTGACCGCCAGTACCTGTCCGGCGTGAGTCCGGCGCCGCTGCTGGCCGCCCCGCGGTTGATCCGGGGCGGAGTGCGGTACCAATTTCAATGAGCCGCCGGTAAGAGACTCCGGGCCCCTGTGATACAAGGGAGGCTTCATGTCTTCGGCTTCGTTCACCCAGGTGACGCCCCAGTTGTTTGCAGACGAATACGGGGACCGTCACCTCATACACGCGGCCGTCGACCATTGGGCCGGGCAATCGCCCGATGCCATCGCCATTATCAATGCGTCGCGGGGCACGACAATGACCTGGAAGGCGCTCCGCGACGCTTCGATGCTTCTGGCGGCGGAACTCCAGCGGATGGGACTGCGGAAGGGTGACTACTTTGCCGCCTCGCTGCCCTTATTGAACGAGCACGTGATCTTGGAGTATGCGTGCTTTCGCCTGGGCGTGATTCACGTACCGCTCGATCTCCGCTTGCAACCCGCCGAGTTTCTGCGCTGCCTGGGTCTTGTTAATGCCCGGGCATTCGCATTTCCGGGAAAAATGATGGGCGTTGACTTCGGCCAACTTGGTTTGGCGGTGCGCGAGCGATGCCCGTTTGTAGAACACTTCATTCAATTTGCAGGGCCGGCGGAGTGCATTGAAGGCGCAATCCCATTTGCCTCGCTCATGGCGCGGGCCGATGGATGGCCGCTCCGGGCGATCCCCGCCGTCGTGCACGAGAACGACGGCGCGCAAGTCATCTTCACTACCGGGAGCACGGGACCGCCCAAGCCAGCGCTTCTCTCGCACCGGGGCATCACAGCGCAGAACCTTTGCTTGGGCGTTGCGTTCGGCTTCGGTCCGGGCCAGCGCGTGCTCTGCAATCTGCCGCCGTCGCACGTGGGCGGCCAGTCGGAACTGCTGCTGACCTCGCTCTACATGGGTGGGACCGCGGTGACGCTCGAGGTCTTCGACGCCGTCAAGTCACTGGACGCGATTGAGCAACATCGCGTCACGCTAATCGGCCAGATCCCGGCATTGTTCCAGATGGAGTGGCGCACCGCGGGCTACGACCGGCGCGATTTCAGTAGTCTCCGGGCAGCGGTCTACGGAGGGCAAGCCGTACCGCGCCCATTCCTGGATCGTATGCTGACCATGGCGCCCGCAATCGGCACCGGGTTGGGCCTGACCGAGACCTCCGGCTTTTGCACCTACACTGCCCTTTCCGGCGATGCCGGGCTGATCTCGCAAAACATCGGTCACGCGATGCCGCTCTACCCGGTCTCGATCCGGCATCCCATGGAGGGCGGCGTGGCTGGTGCGGAAGTTCCCGCCGGCCAGGTGGGCCACATCTGCTTTGAAGGACCGCAGACTTTTCTCGGCTACGCAGGCGACCCGGCAGCCACAGCCGGGACACTCTCTACCAGCGGCGTGCTCTACACAGGCGACATGGGCTTTGTGGACGAGCACGGACTGCACTTACGCGGCCGCGCCAAATGGGTATTGAAGCCGGCCGGATACCAGGTGTTTCCGGGAGACGTGGAGGACCACTTCAGCCAATTGACGGACAAGATCGCCTCGGTGGGCGTGGTGGGCCACGAACACGCGCGCTGGAGCGAAGGCATCATCGCTTTTGTCGAAAAGCGGCCCGGCGTGGAACTGAGTGAGATCGA
>JADZCI010000297.1 GCA_020851655.1 Bryobacterales bacterium
AACATCAAACGCTTCCTCGACGCCGTGATCCACGGCGAGGAGGCGCCCCGAGTCATCGTCTTCGTGGACGAGATCGAGAAGGCGTTCGCCGGTAGTGGAACGGACACTTCGGGCGTGAAGACCGAGATGACCGGCACGATGCTCAGTTGGATGCAGGACCGCGGCGCGGACGGCGCGATCTTCATCGGGCCGCCGGGTGCCGCGAAGTCGGCCGTGGCGAAAGCCGCGGGGGCGACGGCAGGCGTCCCGACCGTGGCGTTTGACTTGTCGGCAATGCAGAGTTCGCTGGTCGGCGGCTCGGGCGAACGGCTGCGGGCGGCGCTTCAGGTGGTGGATGCCATCTCGCAAGGCCGAAGCCTCTGGATCGCCACGTGCAATTCCATCACGAGCCTGCCGCCGGAACTCCGCAGGCGCTTCACGCTGGGCACATTCTTCTTTGACCTGCCAACCGCCGAGGAGCGCGATGCGATCTGGAACATCTACGAGCATCGCTGGCAGTTGACCGGCGAGCGCCCGGACGACGAGGGCTGGACCGGCGCGGAGATCAAGGAGTGCTGCCGTAAAGCTTGGCGCCTCAAACTCTCGTTGCGAGAATCAGCAGCGTACATCGTGCCCGTTTCGCGCTCGGCCGCGGACCAGATCGACGCGCTGCGGCGGCAGGCCTCCGGGAGATTCCTGAGTGCGTCCCAGCCGGGTGTGTACTCAGCCGAAAGCGAGTCCCCGCCGGTTGGATCTGGGAAGCGTTCCTTCCGGGAGATCGGTGACTGATGGAGGATCGCCATGAGCAAGTACGAAGAACTACGTACGGTTTTCTCCGATGAACGCTTCCTTATCGAGGCGCTCCGTGATCTTGGCTACAACCCGGAAGTCTCAGGCGATGGATTGAGTCTCTATGGCTACCTCGGCGACGAGCGGCCCGAGAAAGCGCAGGTCGTCATTCGCCGGCGGCAACTCGATTCGGCCAGCAACGACGTCGGCTTCGCCCGCGACGCAAACGGCGTATACCGCGCGCTCATCAGCGAGTACGACCGCGGCATCGGGTTCAATGACGCCTGGCTGGGGCGCGTCGCCCAGACTTACAAGGAGCGCCAGACGATGGCGGTCGCCAAGTCGAAGGGCTACCGGTTCCTGGGGCGGCAGGTGGTTGAGACGCCTGCCGGCAAGAAGGTGCAACTGCGGTTCGCGGTCCGCTGAGGAGGTTGAGTATGGGCGAGAAGACCATCACCGTCGAGATCGACGAACAGGGCAACAGTTCCATCGACCTCCACGGTTTTCACGGCAAAGGCTGCGGCGATGTCGCCGAACCGCTGCGCGGCAAGGACACCATCGTCGTTGATCGCAAGAAGCGCGAGTACCACGTCGCTGGGGCCGAAAGCCGAGTGGTTCACAACTCGACCAAGGGGTGAACTGCCATGCAACTCCGCGTCCACGCGTTGATGGAATGCAGTACCGTGAACGGACCTGGAGTGCGAGCGGTGATCTGGGTCCAGGGATGCTCGTTAGGTTGTCCGGGTTGTTGGAACGCGCAAACGCACGCTCCGCTGCAGGGCTTCCGGCTCGACGTTTCGGAGATCCTCGAATGGTTTGCAAAGGCAAGCCGTGAGAACCGGATCGAAGGGCTCACGATCAGCGGCGGCGAACCGATGGAGCAGGCGCCTGCAGTTCTGGAACTGCTCCGCAGGCTGAAGGCGGCGCACCCCGGCATCACTGCCGGGCTGTTCTCGGGCTACACGGAACGGGAACTCCCTGAGCGCCTGTGGCGAGCCATGCAAAGCCACCTGGACTTCGCCGTCCTCGGCCGCTACAACGCAAGGCGGCGCAGTCACGATCCGCTGGTCTCGTCAACCAACCAGGTGCTGCGTCTGTACACTGCCCACTACTCAATGGCTGACTTCGCGGCACAATCCGTGGAAATCCACATCGACGATACCGGTCTGACCCAGATCACCGGCTTCCCCGTTCTAGGCTCGCCAGTTCTTGGCTAGCCGTCCCCGTTTCACTTTTCATCCTGGAGTTTTCTATGGCCACACAAGGCAGTCTCTTTGCGTCTGTCGGCGCGGTGCTCACACTGCCGGTCCCCGTTATGCCGACCGGCAACGGCGCGGGCGGAGACCCGCCGCCCTCGTCCCCGACTGTTCCGATTCGCGATGCCGGCGTCGATCTCGCCCGGAAGACCGTCTGCATCAAGGTCCGCCTGTCGACGATGGGCAACACCCGGAAGGTGTCCACGTCCCAGATTGAGGCCGATGCCGACAAGGACCTTCTGCGTGTTTCGAAGCACCTGCTCGATTCCGCCGAACTGAAAGCGATTGGCCGGTTCGACGGCGAGATCCGGCGGTTTCTCTACAACATCTGCCTGCCGTTCGAGGTCGGCATTCACCTGCTGCCGGTCGCCGCCATCGAAGCCGTCGAGCAGAAGCTGCGCCAGTTCGCCGAACAGCGGCAGGAACTGGTCAAGTCGTTCCTCATAGCCTACCCGGCCCTGTGTCAGGACGCGGCTAAGCGCTTGCGGGGTCTCTACAATCCGGCCGACTACCCGCCCGCGAGCGACGTCGAGCGTGAGTTCGGGTTCTCGTGGCAGTACGTCAGCTTCGGTGTGCCCGATCAGCTCAAGGGCATCTCCCAGGAAGTCTGGCAACAAGAACGCGAGAAGGCTGCGCAACGCATGGCCGAGGCGTCGTCGGAGATCCAGCAGGTCCTGCGCGAGACCATGGCGAAACTCGTTCAGCACATGGCGGAGCGGCTGAAGGTGGGTGACGACGGGAAGCCCGTGCGTTTCAAGGAAACGACCGTCTCGAACCTGGTCGAGTTCCTGGCCAATTTCGAGTTCCGTAACGTCACCGACGACGCGGAGCTTCAGGGGCTCGTGAATCAGGCCCGGATGCTCCTCCAGGGTGTCGAGGCCGACGACCTGCGCTCGACTGGCGAACTCCGCGCTCGGGTACAGGCAGGCATGGAGGGTCTGGCTTCCCAGCTCGACACCATGCTCACCAAATCCGGCAGCCGGAAGTTCCGGTTCGACGAGGAGGATGCATGAGCGCGGGGTTCGTGGTCGCGCTCGCGGAAGGCTTCGAGGGGACGCTCGAAGAGGTCCTATCCCGGGACCTGTCGCCGGAGCTCAGGGCAGCCGTCGCGGACCTTCTATCGCAAATCGCGGCGGCACGCAGCGTGATAGCCCAAATCGGCGATGAATTCAACACTCCCTGCGCCGGCAGCTAGCCCGTCGGCGCTTTCATCAACCCAAAGCGCCGGGCCTGCCCGGCGATTTCTGTTTCAAGGAGCAATGACACGATGAGCGGAGTCAATCAGATCACGATTGTTGGCAACGTCGGCGCCGCCCCGGAACTCAACTACGGCCAGAACAACCAGCCGTATTGCCGGTTCTCGGTCGCCGTCAACGAACAGTGGAAGAACAACGGTGAGAAACGCGAGCGGGTAACGTGGTTCCCAGTGGTCGCCTTCAACGGCCTATCAGAAAACTGCGCTGCGTATCTTGAACGCGGCCGGGCCGTTGCTGTGATAGGGCGCGTTCAAACGCGCGAGTACGAGGACCGCGAGGGCACGAAGCATCACGTCATGCAGGTAATCGCGGAAAAGGTCACCTTCCTTGGCGCCTCTCGCAGGGAGGAGCCTTCGGCAGCGCCCCGCCCAGGAAAGCCCGCTCCGCAGAGCGAGAGCGACCCGGACTCGGTTCCATTCTGACCTGAGGGTGGGGGGCGTTTCGCCGCCCCCATCAGGAGCGAATCCATGACTGACACATCTCAATCACCCGGCTTGTTCACGCAATTGCTGCCCCTGCTGGCTCAACGGGCAGTGCTCATCACGATCTCGCAGATCGAGGAAGGCGATCGCCTTCAGGTCAACATCTGCCCGCGTCAACTCAAGGACGGGGAGAACCAGGCGTTGACCACGCCGTTATTGGCGTGCGGTACCGCCACGGAACTCGACAACGAACTCGTTGCCCAAGTCGCCTCATTCGTGGCCGCCCAAGTCGGGCTCCATTCGAATCTCTCGGCCATCGAGAAGGAACTTGCAGAGGCCGAGCGGCTTGCCCGCGAAGAAGCCAAGAAGAAGCAGAAGAC
>JADZCI010000298.1 GCA_020851655.1 Bryobacterales bacterium
CATCTGTTTGCGCTCGACAGTCTGGCCACCTACAAGACGGTTCAGGATGCGCTCCGGCTGGTTTATAGAAATCCGGTGGTGGAGGCGTTGCTGATCGCCGCGCTGGCAGTGCTGATTCTGAGCGGGGTGGCGATGACGTGGCGCGGCCGGCGCCGGCAGGGATTTCTCAACCACGCGCAGGCGGCTTCGGGCCTGTTCATCGCGGTATTCCTGTGCTCCCATGTGATGGCGGTGCTGGCCAGCGGCCGGGCGCTCGGGCATGTCGATACGGATTTCGTCTTCGCCTCCGGAGGACCCGCCGGCCTGCTGCATTCACCGGGCGCCGTGAGGCTGATACCGTATTACTTTTTGGCCCCCACGGCATTCTTCGCACACATCGGCGGAGCATTGCGGCGGCAACTGCTGCGCAAAGGTTTCTTGCACGCCAACGGCGTTGGCCTGGCCGTCTTCGGCATCGGCGTGGCCGTCTCGACGCTCATCCTGACGGCGCTGTGCCGGCCTGTGTCCTGAGAACGGGCGATCCGGTTTAAAGGGGACAAACCAGACTACCTGTCCTGCTCAAACACGAATTCATGCTCCTCCGTTCTGGGAGGAGCATCACCGGCGTAAATGCCGGCCGCGCGCACCCTCATTTTGTGTTCGCCGGTCTCGATTACGGTATATCCACGGGTGACGAGGCGCTTCTTGAGCTTAGGTGTTCCGCCTTCATACACAATCACAAACACCTGATTGCGAGGCCCACCCGTTGTCTCGATGACAAAGACGTTCTTCTTGGCCGCCACCTGGACGATTGTGAAGTCCGTGGTGTCGACGGCCAGCGCCGGCATCGACTCGCCACCTTTCCATGCCGTGATCCGTATCTGTTCTCCTGGGCCGCAGACTCTCGCCTCGACACGTTCAAGGGAACTGACCGGACGCCCATACGCCAACTGAGTGACCAGCAAGCTCGCGAGTTGCGGGCATTCGCGCGCAGCATCAACACCAGACTGCGCTGCTGCTCCCGCGCTTAGGGTGAGTAACATGGGAATCAGCCGCCGCATCATGGCCTCCCACTCGACCAGCTTAGCGCGCCCCTCCCTTGACTACCGCCGCCGCCTTATCCACCTGTGAGGCGAAGGCGTCCAACACCCCTGCCAGGATCTTCATCTGCTGCTCGGCTTCGGTCCAATTGCGTTCTTCAATGGCTTCCCGGACGCCGGGAAGCGTCTTTACGCCATAGCCGGTGTAGTAGCCGGGCGCATAAATCTGGTGCCGGTACCAGGGGCGGCGCGGGAGTCCGGCGTCGGTCAGCAGTTTGCGCTCCGATTGGATCATGATCTCGTCCAACTCCCTGGCGGCCGCGGGCGTCAGATTCGCGAGGCTGAGTTTTGAAAATGCGCCGGAGGATTCCTTCAGCCGGCCGGCGGCATTCAGGAGAGGAGCGAAGTTCAGGTGCGGCACAGGGTCCTGCGCTTTCGGCGCGACATAGGTCCGGCGCGGATCGGCCGCCAGTTCATACGCTCGCGAACGCACCCTTTCGTTGTGCGTTGCCGTCCGCATTCTCAGGTCGTCGGCCAGCTTCTGAACCTCCATCGCGTAGGCGCTCACCGTACGGCTGAAACTGTCGAACCGGAACGGCAGGTAATCCGCATTGGCCATGCGCAGCATCATCCGGCCGCCGGCTTGAACCGTAGCGAACACGTACTGAAAGTCGGGATCTTCGAACTTCACAAAGTGGTCGTAGGAATCGTACTTGGAGTGATAGACGCCGGCGCTGGCGGTTTCGCCACCGAAACCGAAGTTGATCGAGGCGATTCCGAGGTGCTGGATGAACGGTGTATAGTCGGAGCCCGAGCCCAGCGCACCGACGGGAATCTCGGCGGGGTCCTTGTCGCCGCGCAGCGTCCGGACCGCCCGCAGGCGCTCCTGAACGGAAACCTTGGTCTGGGGATCTGTCACATCGCGTGAGACCTGGTTGATAAAGGTCTCCAGAGTGTGCGAAGCTCCAGCAAAGAAGAAACCGCGCCCTGTCGAATCGCTGTTGATGTAAACGGCCGCATGTTTCTGGAGGCCGGCGGCGTGGAATTCGGCCCATTCGGTGGACCCCAACAGCGCGGGTTCCTCGCCATCCCACAAGCAGTAGATCATCGTGCGGCGCGGACGCCATCCGGACTTGGCCAGAACCGACACCGCCCGGGCTTCCTCCAACAGCGCTACGGCGCCGCTCAGAGGATCGCTCGCGCCAAAGACCCAGCCATCATGATGGTTGCCCCGGATAATCCATTGATCGGCGAGGTCGGAGCCCTTCAGACGCGCCACTACGTTGTAGAGGGGCGCCAGGTCCCAATTGAACTCTAGGTTCAAGTGGACGGAGGCCGGTCCCGGTCCAACGTGGTAGGTAAACGGAAGCCCGCCGCGCCACTCGGGCGGCGCCACGGGTCCGGTCAGGGCGCGGAGGAGGGGTTCGGCATCGCCCCAGGAGATCGGCAGAACCGGGATCTTGGTTAAAGTCGCGCCCTGGCGGTACGGTGGGCGCCGGGCATCCTTGGTGGCCCCGACTCCGGGGGTAAGCGGGTCGCCTGGATAGGTAGGCATGTCCATGACGCTTCCGCGCTGCGCGCTGTCCCGGTTTCGCCACCCGCCCGCCGGGTAGGGGTCGCCTTGGAAATAGCCATCATCCCGCGGGTCAGAGTAAATGATACAAGCCGTTGCGCCGTGCTCGGCCGCCACTTTGGGCTTGATCCCCCGCCACGAGGCGCCGTACCGGGCGATGACGATCTTACCTTTCACGTCGATGCCCATCTCCGCCAGCTTTTCGTAATCGGCGGGCAACCCGTAGTTGACATACACCAGGGCGCCAGTAACGTCGCCATCGATGGAATAGGCATGGTAGGGGGGCAACACGCCCGGCGTTTGCGCCGATGTCGCGTCACCGTCGACCGCCGGTTCGGTGAGCTTGGCCGTGAACCGCGCCGGGGCGGTCATTTCGAGCAGACGGGTCTTGGGAGTCGGAAACAGGGGGTACAAGGTTTCGATCTCGGTCTCGAAACCCCAACTCCGGAAAAGCCCGGCCGCGGCTTCGGCAACTTCCTTGCTGCCGGGAGAACCCAGGTGATGCGGCTTGGCGGAGAACTGTTTCAGCCACTGCTGGAGGTTCGCCCGGTTAATGTGGCTGTCAAAGCGGCTTTCCAGTTCCTTTTGACGGCGCGCGGCGTCCGCGGAAAAGCCCGCAATCGATGGATCATTCTGGGCAAATGAAACGAACGAAAGCAGGACAATTAACAAACGATTTCCCATCATCTCCAGCGTAAACGGTTCGGCGAGGCGCTGACGAGCGGGGCAGCGGGACCAGCCGGGATGTGGGGTTTCACCCAGACTGGCGGAAGATCCCACAGACCTGCCTAATTTCACCCAATCAGGTCTGAATATTATTTTTCGTCAAACCTCTTGATAAATTGAGGCTTTCAGCTTTTAATAGATACGAGTACAGTTTGGCGAGTAGTCTGCTGTGCAAATCGCTTCAGTGGTCCGGGTTCGATTTCCGCGCACCGCTTTCTTGACTAGTAAGTATAAGGAGCCATCATTTATGAAGGTTCGTTCCATGGGGAGTCTGAGCGTACGAGCCGCCGTGGTCCTTGCCGTACTGGCGGGATCCGTCGCACTGATCAGTTCCACCAAGCCGCCGTTTCAACCGAACGAAAAGGCGTACTACCTCGATGAGGCGAAACTCAATTTTGTCCGTCCGGGCCTGGTGTTCACGATCCAGTCGGCTACGATTGCGGCCGACGGCACGATGAAAGTCCAGTTCAAAATCACAGACAAGGCGGGGGCGCCTCTGGACCGGTTGGGCGTCATGACGCCGGGTTCGGTTAGCAGCAGCTTTGTGATGGCGACCATTCCCGCGGGCCAGCGCCAGTACACATCTTATACGACGGTTGTTCAGACCAGCCCGATCACGGGCGTGAAGGCCGTTCAGGCCGGGTCGGACAATCCAACCAGCGCGGCGAACTACCAGCAAGTCGGCGAAGGAACGTACGTCTTCACCTTCACTCAGAAGGCGCCGGCCAGCATGGACCGGAAAGCGACTCATACGGCGGTGATCTATGGCAACCGGAACCTGAGCGAGTTTGACCTGGGCACCAGCTACGCGGACACCAGCTTCGACTTTATCCCCGATGGTGGCGCGGTGACCGTGGTTCGCGACGTCATCGCCACCAAAACCTGCAACAAGTGCCACGATCAGTTGGGGCTACACGGAGGCTCGCGCCGCACGATGCCGGTGTGCGTGGTCTGCCACCAGCCGCAAACCATCGACCCGGACACCGGCAACACGGTGGATATGCCGGTGATGATCCACAAGATCCATATGGGCGCCCAACTTCCGAGCGTGGAAGCGGGTGGGAAGTACACCATTATCGGGTTCAACCAGTCGGTGCACGACTATTCGGACATTGTCTTCCCGGCAGCGACTGTGCCTTATGGCCCACGGAACTGCCAGATGTGTCACGAGGAAGGTACCAAACAGGCCGATGCCTGGTTGGCCAACCCGAACCGCGCGGCGTGCGGCGCCTGCCACGACAACGTCAACTTCGCCACCGGCGAGGGACATCTCGGTCTGCCGCAACCCTCCGACAACCAGTGCAAGAACTGCCACACACCGGAGGGAGAACTGGAGTTTGACGCCTCGATCAAGGGCGCGCACACGATCCCGCAGAAGTCGTCTTATATCAGCGGCGTGGTGGCCAAGATCACGGCGATCGAGAACAACAAGGCCGGACAAAAACCGGTGGTGACTTTCACACTGACCGACAAGTGGGGAGCGCCGCTCACGCCGGCCATGTTGAACCGCGTCGGGTTGACCATGGCGGGACCCACCACCGATTATGTGGGCG
>JADZCI010000299.1 GCA_020851655.1 Bryobacterales bacterium
CGTCGTTATCGCTGTCGTGCTGCGTAAACTCCCCGGCATTACCCGCTTGCTTCACCGTAACGCCCAGCACGTACTCATAAGGCGTGCGCCGGTGGTAACGGTCGATGCCGGCTTCAAACATGCGCGCCTTCTCCGCCAAGGTCATCTTCCTGGAGGCGATGCCGCTGACGCCCTCGCTGGTCTGAAACCAAACCGTACCGTCCGGGGAGAACGCGATGGACTGAACCTGATCGGAAGGGAGCCAGCGCCGCCCCTGGCGGTACTCCCATGTTGTGCCGTCGAAGTGGATCGCGCCGCGGTCTGTGCCGAACCACACCGAACCATCCGGCGCGGCGCGCATGGTCGTGAAGCGGTTGTAGGGGAGCCCCTCGGCGCCGGTGTATAGCGTCCAGGATTGGCCATCGAGCACGCCAACGCCCTGCGGGCTCGCGAACCACAGCCGGTCACGGTTGTCAAAAGCAATGCCCTTCACATCCCGCAAGGCCCAACTCCGGTCTCCCTGCCGTGGCGAAACCAGTGTCCCTTGCAGATAGAGCGCGCCATCTTTGATTTCGGCCACACGTCCGTCCTTGGCGCGGATGGAACGCGGATTCTCAAAGCGAAGCGTCGAAGGAGCGGAGTCGACCCGCACCTGCTGGACGTACGTCTGAGCGCTGAGGAGGCTTGTGAAAAGAAACAGGGGTGTCAATTTCATGGTTGAGAATCCGATATGACGTCAGCGGTGAATACAAACAGGTCCGCATCCGGATCACGCCAGGATTGGGGCGGCAATCCGGCCTTGCGGCAGACTTGATCGAGAAAAGTCTTGCGGTCGAAATTCTCTTCAACCGCAATTTGCGGAAGCAGCAGTCCTTCCATCTCTCCCTTGCGGATCAGCAGTCCGTGAAGCCCTGGCTGCACCTTTTCCGGATCGGCGATGCGCCGCAGCGGCGACAGCACGGAGACTTCATAACGCAGTTTGGGGAGTTCGTCTCTGGTTACGGGCTTGAATCTTGGATCGCCAACCGCCGCGAACGCCGCCACGTCACGAACAACGAGGAGCAGCGGCTTGGACGCGGACGTGTTACCCACACAGCCGCGGAGCTTTCCGTTTTCTTTCAGAGTTACAAAAGCGCCGCGTCCGCGAGTGAGGACCCCGGATGAAAGAGGAGGCGCCGGCGCCAGCTTGTTCTCCTCGACCGCGATCTGTACGGATTGGCGTGCGACGCGCAACAATTCGTGCCGGTCTTCGGCCGAATAGGAGTCGGAAGGCCGGGCGGCGCTAGTTCCCTTGTTGAAGGCCATGGCGCTATAGCCAACGACTCGGGATTTCTCGCCGGTAACATCCCCTGAATTGGCGTATTTCAACACTCTGGGCGCGGCGGCCCCCAGACGTTCGGCGGCAATCATCGCTGCGACGATCGGCCCGCCGCCGCATGCCTCCCAGATGTTCGACTCCAGGTTGCGGGAAAGAGACAGGTAGTCCCAATCTTCGACCGCGCCCAGGACGCGTCGGTCAAGCGCAACGGCATCGGCGTACGAGTGGTAGTGCGACAGGTCCGAGCTCGCAACAATCAGCGTCTCCTGGTCTCGAATCAGTTTCGCCAGCGCCACGCCGAGCGCCCGGCACTTTTCGTACGACTGGTCTCCAATCACCACCGGCACGAGCTTGAAATCCCCTAGCAGGCGTTGAAGAAACGGGAGCTGGACTTCGAGCGAGTGTTCACCCCGGGCCTTTGTTTTGAGGTGTCCTTTTGTGGACAGCCGCAACGACGGGTGCATCTTCGACAGCTTGGACGCAAACGCGCGGTCCACCAACACCTTTCCGAGAGGCGTTTCGTAGGCATCACCGCTGTAAATCGACGTAAAATCGAAGGCCTCGACATGGGTCGGTGCGATGACAATGACCCGGCTGAACTTCCGCCCCCGGAGCGAGGCGTACGCCTCGCCGGCGACGGCGCCCGAGTACGGATACCCCGCATGCGGAGCCACGACCGCCACCACACCCGCGGCCGGTTCGCTTTTCGCCTTGGCCAGAAAACCGTCAACAGTCGAGGCGAGAACTTTGACGTCAGCCGGGTAAAATTCTCCTGCCACCGCGGGCGGGCGCACAGCTTCAGCCCGGCACAGCGCACATACAACGGCGGCGATGGCGAGGAGGCGCGTCACACAATCTCCTCGCTGACGGGATCCCACTTGACCTTGCGCTCTTTAAAGTAGGAATCAACCGACATCACGATGGTGACCGCCTCCTCAAACGCCCGGTCCATACCGCATCGCGGCGTCTGACCCGAGCGGATGCAGTCTACCCAGTCACGCTGGTGACCCGTCACCTCCAACTCGCCCTTCTTCAGCGCATAATCGGGCTCGACGGCCGCCAGGTCTGGGTCCCGTCCCGCCGCAGCCGCCTCTTTGCGAGCTTGCATCCATTTGGCGGCCACTTCCGGCTTCCATTCGGCGTTGTACAGCCGGCAGAAATTCGAAGCCACCTCGATCGTGGCGTCGCGTCCGAAGATGTACGTGTTGGTCCCGTGGTGGCGATTGTGGAACGTGCAGGCGAAATTCACCGCCAGTTCTCGCTTCGGATAGTCGAACAGCACATGCCACATGTCCGGCACCTCGCGGTCCGCTTTCCAGAAGTACTTGTCTCCCTGCGTCATCACCGTCTCAGGAATGCCCATGCCCAGGATGAGGTTAACGCCATCCCACTGATGGCTCATCAGGTCCCCGGCAATGCCGGTGCCATATTCCCACCAGCAGCGCCACCGGAAGAAACGTTCGACATCGAAATTGGCCTTGACTGAGGAGTTCTCCTGGAACCGCTCCCAATCGATGCGCTGCGCGTTTGCGCCGTCGGGGACCTTCGTGATGTCGTAGGCGGTGTAGAATTGCCATTCCGGCCAAGGATTGGTGCGGTCAATGTAGGTGCGCGCCAGGCACACCTTGCCCAATCTGCCGGATTGGTACAACTCCCGTGCCTTGATGAAGGTTGGATCGCTGTTCTGATGGTGGCCGAGTTGAAGAGTGACCTTGTTGTCCCGAACCGCCTTGCGTATCGCTTTCGCTTCGGCCAGCGTGCGGCACAGACCCTTCTCGACGTAGATGTGCTTCTTGTTCTCAGCCGCGCGGATTGCCATCGCGGCATGCCAGAAGTCCGGTGTTGCAATCACAACGGCATCGATGTCTTTTGAAGTGACGACCTTTTCCCATTCCTTGCTGGTCTGAGCTTTCTTGTTGAACGCGGTTTTCGCGGCTCGAGCGATATTGCCGTCGTAGAGGTCGCAGATCGTATGGATGTCTGTGTTCGGGCACTCCTGCACACGCTCAAGCAGGTAAATGCCTCGAGTTCCGACTCCGATGACAGCCACCTGAAGCCGGTCATTGGGATTCTTCTGCGCCAGAATCGCGGGCGCGCCGGTAATGGTGCTGGCCCCCGCGGCTGCTTTGACAAACGAACGGCGTTCCATGCCGAGTATTTCATCACAATCGCCGCATCTCGCTCAGCGATACGATGGTAGGGTGTCGATCAGTCGCAGGCAGATTCTCCTCGGCGCCGCATTCTTGCAGCCCGGCAACAGCGTCGTAGCCATCGTGCTCGGTCCCCCGGGGTCCGGAAAAACGACACAAGCCAAGTTCCTCAAAGGCAAGTACGGCATTCCCATCTTTTCGGCCGAAACCTTGCTCAAGAAGTCGCACGATCGCAAGTCCAGCTTCTCCAAGAAGATCAAGGGTAAGCTCTCACCGGACGAGTTGCTCACCGATCAAGGCATGAACGAACTGGTGCGCGAGGCGGTGACCAAGGCGGATCACAGCAAGGGCTTTGTCCTGGACGGATACCCGATGACGCGGCCCCAGGCCGAGTATCTCAGCGGCGTACTCAAGGAGTTGAGTCTTCCCGAACCCCTCGTGATCCACCTGCAAGTTCCGGACGCCGTCGTCATGCAGCGTATGACGCAGCGAGCTCGGGCCGACGACAAACCCGAGATCATCGGGCGCCGCTTGAAGTTCTACAAGGAAGAAGAAGCGGCCGTGCTCGGCTACTACCCCGAGAACCGTGTTCTGCGTGTCGACGGAACAAAAACCGCGGACAACATTTCGAAGCAGATCGACTCCGCCTTGGCGGGCAAGGGGCACTAAACCCGGTAGGCTCGGGCCAACACCCGGAACTCTGCAATCTGAGCGCTGGCCCACGCCGCGTCGCGCCCAAGCTCCCGCGCCATCAATTCCGCGACGCGCGGAGCCGACGCTTCCGCCGCCTTGGCGTTCAAGATCAGCGCCCGGGTCCGTCGGGACAGCACATCCTCTACCGTCCGTGCCGCCTCCTGCCGGACAGCCCAGACGACTTCCGCCTCGATGTAGGGAAGGCGGGCATCCAATGGTTTCTCCAGCTCCGGATGCCGCCTGACGAGTTCACGGATCGCGACCGCGTCCGAGCCGTACACTGCCAGCGAACCGAATTTTTCCGCATTTTGATGATAGCCGTGAATTCTGAGATGCCTGGTCACGCATTCGCGCTCTTCGAGCAGCGCCAGCGTCGCCGCCTGGTCCACGCAGTCCTGGGCCATCTTCCGGTACGTTGTCCACTTGCCCCCGCAAATGGTCAGCAAGCCGGACTGCTCGATGAAGATCGAGTGGTCGCGCGACAAAGCCGCTGTCGCCCCTGAACCCGATTTCACCAGCGGTCTGATTCCGGCAAATACGCTCAGGATGTCCTCTCGCTTGGGCGCCTTGGCCAGGTACAGCGCGGCGGTGCCGAGAATGAACTCAATCTCCGCGTCAAACGCTCGCGGCTCCGGCGGCACGTCGTCAATCGGAGTGTCCGTTGTGCCGACGAGCGTATGGCCATGCCAGGGAATGGCGAACATCACCCGCCCGTCGCTGGTGTGCGGCACCATGATGGCGCTTTCGCCCGGAAGGAACGATCCGTCGAAAACCAGGTGGATGCCCTGGCTCGGCGCAATCATCGGCGCCGCACCGGGCGTGCTCATGCGGCGAACCGAATCGCTGAAAGGTCCCGTCGCATTGATAATCGTACGCGCCTGAACGTCCAGTTCCGTTCCCGATTCAAGGTCCCGCGCGCGCAGCCCATCGACAAAGCCGCCGGTATGGGCGAGAGCAACGACCGGACAATAGTTGATGACCGCGGCGCCCTGCTCTACCGCGGTTTGCGCCAAGTTGATGAGCAGCCGGGAGTCGTCAAACTGCCCGTCATAGTAAATCACCCCGCCTCTCAGTCCGTCCGTCCTGAGAGTCGGGATTCGTTCCAGCGCCTCTTCGCGCGACAGGTTCTTCGAAGGGCCAAAGCCGTACTTGCCCGCCAGCAAGTCGTACACACGGAGCCCCACTCCGTAGAAAGGGGCTTCCCACCACTCGTAGTTGGGTACGACAAAGGCCAGGTCGTGCACGAGATGAGGCGCGTTGTCCCGCAGGATGCCGCGCTCCTTCAGCGCCTCCATCACCAGCGAAATGTTGCCCTGCTCCAGGTAGCGCACGCCGCCGTGCACGAGTTTGGTGCTGCGGCTGGACGTGCCTTTGCCGAAATCGTGAGCTTCAAACAGCACCACCTCATAGCCGCGCGACGCCGCATCCACGGCAATGCCCATGCCGGTAGCGCCCCCGCCAATGACGGCCATATCCCAGGGCTTCTCGTGTTCCTTCAGCCTGCTGACAGCTTCGTCGCGGTTCACGATTGATGCCAGCCCTTGGAGCGCTCGACGGCGCGGCTCCACTCGCCCCGCAGCGCGGCAGCCTGCTCGCGGGACATCCCTGGCTCAAACTTCTGCCCGGCGCGCCATTGGGAGGCGATCTGCAGCCTGTCCTTGTAGACCCCGGCGGCCAGTCCCGCCAGATACGCCGCACCCAGCGCGGTGGTCTCCGTCACGGCTGAGCGCACCACCGGCAACCCTAAGAGATCCGCCTGAAACTGCATCAGCAGGTCGTTGTTGGATGCGCCGCCATCCACCCGCAATTCGCTCAACTGAATCCCGGCGTCCGCGTGCATCGCGTCGAGCAGGTCCGCCACCTGGAAGGCAATCGACTCCAACGCCGCGCGCGCCACGTGCCCGGCAGTGGTTCCCCGCGTGATGCCGATCATCGTGCCTCGAGCGTAGGGGTCCCAGTGGGGCGCACCCAAGCCTGCAAACGCCGGAACCACAAAAAGACCGTTGCTATCAGGCGCCGTTCGCGCCAGTCCCTCGACATCGGAAGAGGCGCGAATTAGTCCAAGCCCGTCGCGCAGCCACTGCACAACGGCCCCGCCGATGAAGACGCTGCCCTCCAGCGCGTATTCGGTACGGTCCTTGTACTTCCAGGCAACCGTCGTCAACAACTTGTTGCGTGACGGCACGGCCTTCTCGCCAGTGTTCTGCAACATGAAGCAACCGGTGCCATACGTGTTCTTCGTCAGTCCAGGCACAAAGCACGCCTGCCCGAACAGCGCCGCCTGCTGATCTCCGGCTACACCGGCGATCGGGATCCGCGCATCGATGAGCCCGTGACGCGTTTCCCCGAAGACACCGCTCGAGGGTTTGACTTGCGGGAGCACCGCCCGGGGAATGTCGAGCGCCTTCAACAGTTCGTCATCCCAATCGCCGGTGTGAATGTTGAACAGCATTGTGCGGGACGCGTTCGAGGGGTCGGTAGCGTGAACGGCGCCTCCCGTCAGCAGCCAGATCAACCACGTATCAACTGTTCCGAAAGCCAGTTCCCCGCGCTCGGCACGGTCTCTCGCTCCCGGCACATGATCCAGAATCCAGCGCAGCTTGGTGCCGGAAAAGTATGCGTCGATTACCAATCCGGTTTTCTGCGAGACAACCGGCTCCAGCCCGTCTCGCCTCATCCGGTCGCACATGTCCGCCGTGCGGCGGTCCTGCCAGACGATTGCGTTCATCACCGGGCGTCCGGTCGCGCGCTCCCAAACGATTGTTGTTTCCCGCTGGTTGGTGATGCCAATGCAGGCGATGTCCGCCGTTTTGACGCGCGCCTGGCTCAGAGCCTCCACAACCACCGAAAGTTGCGACGACCAGATCTCGTCGGGGTCGTGTTCGACCCAGCCGCTCTTCGGAAAGATCTGCCTGAACTCCTTTTGGGCGACCGAGTGGACCTCGCCACTGGGCTCGAAAACGATCGCCCGGGAACTGGTAGTGCCTTGATCGAGGGCCAAGAGAAACGACACGGTGTCTTCCTTTCGAGTATTAGATTGTCCGCCGCGCGGTGCGCGATTACTCGCTCTCCAGAATCGCCTTGGCTTTCTTCAACTCCTGGCGCTGCTGGTCGCTCACCTCCGGGTAGGCGAGTTTCAATGAGCGCAACGCGTCGTGAATCAGAAACGCGGCGCAGAGGCGGGCGAACGGCTTGTAATCGGCGGGCACCACATACCATGGCGCCCATTTCGTGCTGGTGCGGCGCAGACAAGCGTCATATGCCGCGATGTAGTCGTTCCAAAAGCCGCGCTCCCTGGCGTCGGCGGAGGAAAACTTCCAGTTCTTCTCCGGCATCTCGATGCGCTCCAGGAAACGCTTCTTCTGCTCCGCCTTGGACACATACAGGAAGATCTTGACGATCTTTGTTCCGTTATTGACCAGGTACCGTTCCCAGTTGTTAATCTCGTCGAACCGCCTGCTCCAGATCTTGTTGTCGATTGAACCCGGCGGCAGTTTCTGCCGCTGGAGAATCTCTGGGTGGACTCGCGCCACCAGAACCTCCTCGTAGTACGAACGGTTAAAGATGCCGATCCGTCCGCGTTCCGGCAGAGCCTTGGCCGAACGCCACAAGTAGTCGTGATCGAGTTCTTCCGACGTGGGAACCTTGAAGCTGTAAACCTGGCAACCCTGCGGGTTGATGCCAGACATCACGTGCTTGATCGTTCCATCCTTGCCGGCCGCATCGAGCGCCTGTAGGACAACCAAAAGCGAGTAACGGTCCTGCGCGTACAGCTTGTCCTGCTGCTCGGCCAGCAAACTGACGCCATCCTGAAGCATCGCGGCGGCGCGCTTCTTGTCGAGATTCCTGGGTTTCCAGGAGGGGTCAAAGTCCTTCTTAAGCGAAACCCGCTTGCCCGGAGCAACCAACAGCCTCTTGAGCAACTCGTCGCGGATTTCCTTCTTTACCTTCATCGGCGGTCTCCGTCAAATGCGAACGTTCCAAACCTTCTCACAATACTCCCGAATCGAACGGTCGGAGGAAAACCTCCCGGTCCGCGCACAGTTCAGGATCGACATCCGGGTCCACGCCTCCGTATCCAGAAACGCCCGGCTTACACGTTCCTGGCAATCCACATAGGACTGGTAATCAGCCAGCAGCATGTAGGGGTCGTATCCGAGCAACTCGTCCACCATTGGAGCAAAGAGCCCTGGTTCCGAGCGTGAAAAGACGTCGGAACTGATCATGTCCAGGCATTCCCGCAGTTCGGGATTGGATTCGTAATAGTCGCGCGGGCGGTAGCCGCTGGATTTCAAATCGCGGACCTGGTCGGCGGTGAGGCCGAACAAGAAGAAGTTTTCAGGGCCCACTGCGCGGCGGATCTCGATGTTGGCTCCATCCAAAGTGCCGATGGTCAACGCGCCATTCATGGCGAACTTCATGTTGCCGGTGCCGGACGCCTCTTTGCCCGCGGTTGAAATCTGTTCCGACAGATCAGCCGCCGGATACACGTCCTGGCTGTGCTTGACGTTATAGTCGGGCAAGAAGGCTACCTTGATGCGTCCGCCTACGGCGGGGTCCTCGTTCACAACGCCGGCGACCGAGTGGATCAGCTTGATCATCAGTTTGGCCATGCGATACCCGGGCGCCGCCTTCCCCGCAAACAGAAATGTACGTGGCACCAGGTCGAGGCTCGGGTCGCGGCGCAAGCGCTTGAACAGCGTGATGATGTGAAGGACGTTCAAGTGCTGCCGCTTGTACTCGTGAAATCTCTTGGCCTGCACGTCGAATAGCGTGTTCGGATCAACCGTAACGTTGCCGTACAACTCGATCAGCTTCGCCAGCCTGCTCTTGTTCTCCCGCGCGATTCGCCGCCACTGCGCCCGGAACTCGGCGTCCTCCGCCAGCGGTTCCAGGCGCCTGATGTGTGCCTCCAGGTCCGCCACCCATTGGTCACCGATTCTCGATGTGATCAGCTTGGCGAGTCCCGGGTTGCTGACGGCGATCCAGCGCCTCGGCGTGACGCCATTGGTGACATTGGTGAAACGCTCCGGGAAGATCTCGGCAAAGTCATACAAGACATCGCGCTTGAGCAGTTCCGTGTGAAGTTCCGCCACCCCGTTGATGCGATAGCTGCCCGCCGCCGCCAAATGGGCCATGCGGATGTACTTCGGCGGGGTCTCATCGATCAGCGACAACCGGCGCGCCATCACTTCGTCGGCGCCCCGCTCCTTGACCTCGTCCAGAAACCGGCGATTCAGTTCAAACAGAATCTCGGTGTGGCGCGGCAGGAGACGGGAAAAGAGACCCAGGTCCCACTTCTCGAGCGCTTCCGGCAGCAATGTGTGATTGGTGTAGGCGAAGGTCTGCCTGGTGATCTCCCACGCCTGCTCCCACGGCAGGTAATACAGGTCCAGCAGGATCCGCATCAGTTCCGCGACCGCAACGGCTGGATGTGTGTCGTTCAGTTGCACCACCCAGCACTTGTGGAAATTGCCGATGGCGCTTCCGCGGCTGATATGCAGCCGGATCATATCCTGCAGCGAACAGGACACAAAGAAGTACTGCTGCTGCAAACGTAGTTCCCGTCCCTGCTGCGGTTCGTCGTTGGGATAGAGAACCTTCGAGATATTCTCCGAAAAAACCTTCTCTTCGACGGCGCGCATGTAATCGCCGCGATTGAACGCCTCGAAGTTGAACGAGTCGTGAGACTCGGCCTTCCACAGCCGTAGCCGGTTGGCAAAGGGAACCCGGTAGCCGGTGATCAGCGTGTCGTAGGCAACGCCCTTGACCATCCGCGCGGGGCGCCAGTACACGCGGTACCTGCCGGCCTCGTCCGTCGCCGATGTGGTCTTGCCGCCAAAGCCAACCGAATAGGAGATCTGCGGCCTGGGAATCTCCCATGGGTTGCCGTTTCGCAGCCACTGATCGGTAATCTCCACCTGCCAGCCCCGCGATATCCGCTGGTCGAAGATGCCGAATTCGTAGCGAATCCCGTAACCGAGCGACGGAATCTGGAGCGTCGCCATCGAGTCCATGTAGCAGGCCGCCAGCCGCCCCAGGCCGCCATTTCCCAATCCCGGCTCTTCTTCCGAAGCGATCAAGTCATCGAAAGAAAGCTCGAAGGGCTTGTGCTGGCCCTCTTCGGATTGCAGAGCCAGTTGAAGGTCGGCATTCAAGCTCTCGATTGCCCGCCGGGCCGCTTCGGTCAGCCCCAGGTTCAACAGGTTGTTTGCCAAGTGCGGCCCAAGCAGGTACTCGGCCGACAGATAGACAACCACGCGGTCGTCAACACCCGCCAGTTTCGCGGAAAAATTCTGCCAATGATCAATGGTCAGGGAGCGGACCGCCACGGCGAGCGCCGTGTACCATTCTTCGCGAGTGGCATATTTCGGTCCGCGGACGAGGCTGTACTTCAGCGCGTCGAGAATGGAGTGCTTCAACACTTCGGGCGTAATTTCAGTCAAACAAGAGGTCCCCAGGATGGAAGAGATGCCCGTCGAGGCATGTCTCTCTATTATCGGCGAACCTTCAGCGCGGAACTTCGGCCCGCGACTACCAGCCGGCGGGTTTGCCGGCGTTCTGCTCGTCCAGCCATTTTTCCAGCGGCGCAAAATACGCGCGCAGCGAGTTGCCATCCATCTGCCGCGTCCCGGCGAGTTTCTCCAGCGCATCGGGCCACGGGCGGCTGCAGCCCAGTTCCATGCCGGCCTTCAGCCGCGCGCCCGCTTCTTTGCTGCCGTAAATCGAACAGCGGTGGACCGGTCCCTGGCAGCCCGCCGTCTCCGACAGCGCCTTGTGGAACTGGAACTGAAGCAAATGGGCCAAAAAGTAGCGCGTGTACGGCACGTTGGCCGGAACGTGATACTTGGCGCCCGGATCAAAGTCGCTCTCCGAACGAGCCAACGGTGCGGCCACACCCTGGTACTTCCGGCGCAACTCCCACCACGCCGAGTTATAGTGGTCCGGCGTCACTTCTCCGGAAAACACCTTCCAACGCCATTGATCGATCAGTAGCCCGAAGGGCAGAAACGCCACCTTGTCGAGCGCCTGGCGCAAAAGCAATCCAATGTCGCCTCTGGTATCGGAAGCCTTGGAAATCAGCCCCAGCTTGACCAGGTACTCAGGAGTGATCGACAAGGCGATGGTGTCGCCGATGGCCTCATGGAACCCGTCGTTGGCGCTGTCGCGAAACAGGAACGGCTGCCGGTTGTAGGCGCGCTGGTAGAAGTTGTGCCCGAGTTCATGGTGGATGACGTTGAAGTCCTCCTGTCCGATCTCGATGCACATCTTGATCCGCAGGTCGTTCACATTGTCCACGTCCCAGGCGCTGGCATGACACACGACATCCCTGTCCCGCGGCCGCGTGAACAGCGACCGTTCCCAGAACGTCTTGGGTAGCGGATCGAATCCGAGCGACATAAAGAAACCCTCGCCGTAGCGAACCATCTGCCTGGCGTCCGTCTTTCGCGCTTTGAGGATGGCGGTCAAGTCGTATCCCGGATCGGCGCCTTTGGGCGCCAGGAGCGGGTAAATCTCACCCCATTGCTGCGCCCAGACGTTGCCCAGCAGATGCGCCGGGATCGGTCCCTTTTCCGGCACGACGCTGGGTCCGTACTTGTCGCGCAACTTCCACCGGACATAGGCGTGCAACTTCACGTACAGCGGCCGCACCTGGTCCCACAGACGATCCACCTCCTGCGCAAACTCGGCGGGCGGCATGTCGTACTTCGAGCGCCATAAGGCGCCGGTGTCGGCGAAGCCGATCTCCCTGGCGCCTTTATTGGATAGTTCGACCAGCCGCTGATAGTCCTTCCGCATGGGCGCCCCCACCGTGTGCCAGCCCTGCCAGGCGGCAAGCAACTGTTTGGGGTCGCGGCTGGAGGCCATGATTTTCGTTACGTCGTCGATGTTGAAGCACTTGGACGGATCGGTTCCGGAGCAGTACTTCCCCTTTCCGTAAGCCGCCTCGAGGCCCGCCGCCAAGCGCGCCGTCTCGGCGCTCTCTTTCGGATCGGAAGGCGCCGGAAGGGTCAAGGAAACTTTCAACAGCTTCATCTTTCGCGCCATTTCTTCCGGCAGAGCAACACCGTCGAAGCGCGCCGCTTGCTTGGAGAATTCCACCGCCGCTTTGATCAGGCGCTCATTCGCCAGCGCCGACAGCGCTTCGGTGTCCTGCGTGATGAAATTCGACTGCACCCACTGCGCCTGGTTGGTCTCATTCGACAAGGCGAGCAGCCGCGCTTCGGCGTCATCCAGGAACTTTCGCGCTTCCTCGACCGTTGGTTTTCCAGGCCC
>JADZCI010000300.1 GCA_020851655.1 Bryobacterales bacterium
CCCAGCTTTGCGTGAGGGTAGTAGACTGTCGGCTCCGCATCCTTTTCGATCGATAACTCCCGGATGTCCCCGGCTACACCGGTGATTTCTCCAAACGGGTTGTCAGAAGCCATGAGCACACTGATGCGCCTTCCGAGCGGCTCTTCACCGCCGAGGTACTTGCGGACAAAGGCTTCGTTCACGATAAACCGGGGCGGGCTCTCCGGCTTGTTGTCGGCCTCCGAGAAGTCCCGGCCGCGTTTGACCGGAACACCGAGCGTCCTGAAGTAATCGGGCATCACCACCCGCACCAGGGTAAGGAGTTCCTCCCCGGGCTTGGCTGGAGGCTTGCCCTCGATCCGGACCCAGGTTCCCGCGCCTGGCCCGCTGAAAGGCGGATAGCTCACCGCGCTGGCCATCCGGACACCCGGCAACTTTCGCAACTCCTGAATGGCGCGAGCGAAGAACCCGGTCCGCTTGGGAACCTCCTGGTATCGCGCCCCGGGAAGGTTCACACGGAAGGTCAACAGGTGAGACGGGTCCAAGCCGGAACGGATCGATTGGAGGCCGGTCAGACTCTGAAACAGGAGCAGCGCTCCGGTCAGCAAGATCACGGTCATTGCGATTTCGGCGCCGGCCAGCCACAGGCGCAGCGCGCCGCTCTTGCCAGTATGGGTCCGGCTGCCGCCGCGCAACGCGATGGTGAGATCGGATCGCGCGGCGGCCAGGCTTGGCGCCAGTCCGAAAAGAGTTCCCGTCAGCAGCGACAACAACAGCGCCACGGCATAGATGCGAAGATCCACTTGGACCTCGGCCGCCAGCGTGACGCTATCCGGCGCGAGCAGTAGCAGAATCCGAACCATCCACTTCGCCAGCAGAATCCCCACGGCGCCGCCCAGCAGGCTCAACAACAGGCTTTCCGTCAGGAGTTCCCTGATCACCCTGGCCCGTCCCGCGCCGAGCGACGCCCGGACGGCAATCTCGCGCTGCTTCGCCAGGTTTCTCGCAAGCAGCAGGTTGGCGGCATTGGCGCACGCAACCGCAAGCAGCAGTCCTGAGGCGCCCAGCAAGACCAGCAGCGGCATCTTCGCGCTTCCCGCCAGGGAATCCCGCAACGTCTCCAGGTCCACAGTCCAGTTGGCATTGAACTCGGGGTAGGCGGAAGCGAGCCGCGAGGCGATGGCGTTCATTTCCGCTTGCGCCTGGGACAGCCGCACGCCGTCTTTGAGGCGCGCGATTACCATCATCCACCGCCCTTGCGATTTCCTGTAGTTTTCCGCTGGATTCAAACCGAGCGGTTCCCATAGGTCGATTGTGCGATCGCGGAAAGTGAATCCCGGGGGCATCACTCCGATGACCGTCCGCGGCGCCGAATTCACCTGCACGCGCCTGCCGATCGCCGATTCGTCACCCCCGAACCAGTTCCGCCAAAGCCTGTGACTGATGATTACAACTGACTCGGACACCGCCGGGGCACGCTCCTCTTGCGCCGTGAAGAAACGTCCCCGATAGGGCTTGACGCGCAGGATGTCGAAGAACTCGGATGAAACGCTCTGCCGTCCGAGTTCTTCGACCCGCTCGCCGGACATGAACACCGCGCGGGACGGCCGGAACGCCCCCATCGCCTCGAATACATCGTTTTGCGCTTTCCAGTCGAAGTAGTTGCCCGGCGAAACGACGTTGCGCGAGATGCCGCGCGCAAGGTTGGCGTCCCACACCATCACCAGTTGTTGCGCGCCGGGGTAGGGCAGCGGCCGGATCAGTAGATTGTCGGTTACCGTGAACACCGCCAGACTCGCGCCCAGTCCAAGCGCCAGCGAGAGCGCCGCCGTGATGGCGAATCCCGGATTCCTGCGCAGCGTTCGCGCCGCGTACTTCAAGTCCCGCGCCACTGAATCCACCCATGAGGCGGTGCTCTGGTCCCGCATGGCCTCCTTCACCGGTTCATGCCGCCCAGCATAACGATGGCCTGCCGGCGCGCATCGGCCGGCGGCATCCCGCGGCGGATATTCTCGTCCGTGTGCATTTCGATGTGCGATTCGAGTTCGAGCGCCAGGTCCGCCTCCCGGCGCCGCCGGGCCGTCAGCCCCGCGAGTTGTTTGATCCACCGCCTCATCCGCCGCATCTAGGAATCCGGCTCCATTTGTAGAAAGCGCGCCACGATTGCCGCGGTCTGTTCCCATTGCCGGGTTTCCTTCTTCAAGTGTTTCCGCCCCGCCGCCGTCAGCCGGTAATACTTGGCCTTGCGACGGTTGCCGGAAACACCCCATTCCGAGTCGATCGACCCCTCCTGCTCCAGCCTGATGAGCGCCGGATATACGGTCCCGTAGTTGATCGACAGCCGGTCCTGGCTCACCTGCTCGATGCGGCGGGCGATGCCAAAGCCGTGCAGCGGCCCCATGGCATCCAGGGTCCGAAGAATCATCAAGGCCAGGGTGCCCTGCCAGACCTCGGCTCTTTCCTTCATGCGCTCCTATTGATCCCCAATAGGAAGCTTGGCATAGCTCCTATTGGATGACAATACAAGACGATTAATGTTACAACTGCCCGAGACGCTCTCATGATCAAGAAAGATCCGCCGGCGCGGCGGGCCTATCCGCTCCGCATTGGGATCGCCGGCGCGGGCTTTGCCGCGCGCTTCCATTACGACAGCCTGCCACCGCTGATGGCCTCCCTTCACGGCGTATACTCGCCCCGTCCTTCGAGCCGCGAGTCGTATGCGGCCGCGCGAAAGACCCGCGCGTTCGCCAGCATCGACGAGTTACTCGACCACGTCGACGTTCTCGATGTCTGTTCGCCGCCCTCTTCTCACGCCGACTACATCGTCGCCGCCGCCCGCAAAGGCAAGGACGTCATCGTCGAGAAGCC
>JADZCI010000301.1 GCA_020851655.1 Bryobacterales bacterium
AATCCGAAAGCCTCGGACAACTGCGGCACCATCACTCCCGGAGAGGAACGTAGCGCGTATTGGTACAGGTAATAAATGGATGTGAGCAGCCAGGCCGTGACGGCGCTGCCCGCGGTCTTTTTCATTGCGCAATCAGGACCCGCGGAACTGCCAGGCCACCCCGCATCCAGTATTCCACGTCCCGTCACGCGATTTTGGGCCGAATCAGCCTTGCATGTTAACTTGGAAGATAGTGTCCTCGTCGCCTCTCAACGTACAACTGGCGCTCTACGAGGGACCGCTGGACCTGCTTCTGGACCTTATCCGCAAGCAGGAGATCAACATCTACGATATTCCGATCGCTCAGATCACCCAGCAGTACCTCGATTACGTCCAGAAAGCCATGGAGCTCGATATCGAGCTTTCGGCGGAATTCGTGTACATGGCCGCGACGCTGATCCATATCAAGTCGAAAATGCTCCTGCCCAGGGACCCTGAGCTGGAAAAAATCGACCCGCAGGAGGATCCGCGCAAAGAGCTGGTCGACCGTCTATTGGAGCACGAACGGTTCCGCTCGGCCGCGCAAATGCTTCAGGAGAAGCGGCTGATTGAAGAAGCAGTCTGGAGCAATCCACAAATCCACCAGTTCTCCGCCGAAGATGAAGCGCCCGAATTGCAGGTCACCCTGTTCGACCTGGTCAAGACGCTCGAGACGGTGCTGGAGAGGTTGAAGAACCGGCCGTTGTACGAAGTCAGCAAAGAAGACGTGTCGGTTCCGGACATGATTGTCTTCCTGAAGAACCGGATGCGGGAACTTTCCAAGTCGCACACGTTGCCTGTGATGGATCTGTTTGAGCGGCAGAAGAGCCGCCGCGCCATGATCTGCCTTTTTCTCGCCATCCTCGAAATGGTGAAGCAGCAGGCGCTGGCGCTGACGCAGAAGGAAAGCTTCGGTGAGATCCACATCCGGAAAGACGAAGCTTTCGATCAGGTGCTGGCAACCGGCGACGACACGGCCAATATCGCAGAGGAATACAACTAGTAACGGATGGAAGAAGCAAATCAGGAGACTCTCGCCGCCGCAACGGAGAACACAGGCCCCGGTGCCGTCGAAGACCAGCCGGAAGCAACGTCCGGCGCGCTCACCGCGGAAGAGTTGCTCGGCGGCGTCGAGCAGCCCGCGCAGGATACGACGGTGGCGGAACTCAAAGCCGTCCTCGAAGCCGTGATTTATGTCCTCAACGAACCGATGCCCGCCTCGCAGATTGCGCAGGCCCTGGGACGTCCGGTTCAGGAAGTCGCGCCGCTGCTACAGGAACTCGCCGAGGACACAACCAAGCCGGACCGTGGCATCGTGATTCGCGAAGTGGCCGGTGGTTACCAGATGGCCACCAAGCCGGAACACCACGAGATGGTCCGCAACTTCGTCAAGAACCTGAAGCAGCCCTTGAAGCTCTCTCAGGCGGCGCTGGAAACGCTCGCGGTGATCGCCTACAAGCAGCCGATCACAGTGCCCGAGATTCTGGAGATTCGTGGCGTGCAGGGGGCGGGCGTGCTCAAGACGCTGCTCGACCGCAAGCTGATTGCGACCGCCGGACGCAAGAACGTCGTCGGCAAACCGATCCTTTACAAGACCACCAAAGATTTCCTGACGCAGTTCGGCCTCAAGGATCTGGCCGAGTTGCCGACGCTCAAAGAATTTGAGGAACTGCGGCGTCAGGCCATCGAGGACGACGAGGTGGTCGCCTCCGCAACCGCATCTCCAGCCGCAGAGCAGACCGCGCCAGAGGCGCCGCGGGAAACCGAACGGCCTCCCGATGCCTGAAGAGAGGCTCCAGAAAATCCTCGCGCATGCGGGCATCGCAAGCCGCCGCAAGGCGGAGGAGTACATCACCAGTGGACGGGTGACCGTCAATGGCGTGGCCGTGACCGAACTGGGATCGAAAGCCGATATCGGCCGCGACCACATCAAGGTGGACGGGCGGCTGCTGCGCGCGCCCAGGCAGGAAGTCTACATCGCCCTGAACAAACCCAGAGAAGTCGTAACGACCGTGGCGGACCCGCAAGGCCGCAAGACGGTGATGCACCTGGTCAAGCGTGTCAAGGAGCGTGTCTTTCCAGTGGGACGGCTGGACTACCACAGCGAGGGTCTGCTGTTGTTGACGACCGATGGTGAACTGGCCAACCGGCTCGCGTCGCCCGCGGGCCATGTTCAGAAGACATACGCCGTCAAGGCGAACGGCCATCTTACGGCCGAACAGCTCGAGAGCTTTCGCAAGGGAGTCTCGCTGCATGGACGCCGGACCGCTCCCGCCTCCATCCACCTTATACGTCAGGGCGGCAATCCCTGGTACGAGGTGACCATCACCGAGGGCCGGCAAAACCAGATTCGTTTGATGTTCAAGAATTTCGGCCTGCTGGTCGAAAAACTGAAGCGGGTCGCAATCGGGCCTCTCGCTCTGGGCGGCCTCAAGCCAGGCGAATTCCGCCATCTTGAACCGCGAGAGGTCGCGCGTCTCCGCAAGGCGGCTGGAATGTCCCCGCCACCCAAGGAGGAACAGCCGTGAACGACGCCGAAACGATGCTGCGCACCGCGAAAACGATCGCCGTCGTCGGTCTCTCCTCCAACCCGCTGCGATCGAGTTTCGGCGTAGCCGCCGCGATGCAGAAGGACGGCTACCGCATCATTCCCGTCAACCCCAATGAGAGCCGTGTCCTAGGCGAAAAGGCCTACGCCCGCCTGGAAGATGTCCCGGAACCCGTGGACATAGTGAACGTCTTCCGCCGTCCGGAGTTTGTGCCGGACATCGTCGAGTCGGCGATCCGGATCGGCGCCAAAGGCGTGTGGATGCAGCTTGGGGTCGAGCACGAACAGGCCGCCAAACGGGCCCGGGATGCGGGTCTGATGGTGGTGGAGAACCACTGCATTATGGTGGCGCGGCGGCTGCTGCCGCGCTAGAGGGGCCGCCAAGCGATAAAATACGGCACGGGTTCCTACTCATGCCACTTTCCTCCGCTCAAACCACCCTCGCAATGCGTGTTCTGGACGCCTTTGCGATTGAATTGCCTTCCTGGGGGTTCGCCAACACCGGCACACGGTTCGGCAAGTTCATCCAGGCGGGCGCAGCCACCACCACCGCGGAGAAGCTCGCCGACGCCGGCGAGGTACACCGTGTCACCGGTTGTTGCCCTTCCGTTGCGGTCCACGTTTTGTGGGACTTTCCCAACGGCGCCGCCGCCGTCGACACCGTCAAAGCTGACGCCGCGCGGAATGGCGTGGCGATCGGCGCCATCAACCCGAACGTCTTTCAAGACCAGTGCTACAAGCATGGATCGCTGGGTAATCCCGACCCGGAAGTGCGCCGCGCCGCCCTGTCCCACATCCTCGACTCGATCGAGATTCAGCGCCGCACCGGAAGCCGCGATCTGTCCCTCTGGTTTGCCGATGGCACCAACTTCCCGGGATCGGGAAGCGTTCGCGCGCGCAAGAACTGGTTCCGCGAAGGACTGGCGGCGGTTCATGCCGCGCTTTCCGGCGACCAGAGAATGCTCGTCGAGTACAAGCCTTTCGAACCCGCCTTCTATGCAACCGACATCGCCGACTGGGGCATGTCGTATATCCTATCCAAGTCGGTTGGTTCTCGCGCCAAGGTGCTGGTCGATACCGGACATCACTATCAGGCGCAGAACATCGAACAGATTGTGGCCTGGCTCCTCGATGAGGACATGCTTGGCGGATTCCATTTCAACGACCGCCGCTATGCCGACGACGACTTGACGCTCGGCTCGATCGATCCGTACCAGGTGTTTCGAATCTTCCACGAGATCTGCTACTTCACTTGGGAGAAAGGACAGGCGCCGGACATCGCCTACATGGTGGATCAGAGTCACAACCTCAAGAACAAGATCGAAGAGATGATTCAGACCGCCTTGACCGCGCAGGAACTGTTCCTGAAGGCGGCGCTCGTCGATCACCCGGCGCTTGCTGAGCACCAGAAGAAGACCAATCTCATTGACGCCGAAGAGTGCCTGAAGCGCGCGTTCTTCGCCGATGTCCAGCCGGTCTTGGTAGAGTGGCGCAAGTCTCATGGGTTGCCAGCCGATCCCATGGCGGCATTCCGCGAGAGCGGCTATCTGTCGCGGGTCGAAAAAGAGCGGGCGGAACGCAACCGGCAGTCTGTTGCCAGCTACGCCTAGCAGGAATGCGGAGCCGTAACTCGCCGCCGGGAGTGGACCAAGCGGCGCTCGCCCGCGCTGAAGCGGCGCTCCGGACGAGCGAGAAGCGCCTGGAACTGGCGCTCCAGGCGGTGGACGATGGGGTGTACGACTGGTCCACCCGGGGCGGACCGGTCTACTTGAGCCCGCGCTTCTGCGAAATGCTGGGCTACGCTCCGGACGAGTTTCCATTGACCGGCGACGGGGTCGAGCAACTGGTGCATCCTGCCGACCGCGACAGTCTGCGGGCGATTGTACAGGAGTATGCCGCCAAGACTCGCGATTCGCATGTGCTTGAGTGCCGCCTTCGCGCAAAGGACGGCTCCTATCGCTGGATTCTGAGCCGCGGACGCGTTGTCGAGCGTCACCCCGACGGCGGGATCAAGCGCATTGTCGGAACCCATGCCGATATCTCTTCGCTGAAAGCGTCGGCCGAAGCGTTGCGCGAGACCGAGGAGCGGTACCGTTCCGTCGTCAACGCAATGCACGAGGGAGTGATCATTCTTAAGCCCTCGGGGGAGATCACCGGCTGCAACCGCCGCGCCGCCGAAATCCTCGGTCTGACGGAGGAGGAGTTGCTTCGAAGAACTCCGTTTGACGCCGAATGGCGCGCCACGCGGGACGACGGCAGTCCGTTCCCCGGCGAAACGCATCCGTCCATGGTCGCGGCTCTCACCGGCCAGTCCGTGACGGGGGGCACGATGGAGATCCGGCGCCCAAACGGCGAAGCCGTTTGGCTGATGATCAACGCGGAACCCATTATCGACACCGTCACCCACGAAGTGCGCGCGGCGGTGGTTACCTTCACCGACTTCACGGAACGGAAGAAGTCGCAGGATGAAGCGCGCATTAGAGAGAACGCGATGGCCAACGCCATTAGCGCGCTGGCTATCGCCGACGCTAAAGGACGGATCATTTATGTGAATCCGTCTTTCCTGCGCATGTGGGGCTTCGATTCTGAAGCCGGCATCCTGGGCAGGAGCGCAACCCGGTTCTGGCAGTCCGCGGCTGTGGCTCGCCAAGTGTTTGATTCGTTGAAAACCGCGGGCAGTTGGGTCGGAGAGATGACGGCGAAGCGCAATGACGGCAGCCTTTTTGACGCGCAACTTGCCGCCAGCGTCGTTCGGGACGAGCAAGGCGCGCCCAACCTCGTGCTGGCGTCCGTGCTCGATATCACGGACACCAAGCGGCAAGCGCTGGCCTTGCGCCAGGTGGATGAACGCCTGAGCAAGGTGATTGCCAACACCCCCGTGGTTCTGTTCGTCCTCGACAAGGATGGCCGGTTCACATTGTCGGAAGGCAAGGGACTCGCAACGCTGGGGCTGAGGTCAGGCCAGATTCTCGGCAGGTCTGTTTTTGACGTCTACCAGGACTTCCCTGCGATCTTGAGCGCCGTGCGCCGCGCTCTGGCCGGCGAGGTCATTGGTTCCGAGGTCCAGGTCGGCGATTCGTTCTTCGAAGTCCGCTGGGAACCTCAACGCGGCGCGGCCAACGAACTGGCCGGCCTCATCGGAGTTGCCCTGGATATCACCACACGCAAGCGAGCCGAGAACGAGCGCGCCAGTTTGATGGAGCAGTTGATTCAGGCTCAGAAGATGGAATCTCTGGGACGTCTGGCGGGCGGCGTCGCACACGACTTCAATAACCTGTTGACGGTCATCAACGGCTACAGTGAACTGGCCCTCGCCAAGTTGCCCGCAAACGACCCCACCCGTGCGCCCCTGGCCGAGATTCGAAAGGCGGGTCAACATGCCGCTCAATTGACACGGCAACTGCTGATGCTCAGCCGGAAACAAATTACGGAGATGAAGGCTGTTGACCTGAACGCGCTGATCCTCGAGTCGTTGGAAATGTTGCGCCACCTGGCCGGAGATCAGGTCAGGATCGTACTGCAACTTGGCCGCCGGCTCCCACGGGTGGCGGGCGACGCCGGACAATTTCACCAGGTATTAATGAATCTGGTGGCAAACGCCCGTGACGCGATGCCGGCCGGCGGCGCCATCAGCATCGAAACTTCCGACATCGAAGTGGACCAGGATTTCCTGTCCCGCCATCCGGAAGTCAAGGCTGGACCGCACGTTCTCCTGACGCTGTCCGACAGCGGCGCCGGCATGTCTTCAAACGTCAAACAGCACATCTTTGAGCCGTTCTTCACAACAAAGGACGTCGGACGGGGCACCGGGCTGGGACTGTCTACCGTATACGGAATTGTGCGGCAGTGTAATGGGTGCATTTGGGTGGAGTCCGATGTCGGTAAGGGCACGACGTTTCAGATTGTCCTGCCCCGCGCGGGCGCCGATTCCATGACCGCTTATGCCGGAACCGTGTTTCCCCCGCACCGTGGGCACGAGACGGTACTCATCGCCGAGGACCAGGATGAAGTACGCAAGCTGACGGCGATGATCCTCCGTGAGGACGGCTACGAAGTGCTGGAAGCAAGAACCGGATGGGAAGCGCTTGCCGTTGCGGCGCAGCATCCGGGCCTCATAAGCGTCCTGCTCACGGACTGTGTCATGCCGGGATTGAGCGGGCCGGAGTTAGCCGCGGAGTTCACGCGCGTCAGCCCTCAGACCAAAGTGATCTACATGACAGGCTTTGCCGGCGATTCGGAGCACCGGGCCATGCCGCCGGAAGGAGTCGATCTGCTGAACAAACCCTTCTCGCCGGCAACACTGCTGCAATACGTTCACCGAGTACTGAAAAAAGGCTGAGAGCAACCGCTCTCCCCGGGCGTTCAGCCCTTCGGAACCGTCGCCCAGTCCTGGAGAAACATTTCGATGCCGGCGTCCGTCAGCGGGTGATCGTATAGCTGTTTCAGCACCTCGAACGACATCGTGCAAATGCCGGCGCCGCAAAGCGCGGCTTCCAAAACGTGTGCCGGGTGGCGCACGGCCGCAACGATGATCTCAGTCTTGAAACCGTAGTTGGCGTAGATCGCTTTGATCTGCCTGACCAAGTCCATGCCGGAATGGCCGACCGCATCCAATCGTCCGACAAAAGGGCTGATGTAGGTGGCGCCGCACTTGGCCGCCAGGAGCGCCTGCAACGGCGAGAACGTGACTGTGACGTTCGTCTTGATCCCTTCCGCAGCCAGCGCGGCGACCGCCTTGAGGCCTTCCTTCATCAGCGGCACCTTGACGACCACGTTCGAGTGTAGCCGCGCCAGGTCGCGTCCTTCCTGAATGATCTCGGGCGCGGTGAGCGTCACGGTCTCGAGGCTTACCGGACCGTTGACAAGATCCAGAATCTCACGGTACACGTCGGCGGGCTTGCGCCCGGTTTTGGCGACGTGCGTCGGGTTGGTTGTGGCGCCATCGACAATGCCCCAACTCACCGCCTCCCGAATCTGCGCCACGTCGGCGGTGTCAATAAACAATTTCATCCGTATCTCCTGACGCCTCAGCCGGCGGAGAGTCTCATGGCCACGTGCTTGGTTTCGAGAAATGCTTCCATGCCTTCGATGCCCAATTCGCGGCCCCAGCCGCTCTGCTTGGCGCCGCCGAACGGGCACTGGCTGGTTGTCGGAACACCGTCGTTCAGCCCGATGGAGCCCGCCTCCAACGCTTCAATGCAGCGGAACGCGCGGTCCAGATTCTGCGTGAACACGTACGCGCTGAGCCCGTAAATGGACGCGTTGGCCTGCTCCAGAGCTTCGGCTTCGGTGTCGAAGGCGCGGATCGCCGCCACCGGCGCAAAGGTCTCTTCCGAGAGACAAACCGCGCCGTCGGGTACGTTGGCGATCACCGTGGGCGCCAGGAAGAACCCGGTTTCCGGAGGAATCCGTGTTCCTCCACACAGCACAGTCGCACCCCGCTCGACGGCATCGTTGATGTGCGCCAGAGCCTTGTCAAGAGCTTCCCGATCGATCAAAGGCCCGATTTCGACACCCGGATCGAGGCCGTTGCCCGTCTTCATCTGCCTGACCCGCGCGACAAACGCCTCGACAAACCGGTTGTAGATGCCGCGCTGCGCATAGATTCGATTGGCCGCGATGCAGGATTGGCCGGTGTTGCGGAACTTGGCGATCAGCGCGCCTTCCACCGCCCGCTCCAGGTCGGCATCATCAAAGACAATGAGCGGCGCTTGTCCGCCCAACTCGAGCGAGAGCGGCTTAACGGTGGCTGCCGCTCCCGCGATCAGTTGCCGCCCTACTTCTGTGGAACCCGTGAAGGTGATCTTCCGGCAGATCGGGTTGGAAAGCAGTTCAGACGCGATCTCAGAGGCCGGTCCGGCCACCAATTGAAAAACCCCTTTGGGAAGCCCCGACGCGTGCACGCATTCAGCAAAGGCCACCGCGCAGAGAGGCGTCATCGTCGCCGGCTTGAGGACGACTGTGCAGCCGGCGGCCAGCGCCGGCGCAACTTTCCGCACCGCCAACAACAACGGAAAATTCCAAGGCGTGATGGCGCCGGCCACACCCATCGGCGACTTGATAACCAAGTGGCGCTTCCCATCCACCTGATTGGGAACGATCCGTCCATAGGCCCGCTTCGCTTCTTCAGCGAACCAGCGCAAGTGATCGGCCGACAGGGCTACTTCAGCAGCGCTCTGCGCCATGGGCTTCCCGTTTTCGAGCGTGATGAGACGTGCGATCTCGTCTTTACGCGAATCAAGCAACTCGGCGATCCGGTTCAGATACCCGCCGCGGCTCCGTCCCGGAAGCTGACGCCACTTTGAGAACGCGTCATGAGCGTCGTCGAGCGCTCTCGCCACCGTATCCCGCCCGGCCAGCGAAATCGCGCCGATCACTTCTCCCGTCGCCGGATTCGTGACGTTGCGGGCCGATCCGGTCGTGACCCATTCACCATTCAGATAGAGCGGAGAAATCTGCATTCCCGTTGCCGATGGTATCGCATCAGGACCGCGCGGCAGGGCACTCGGCATAAGATCAATAGATGGCAGCCAAGACGCCCTTTCTGGTTCCCGTTGGCGGGTTCCTCGGTTCTGGGAAGACTACGCTGCTCATCGCGGCTGCCAGAATCTTGAAAGAGGCCGGCCAGCGTGTTGGCATTGTCTTCAACGATCAAAGCTCGGAACTGGTGGACACGGCGTGGGCGCGCAGCCTGGGCGCCGAGAGCCGTGAAGTAGCCGGCGGCTGCTTCTGCTGCCGCTTCAGCGACTTTATCGGCGCGGCGGACGCGTTGCCGGAGATGGACGTGATTTTTGCCGAGCCCGCCGGCAGTTGCCTGGATCTCTCAGCGACGATCTTGCAACCGTTGAAGCGCGACTTTGCCGGACGCTTCCGGCTCGCTCCCCTAACAGTCCTCGTCGATCCTGGATCGATTGACGCCATCCGGCAGGACGCCGACATGCGCTTCCTGTTCGACGGCCAACTGGCGGAAGCTGACTTGGTCGCGTTCAGCAAGTGCGACCAGTACGAGACCTTTCCTGAACTGCCCGGCGTGCGGGCAAGGAAGCTCAGCGCCAGAACTGGAGTGGGCGTGCGAGCATGGCTCGACGAGATCTTCGGCGGGAGCGTTCCGGCCGGACAGCGCATCCTGGAGGTCGATTACAGGCGCTACGCCGAGGCTGAGGCGGCCCTGGCTTGGCTCAACTGCTCGTTCACCGTCAAGACGGTTCCGCCGCTGCCTCCGGCGCTGGTGGTCGGGCCATTTCTTGACCGGCTGGAAGCGGCCCTCACCGGACAGGGCGCCAGGATCGCGCACGTCAAGGTAGTCGATCATTGCGCCACGGGCTACCTGAAAGCTGCGCTCACCGCCAATGGCCAGGAACCCACGGTGGAAGGTGACCTTACCGCCTCCGGCGCGCCCCGCCATGAGGTGATCCTTAACCTTCGTGCCGTCGGCGAACCGGCTGCGATCCAAGCCATCGTCGAGCGCTCATTACCCGGGCGCGCCGCCGTCTCTCACATGCGCGCATTCCGCCCGGCGCCGCCCAAGCCGGAAAGACGCGTGCCCGCGGTTGTCTAATGATCTGGAGCGAACCGGTGAAGCGTAGAAGGTTTCTCCTAGCCACCGCGGCATCGTATGCCCGCATCTTCGGCGCGAACGATCGTTTGGGAATGGCGCTGATCGGGTGCGGACGGCGCGGCCGCGACGTCATGAAGGCGTTTCTCGATACCTCCCGGGCCGAACTGCGCGTGGCCGCCGACGTTTATGATGAACAGCGCGGCCGCGCTCGATCATCCCTGGGCAAGGCCGCATTCGAGTGTGTCCGGCACGAGGACGCGTTCGCCCGCCGCGATGTGGACGCCGTCCTCATCGCCGCGCCCGACCACTGGCATCTGCGACTGGCCACCGAGGCTCTCGGGGCGGGGAAGCACGTCTACCTGGAAAAGCCCGCGGTGCATCAACGCCACGAGTGCGAAAGGCTCCTTGCGGCTTCGATCGCATCCAACCGCGTCTGCCAGGTCGGAACACAACAACGTTCCGGACAGCACTACCATCGCGCCAAAGAAGAGATCTTCGCCAACAACCGTCTGGGAACTGTGACTCACGTCAGGGCCACTTGGTCCGACTTCCCGTGGCAGGCCCGCCGCATCGCACCAAAGCCGAAGCCCGCGGGACTCGATTGGGAGAGGTTTCTCGGCCCGGCGCCCCGCCGTCCCTTCGAATGGGCGCGCTATGACTCCTGGCGTTGCTACCGCGATTACGGCGGCGGCATCCTGGCCGACATTCTGAATCATTGGGCGGACGTGGCCCAGTGGATGCTGTCCGACGCGTCTCCCAAGTCCGCCGCCGTCGCCGGCGGGGTTCAACACCTGAAGGACGGCCGGGAAAACCCGGATTCGGTTGCCGCCGTCATCGAGTACGCCTCCTGGAACCTGAGCTTTGAGTCCACGATCCTTCCCGTTCCTGACGACCGCCCCACGGTTCTGTTTATGGGAACCGCCGGTACGCTTGATCTAGCCAGAGCCAGTTACATTTACACTCCGCGGCAAGGCGCCCCGCTGGTGGTCAAGGCGGAAGGATCTCTGGAAGCCGCCCACGTGCGGAACTTTCTGGACGCGGTCAAAGCCAACCGCCGGCCCAACGCTCCGGTAGAAGCCGCCATCGAAGGTCTGCGGCCGTGCTTTCTGGCGCGCGAGGCGTACTGGAAAATCCATGGATGAGCGAACAGAACCTATGAGCGGAATCAAACCCGCGCGGCTGATCCGCGCACAAGATGAAGGCGTGAGTTTCAGGCAGCGGTTCACGCCGCAATCCGGAAACCTCACCTTCTTGAGTTGCGGTGAGTTTACCGTACCCGCTGGATCCTCATCGCAAGGCTTCTGCCTGCCCAGATCAGAGAGCCTGCTGTTTCAGTGGGAGGGGACCAGCCAAGTCACGGTTGAAGGCCACGAGTTTCTTCTGGAGCATCTGGACACTTTGTATATACCGGTGGGAGCGGAGTTCACGCTGGCCAATCGAGGCGGTGAATCCGCGCGACTGGCGCAGTGCTCCGCGCCGGCATCCATCGCTCACCCGGTCCATCACTCGCGCTTCTTGGACATATCGAAGCGCGAAGACCGGATCCGGCGCCTCAAAGGCAAGGACGTCTTTCTGATGTTCGACGTTGCCGAAGCGGCAGACAGACTGGTTGCGGGCTATACGTTTTTCCTCCCGCAACAGCGCTCGTGGCCTCCGCACAATCACACCGACCAGGAGGAGGTCTACATCTTCATCGAAGGCAACGGAGCGATGGAGGTGTACGAGAACGAGGAGTCGCTCAGCTTCGTTCATTCGGTGAACCGAGGTGACATGGTGACCATCCCGTTCCTGAACTATCACCCGGTTTTCTCGCAAGCCGAACCCGTTCACTTCATCTGGTGCATTGCCGGCCAACGCTACTGGGTCGGGGACAAGAATAAGGCGTTCATGGGCGGCGATTCCGGGAGGATTACAACATAGCTGGTTCCAGGCGGCGGGCCATCAGGAACAGCGCGAAAACGCCGAGCGCCGGCATGACGCCCACCAGCAGAAATACGGGAGTGTAGGAGAGTTGATCGACCAGCACTCCGGTCAGCAGCGGAAAGAGCGCCCCGCTGAGCCCGCCCGCGATTCCCGTCAGCGCCGTAACGCGGCCCACGGCTTCCGGCGGAAACATGTCGGTGATGGCCGCGAACATGTTCGCCGAAAGAAATGTATGCCCGAACAGGACGATACAGATGAAGGCCAGCGCCACGAACGCGGTGGTGGAGTAGGCGACCACCACCGACATCAGGCAGCAGAGTGCGCCCAGCCCCATCGTGAGTTGCCGGGCGCGTGTAGCCGGGTACCCTTGCGTGATCAGCCGGCCCGCCATCCAGCCCCCGCCGATGCTTCCAAGGTCGCCCGCCAGGAATGGCATCCAGGCGAACATTCCGATGGCTTTGAGGTCGAAGCCGTGTTGGCGGTAAAGATACTCCGGCAGCCAGAAGATGTAGAACTGCACGACTGGACCGGCGAGAAAGCGGCACGCCATCACCGCCCACGCTTGCCGCGTGCGCAGCAACGTTCTTGTGGCTGGCGGCGCCAGCGCGGCGATTCTCCCCGACGCAATGTAGGCGCGCTCGGCTTCAGATAGGGCTTGGTGTTCAGCGGGGGCGCGGTATTGCCAGAACCAGAGTGCAACCCACACGAACCCGAAGGCGCTGGGCAGCAGGAATGCCGAGTGCCACCCGTAAGCGATGGTGAGCCAGGCCAGAAGCGGCGGAGCGATAATCGAGCCGATCATCGAGCCGCCGTTGAAGACACCGACGGCCAAGGCGCGCTCCCGCTGCGGAAACCACGCGGAAACCACCTTCATGCCGCCGGAGTAATTGCCGCACTCGCCGGTGCCGAGCCAAAAGCGCAGCCCCGCAAACTGCAACCGCGTCGCCGCGAGTGAGTGCAGCGCGTTGGCCACGCTCCACCACAACACGGCAAAGGATAGGCCGAGCCGCGTTCCGCGCCGGTCCATCAGCCATCCCATCGGAAACTCGCCAATCATCATTCCCGCCTGGAATGCGCCGACGATAAAGCCGTAGTCGGTGTTGGTGAACTTGAGTTGATCCCGCAGAATGGGCGCAACGACGCTCAGGCTCTGCCGGTCAACGAAATTGATGATGGTGACCAGCAGCAACAGGGCCAGGATTCGCCAGCGAACCTGGCGCAACAGCGGGGGCACGAGGCAGTCATCATATCCGGAGCGAAAGCATCATGTCCACA
>JADZCI010000302.1 GCA_020851655.1 Bryobacterales bacterium
GAATCCTCGCTGACAAACGAGCGCAGGTAGTGTCCGGTCTCGTTAAACCGCTGCGCCAGCGTCCGCCCCGCTTGAATCAGGACGGCATTGATCTTCGGGTCGCGCGTCAGTTGGTGCCAGCGGTAGTAGGTGGAAAGAAAGATAAAACCAAGATCGTGGGTGTCCTGGTCCATCTGCCGGGGTTCCAGGGTCTTGCTATACTCGACTGCTTTCTCGAGCCAGAATTTCTTGGCCTGCGCCTCGCCGTTGGCTGTAAGAGCGCGCCGGTAGAAGATCCACATCATGCCCGGGAGAAACCCGTCGCACCAGGACGTCCACGCCGGCCCTTCGTGCTTCCACTTACCTTTTTGAGTGTACATGGGGTAGAAGCCGGGATGTTTCTCAACCAGCCCGCGGATCTTGGTCTCGCCCAGCAACAATGCCTGTTCGAACAGGGAACGATCGAGTTCTGGCTCAAATTGGATCACGGCCTGGCTGCTCCTGAAACATCCAGCGTACGCCAAATCATCGTAAGACCGCTCGGCAGAACGAAGTCATCCCGGCTGACAATAAAGTACCCCGTGTCCCTTCGCAGATTCTCCGGCAGGCGCACGCCGCTCAGCCGTCCACGGTAGCCCGGACCGAGGAATACGTTGAAGGCGGGAGTCTGTAGCGCGGCGGCCACGAGTCCGGTCTTATTGGAATAGAAGAACCGCTCCGGCTTCAAGCCGATCAGGAAAAGGCTGTCAGGTCCGGGCAGGCGCTGATACAAGGTGACGCGGCCTTCGATACGCGCGCCCTTGGCGAGGTATTCTTCGCCTTTGCGGCGGACGGCCCTGGTCGCCTCTGCCTCGAAGGCGTCGCCAACCGCCATGCGGCGCGGCGAAAGCACCTTGGTCAGTTTCAGAAATAGTTCGGCGTCAGGGGGCAGCGTGACGGTCACCGCCGGTCCGGCGCGCTTGGAGACGTCGTCCGGTAAGGGATCATCAAACGTCAGGACCGACTGGCCCGTAAACTGGTGGCAGTTGTTGAACGATATGCGGTTCCGGTTCTCTTCTCCTGACAGATCGGTGATGGTCGTTTCCGCCGATTTGGGCAGGAGGAATGTGGCGCCGCCAACCGGCAGACGTTGATATTCGATGATGTTTTGCGCATGCCGTACGGGCACGTTGGAAGGGATGTCGTCGACGTCGAGTTCCAGACGCAACAAGTCGAGAGAATCAGCATCGTTGTAAGCGGCGCCGTGATAGCCGGCGATGCCTTCCGCCGGTCTGACGCGCAGCATGTAGCCGCTGCGGAGGCGCGGCACTTTGAACGCGAACTTGTGCACGGGCACATCCCCCAGCATCGACTTGCCCTGATAGGTGAACGCGGGAGCGTTTGAGAGAAAAGTCGACCTGGCGTGCAGGGCGAACTCGCCGCTGCCGATCGCGCCGCCTTGAATCATGTCGCCGATTTCGCGCTCCTCAAACTGCGACGATCCGGGCCACGCGTACAGTTCTTTGTTGGAGACATACGCGACTTCGATGCGCAGCAGGTCGACCGATTCAAAGCGCTTCGATTTCGCCCTGCGGCGCGAGCGTTCGATTTCCATCGTGCACGTGTAGTTGGGCAGGTTCTTGAGATTTTCCGCCATGACTACCCGGATCCGCGCCAGCAGTATGGTCTCCGCCGTCAGCGGTTGGGTGGGGGAATACTGCCCCGAAGCGAGACTCACGGCTGTTACGAGAGACACAAGCCGCCACACAACTGCATTATAAGGGCCACGCCTGTTACCATCGTGTAGATGCCGGTGAAGATTACTGTCAACAATAATGGCTCGCTGCGGATCGAAGGCGATTTCGGCATCTTCGATGCCCAAGGAGCGGAGTTCGGATTGGCCGGGCGCACGGCGATATCGCTTTGCCGCTGCGGGCATTCGGAGAATAAGCCGTTTTGCGATGGCTCCCACGCCCGGCAGGGTTTTGCCTCGGTGTGCGCGGCCCGCGAGTTGCCCCCGATCAAACAGAGGGCCTGAGCCCTATCCAAGCAGTTGATAGAATGTCATCCGTGAATTTCTTTCGATTGTTGATGAAGTACTTTAGCTGCCTGTTCCACTTCGTTCTGGGACTCTTTGTGGCGGGCTTAGCGGCGTTCTTTCTGATCACCGGCGCCAACAATGTGAAGATGCAAATGGTGCCGTTCTGGACGGGCGACGCCCTCAAGTACTGGCTTTTGGGACTGGGGCTGCTGGCGGTGTTCTCCGCCGTACTGGCTGTGATGAACAAAGTGCGAGTGCTGCTCGTCCTCTGGAGTCTGGCGGCGCTCTGCATCATCGTGTATGGGTATTTTTTGAGCTCGTACCGCTTTTCCGGGTCGGCTGAAGCCAAGAGCGCCGGCTGCCTGGCTCTGGGCGCGCTGGCCGCCTTCATCGGCAGCCTGATGCAATACCCCGTTCGCCGCGCCTAGGCTGTTTGCGAACTGTTTGCGTCCGCCGCCTGCGCGGCCGGAATTGAGGCGGCTATAATAGCCGCTGTTCATGACGCCCGCCACCCAAACTCCGCTCGAAGCTGAATACGTGGTCGTCGGTTCCGGCGCGGGCGGCGGGACTGTGGCCGCCCGCCTGGCCGACTCCGGCCGCTCCGTCATCGTTCTTGAAGCGGGAGGAGACCCGCGGGAACTGAGCGGCGCCGATCCGGCCTATCCCGATGCCAACCGCCTGCCGGCGGACTACGACGTTCCCGCGTTTCATGGATTCGCGTCGGAAAACGAAGCCATGAAGTGGGACTTCTTTGTGCGGCACTTCAGCGACGACGAGCTACAGAAGCGCGATCCCAAGTTTGTCGCCGGCAAGGACGGTGTCCTGTACCCGCGCGCCGGAACGCTGGGCGGATGTACCTCGCACAACGCCATGATCATGGTGTACCCTCAAAACCCCGATTGGGACTACATCGCCGGCCTGACCGGAGATCGCAGTTGGGAAAGCGGTCCGATGCGGGACTACTTTGAGCGTTTGGAGGATTGCCGCTACCGCCCGCTTTACCGCGGCTTGGCGATGGTGGGGTTGAATCCGACCCGGCACGGATTCGACGGGTGGCTCCAGACCGAGCGATCGGTTCCGCTGGCGGCAATTACGAATCAGGCGCTGAAGACCACCATCCTTGATTCGGTGCGTTCGGTGCTTGCCGCCGAAGGGCACGACGTGGGGGACATCGCCTCGGCTCTGGCGCGAGGATTGGATCCCAACGACTGGCTCTCGGTAACGAAAGACGAGGAAGGCCTGCGGCACATCCCGCTGACGACCCGCGATTTCCGGCGCATCGGCGCCCGCGAGCGGCTGCTGGAAGTCAGAGCGAGGCATCCCGGCCGGCTGAAGATTGTCTTGAACGCCCTGGCGGCTCGCGTCGTTCTCGACAAAGGGCGGGCCACCGGTGTTGAGTACCTCGCGGGTGAACGCCTGTACCGCGCGCACGGTAAGCCGAGCGGCGCGGCAGGCACACCGGCGCTGGCTCGCGCCACGCGCGAAGTGATTCTCGCCGGCGGCGCTTTTAACACGCCGCAACTGCTGCTGCTCTCAGGAATTGGACCCACTGAGACGCTGAGCCGGTTTGGCATTCCGGTTGCTGTGCCGCTTGCCGGCGTGGGACGCAATCTCCAGGATCGTTACGAGATCGGCGTCGTCAACCGCATGAACTTCGAACGCTGGGAGGCGTACGAGGGTACAAAGTTTGCTCCCGGTGACCCGCAATACAGGGACTGGCAGAACGGCAAAGGCGTTTATGCCACCAACGGCAGCATCTTGACGCTGTTCCGCAAGTCGCCTGGCGCGGCCATGAACGATGTCTTCTGCATGTCCTTGTTAACTTCGTTCGGCGGCTACTTTCCTGGCTATTCCAAGCAGATTGCCGAACGGCTCAACTACCTGACCTGGGTGGTGCTCAAGGCGCACACCAGAAACCGGGCCGGGGAGGTCACCTTGCGGTCGGCGGACCCGCGGGACGTCCCGCTGATCAACTTCCGCTATTTCCAGGACGGCGGCGATGAGGACCTGAACGCGGTGATCGATGGTGTTCGCTTTGTCCGGCGCATCACCGAACCGCTTCGCAAGCAGAACCTCGTTGCGGCCGAGGAGATCCCGGGAGACCAAGTCGCTTCCGACGAGGACCTGCGCAACTTCGTGCGATACAACTGCTGGGGGCATCACGCCTCCTGCACCTGTCCGATTGGGGAGGAAAAGGACGGCGGGGTGCTGACCAGCGATTTTCGGGTTCACCAGACGGAAGGCCTGCGAGTTGTTGATGCCTCGGTATTTCCGCGCATCCCGGGCTTCTTCATCGTTAGTTCGGTCTATATGATCGGTGAAAAAGCGGCCGACGTGATCCTAAAAAGCTAGCAGTGCTCGCCTGTTACACTGTATAATCCTCAGAGCCTGAACTGCCGCCGGTCAGAGGGGGGCATGATGCCGCTGTCTGTTGATCAACTGCTCAAGATGAGCCAATCGGAGCTGGATGAGCTGTTTACAAATAGCGAACCAGGGCCAATTCCGCACGGAGCTGCCAAAGGAACCGCGATCATCGCGCCGGGAACCCATTTCACCAAGGAAATCGCCGATTTTGTCAGCCATTTCGCCTGGCAAGGCAAGAGCTTCAACGCCGAACGCGGCGTGCTGACAAACCGCATTTCCGTACTCGGCTTCAACGCCATTGTCGCCACCGTTTACAAGGACAAGAGCTGGCTCGATGGCAAGGAGTGCATCGTGCTGGATTACTCACAAACATCGATGCTGGCGAAATGGATTCGCGATGAAATCCGCCAAATCGGACCGAACCTGTACCTGGGCAAGGTGTATTGGGATAAGAAGCGCCTGATCGATTTCTGCCTGGAGTTCGATCAGCCGGCGGTATGACCCCGCAAGCCGGTTTCATGGTGGTTGCGCCGCTGACGCGCGGGCGCGAATCCGCCGTACGGGAACTGTTGGCCGGCATGAACTTCGAACCAGGGCGCTGCAATCCCCTGAACTCTCTCGTTCCGTTTGGCCGCTTGGAACGGCTGCACTTTGCGCGGATTGTCGTCCTGGATGACCAGACTCTGGATGATATCAGCGCCTATGGACGGCCGCGCGAGGATTACCCCTTGTCGGTGGCCTTTCTCGGCGACTTTGACGGCGACTACGACTCGTTCCTGAAGGAACTGGTGGCCATGGCGGGAAGCGGACTGCGGCAGATCTTCGCGAACTGTTCCGGCTTCTCTCCCGGGTGCGATCTCTTGGACTGGCTGAAAAGCCATGAACAGCGCCCGGCAACCTACTATGCCAACTGGCGAGGCAGGACGGTCCGGCAGTGCCGGGAAGAAGCGGCTCTGCGCCGCGCGCTGGTGGACCACCTTCAGCAAAATCCCGAAGTTGCCAGTCTGGCCGCGCCGGAGCTGCGAGTCCGGTTGCGGGAGTTCGTGCGCGCCGAGCAGGCTGCCGACCGGTTGACGCTGACGCCGGAAGCTCCGACGCCTTTTGGATGGCGGCTCCGTAATACCCTGCACGCGATCTTCGCCGTGCCGGTGTTGGCTGTGGAACTTCTGGCGTGGGGCGTCGCGGCTTTATTCCTGCTGCGAGCGCGCGAAAAGTCGGACCCCGTGATCGCGCCGCGCCCAGATCCGGAGCTGGCAGCCCGGCTCTTTGCGCTTGAGGACCACGAGATCAAGAATCAGTTCAGCGCAATCGGAAGCCTCAAACCCGGCATCTTCCGGCGTTGGACGTTGACCGTGTTGCTGGCCGCGATTGACTATACGGCGCGCCATGTCTATGTTCGAGGACGGCTGGCGCGCGTTCACACGATTCACTTTGCGCGCTGGGTCTTTCTGGACGGCAAGAAGCGGCTGTTCTTTGCGAGCAACTATGACGGGAGCCTCGAGAGTTACATGGACGACTTTATTAACAAAGTCGCTTTTGGGCTCAACGTGGTCTTCACCAACGGCATCGGGTACCCGCGGACCCGGTGGCTGTTCCTGGACGGCGCGAAGGACGAACAGACGTTCAAATACTACATCCGCCGGCACGAACTGGCCACCGAAGTCTGGTACGACGGCCATGCTGGATTGACAGCGCTGGACATGCAACGCAACACCGTGGTCCGCAAAGGCATGGAGACCGGGCCGATGACCAACCAGGAAGCGGATGAGTGGGCGGCCCTGCTATGAAGGAAGTCGATTTCAGCGATGTTCAGGGGATGGCGAGATTCGGCTTTAGTCATCTTGCGGAATGCCACTACCTGCTGCTCCGGGTTCGAAACCCGGATGCCGCGCGCGAGTGGCTCGCGGCCGCTCCCGTGACAACCGCCGCGGCGCGGAAACCTCCACCCGCCAATGCGCTCCAAGTTGCCTTTACCTGTGCGGGGCTGAGGGCGTTGGGAGTTGGTGAAGAAGTCATGGCGGGATTCTCGGCTGAGTTCCTGGCCGGCATGGCCGGCGACGCCAGCCGCTCCCGGAGGCTGGGAGACCTGGGCGAAAACGCTCCGGAAAACTGGTATTGGGGGGCGCCGGGTTACCGGTTAGACGCGCTGGTGATCCTGATGACGTCGCATGAAGAACTGGCCGCTTGGAAGAGAACCGTCTGCTCGGGGCGGTGGGAGGATGGTTTCGAAGTCCTGGAAACGCTGACGACCTCCGACCTCGATGGGCGTGAACCTTTCGGCTTTATCGACGGAATCAGCCAGCCTGTCATTGATTGGGACCGGCGCCGGAACGTCGCCAAAGATCAGTTGGACTACTCCAACGTCGTCTCACTCGGGGAATTACTGCTGGGTTACCCGAATGAATACGGGAAATACACGGACCGGCCTCTGATCGACCCGCCGGCGGGCGGGGCTTCTGTCTTGCACGCCGCCGAAGAAGTTCCGGGCAAGCGGGATCTCGGCAAGAACGGGACCTACCTGGTGTTCCGCACCCTGGAACAGGATGTCACGGGCTTCTGGAGCTTTCTGCGCCATGCCACGGGTTCACCGGAGGCCGCCATACGGCTGGCGGAAAAGATGGTGGGCCGCACCTACGACAAGGGCGCGCCGCTGGCGCCAGAGAGCGCGAACGCGATTGAAGGAGTCGAAGCGAAAGCGGGCGGACCGGAGAATCAGTTCACCTACGACGCCGACCCGCGCGGAACGGGCTGTCCGATTGCCGCTCACATTCGCCGCGCCAACCCCCGCAATGCGGACCTGGCCGGCCGGCCGGAGGGTTTGCTCGCGCGGGTCTGGAACCTGTTGGGCGGAGGTCCGAAAGGATTCCAGGTTGATGTCATCGCGTCAACCCGATTCCACCGTATACTGCGGCGCGGCAGGGAATATGGGCAAACTGTCGCACCAGCCTTGGCCATGACTGGTCAAGGAGTGCCGGAACCGCGCGGATTGCACTTTATCTGCCTGAACGCCAATATTTCGCGACAGTTTGAGTTTGTGCAGAACGCCTGGATCATGAGCGGAAAGTTCAGCGGTCTGCCCGACGAGTCCGACCCGTTGCTCGGCCCCGTCGGCAACCAGTTCTCCATGCCGCGCCAGAGCCAGTGCCCGGTGAGGATCACGGGCCTGCCGCGGTTTGTCACCGTGCGAGGTGGTGCCTATCTCTTTCTTCCCGGTCTGCGCGCATTGCGATATATCGCCAGAGCGGCTTCCACAGTGTCCAGCCAATCTTGAGGAGGTGATTGCGTATGAAGAAGACATCTCTATGGTCCATTGCGGCGTTTGCCGGCATCGTGATTCTTAACACCGGTTGTTCGAGCAACACAGGCGCTCTGCCGGGCCATGTTATGGATGAAGCCAAAACGGCCGGGCGGGACGCCGCCTCGTTTCCCGCGGCCGACGAGGATTTCTTTCACGATATGGACGGCGGCATCAAGCTGACTCCGGACCAGGTCAAGGGGCGCAACACGTGGAACGTTTGGACTGGCGGCAACGACGTCATGTGGGACAAGCTGAACGTCAACTCTGTGGGTGCACTGGACTTCCTCAAGATCCTGTCGTCGCACCCGAAACTGAAGGCGAACCGGGCGAACCGCTGGGAATACCTGGGGCTGGTGAATACACCTTGTTTCGTACAAGCCAAAGAAGGCGACCCCAAGCGCTTCGGGTTATGGCTCGACGCGCGCAGCGGCGATTGCCCTCCAGACCCGTTCGAGAACGAACAGAAGTATCCCGGAGTGAAGATCGGCGCGCGCGGAAAAACCGTTCCGGTGGGGTCTTACTATGGCTGGGAGACCGGGATAGTCGGCTTACGGCTGTTTCCGAACCCCGCTTTCGACGACGAGGCTGCCAGGAAGTGGGATGCCGATAAGTACTACACTGATCCGAGTTACTACAACTCCAGGACGTTAGTAAAGCCCTACCGCGTCGGGATGTCCTGCGGGTTCTGCCACATTGGGCCCAACCCGCTGAAGCCCCCGCCGGATCCCAATAACCCGAAGTGGGAGCACCTGAGTTCCAACGTAGGCTCGCAGTACTTCTGGACCGACCGCATCTTTGTCTGGGATGCCGATCCAACCAGCTTCCCGTTCCAGGTGTTCCATACCTACCGCCCGGGGACTCTGGACACGTCGCTGATCTCCACCGACAACATCAACAATCCTCGAACGATGAACGCGGTCTACCTGCTCGGTCCGCGCCTTGAACTGGCCCTGCGCTGGGGCAAGGAGTCGCTGGGCGGCGGCGAACTCAATAACAAGCAGTTGAATGACTATATTTCCTCCGGCCCACTAACACGTTACTTTGTGAAGCCCGACACCGTATACACGCCGCGCGTGCTGAAGGACGGGTCGGACTCGGTTGGAGCGCTCGGCGCGCTCAACCGGGTGTACTTGAACATCGGCACGTTCAGCGAAGAGTGGCTGCTGCATTTCAATGCCCTGGTTGGAGGCAAGCCCGTTTCGGCAATGACCATTGACGTCACGCGCCGGAACTCGGTGTACTTTCAGGCGACCGAAGCGCAGACTCCGGCGACCGCGCTGTTCTTCCTGGAAAGCACCAATCCGCATCACCTGGCGGATGCGCCCGGAGGTGGGCAATTCCTGACTAAAGACAAGGTGCTGTTGAACCGGGGAAAGGTGGTGTTCGCCGAGACCTGTGCGCGCTGCCACTCCAGCAAACTCCCTCCGATGGCTCCGGGACTGGACCCCGGCAACGGCTGCGCGGGCAAGGACTACCTGACGTGCTGGGACAAATACTGGGAGTGGACCAAGACCGACGACTTTAAGTCGAAGATGCGGAAAATCGTCACTGCCAACGACTTCCTGAAGGATAACTTCCTCTCGGCCGAGTTCCGCGTGCCCGTGACGCTGCTTCACACCAACGCCTGTAGTCCGCTGGCGACCAACGCGCTCGACAAGAACATCTGGAACGACTTCTCCTCGCAGAGTTATAAGGCCCTGCCGTCAGTCGGAGAGATCACCTGGTATCACCCGGTAACCGGTGAGGCGCGCCGTTATAAGATGCCCGCGGGTGGCCGTGGATACACGCGCCCGCCTTCCTTGATCAGCCTCTGGTCCACCGCGCCGTTCCTGCTCAACAATTCAGTGGGCAGGTTCGAATCGAGCCCATCGGTGGAGGCGCGCCTGCGCTCATTCAACGATTCCATCGAGAAGATGCTATGGCCGGAGAAGCGGGATCGCGATTCCGTTCTGGGAAACAAAGTCCCTGGAATGATGGACCGCACCACGCAGACGAGTTATCTCCGGGTTTCCTCTGGATACGTGCCGGAGGGCCTGCAGGCGCTGCGCGGGTTCGGGGAACGGTTCCTGCCCTGGATCGTTTCTGAATCGGGGATTGAAATTGGCCCAATTCCGAAAGGAACGCCGATCGGGCTGTTGGCCAGCATGAATCTTCTCGCCGAAGAAGGCACCTCCCAACAGCGCCTGGAATACAAAGGCAAGGTGCTCGACGTTGTTCGGAAAATGATCGCGGCGTTCAGAGAACTGGGGCCGAACGCGACAGACGAGCGCGCCAAGCAGGTCCTTTCCAGCCTGGTCGATCCGTTACTCGGAGTGAGCAAGTGCCCCGACTACGTGGTCAACCGGGGACACTATTTCGGCACAGGCTACACGGAACCCGGAGACCCGCATCCGGCCAGCGAACCCGCGTTGAGCGATACCGACAAACGGGCCTTGATCGAGTTCCTGAAGACGTTCTGAGGCTTCTGGCAAAATGGGAGTCCCATGGATCGCAGGGACTTCCTCAAGACGCCCGCGTCAGCGGTGCTGGCTACCAACCTCGCCGCGGCGCGGGAGGTCACCGCTGAAGTCAAGGAGTGGAACGGCAAACCTACTCTGTTTGTGCGGGAGCAGCCGGTCTACGCGTCGTTCTACGCACTGACGGATTGCCTGGGCGGACGGTGGACGTGGGACGAAATGCCGCGCATCAGCATGGAGCGGTTCGTCAAGGCGCGGTTCCGGCTGTTTCAGGTGGACCTCTTCCTGGAAGACGTGTGGACCAGGGAGGGTCCAATCGACGTCACGCTGGCCCGCAAGCAGATCCGCGGAGTCCTGGACCTGTGCCCGGAAGCGGCGGTCGTGATTCGCTGGCACCTGAACGCGCCCAAGTGGTGGGCCGAACGAAATCCGGAAGAATGGACGCAGTACGCCAACGGCGCTATTGCGCCAGTGGAACGGGATGGCGCGGTCCGCATCATCATGGACGACCTTCAACGGACGCCGCGGGTCAGCCTGGCGTCCAAGGTCTGGCGCGAAATGGCGACCTCGAAGACCGTGGAACTGCTCCAGGCGCTGGCCGGCACACCGGAAGGCGCGGCGCTGGCCGGCATACACGTCGCGTGCGGCGTGTATGGGGAGTGGCATTATTGGGGCTTTATCCGGAATGAGCCCGACACGAGCCGGCCGATGCAGGAGCACTTTGACGCCTGGCGGCGCAACCGGAGCAAAGCGCCGGTGGCGGTTCCGGGACTTGCGGCACGAGCCGCGCTCGACGACGGCATTTTCCGCGATCCGCAAAAGCGGGAAGTGGTGATCGACTACTACCGCTGCCAGCACGAACTCGTCGCCGATTTGATTGTGCACTTCTGCCGGACGGTGAAGAGAAACTGGCCGCGCAAAATCCTGACCGGGACGTTTTATGGCTACTTCTTTTCGCTGTTCGAACGGCAGGCAACCGGCGGGCACCTTTGTTTGCAGCAGGTGTTGGCCGCGCCAGAAGTGGATTATCTCAGCGCGCCGCAGGCTTACGGCACACTCTATCGCGACATGGGCGGGTGTGGCATTACGCGCAGCCTGGTTGAGAGCATCAGGCTTCATGGCAAATTGTTCCTGGACGAGATGGATCAGTCTCCTTCGTGGAAGTGGCTGAACAACGTCGATACGGCGTTCAAGCTGGAGGATGTCTCCGGCGACGTCGCTTTGATTCGCCGGAACGTCCTGGAGAGCTACACGCGTGGAATGGGGCTGTGGTACTACGATTTTGGGCCGGCCAACAACAGCGGGTGGTGGCTGGACCGCCGGCTGATGAGCGAAATCGCGAAGCTCAAAGAGATTCTGGAGAGATACCACCAAAAGCTGTACCAACCCGCCGGTGACGTCTTATTCGTATATGACACCAGCGTGTTTTACTACACGGGTTCGACACCGGGGTCGGACCGCATGACGGATGACGCGGCGGTCAACCGCGCGACCGCAGCCGCATGGCAGACGAGCGCCGCCATCGAGACCATTCACCTTGCCGACCTGCCGCGAGTTCAACTGGACCGCTTCAAAGTCGTGGTCTTCGCCAATACCTGGCTCCTCACAGCGGAACAACGGAAGTTCATCCGGCAGAGAGTCGCCGCGGAAGGGAGACACGTCGTGTTCGGCGGACCTGCCGGCTACTGCGACGGCCGGAAATTGAGCGCCAGCTTTGTCGAACAGGTGACAGGGATCCCGGGCAAGCGAACCGGGCTCGAACAACACGGCAACATTTGGGTTTCTCCCGCGCCGGTCACGGAAACCGCCGATTGGCGGCGGATCTTTGCGGCCGCGGGCGCTCATCTCTACTCGGACCAGAACGACGTCATTCATGCGGGCGGCGGCCTGGTGCTGCCACACTTCAATACAGGCGGCCCGCGAAGGCTCGCGTTACGCACCGGAAAGGTGATCGGCATCGACGCACCTGCCAGGAGTTCGTTGCTGTTTGACGCGTCGACGGGAGAAAGGCTCTTATGAGATTGGCATTGCTGTGTATCGCGGCGGGGACCAGCCTCCTCGGACAGGAGTTCGACCTACTGCTCAAGGGCGGACGGGTCATCGACCCCAGGAACGGCAGAGACGGCGGTTTCGATGTGGCGGTCAAGGACCACAGGATTGCCGCGGTCGAAAGCGGAATCGCGCCCGGGCGCGCACGGAAGGTCCTGGATGTACAAGGGATGATCGTCACTCCGGGGTTGATCGACATCCACGTCCACCTGTTCTTCACAGCGGGAAATCCGGGCGGCTGGGCAGGCGACTCAAGTGTGCCTCCCGACGCGTTCAGCTTTCGTACGGGTGTCACAACCATGGTGGATGCCGGATCGAGCGGGTGGCGCAATTTCGAAGTCTTCCGGACGACGGTGATCGACCGAGCGCGGACGCGCGTGTTTGCCCTGGTCAACATAGCGGGCTATGGAATGGTGAACGACCTCATTGAGCAGGGTGACTTCAGCCCGGACGCCATCGCCCGCCTGGCGGCCAAACACAAGGATGTCATCGTGGGCATCAAGTCCGCGCACTATCAGAAGCCGGACTGGCAAAGTGTCGATCAGGCTGTAGAAGCCGGTAAGAAGGCGGGTCTGCCCGTGATGGTGGACTTCGGATACTTTCTGCCGGAACGCCCGTATTACGAACTGGTGACCCGGCATCTGCGCGCGGGTGACATCAGCACGCACATGTTTCGCGGGCCTGTCCCGTGGGTGGACAGCGCGGGCAAACTGTATCCCTATCTCATCGAGGCCCGGAAGCGCGGGGTGAAATTCGACGTCGGACACGGCGGCGGCAGCTTTGTGTTGCGCAGCGCGGCGGGCGCGATTCGGAACGGCTTTTATCCGGATACGATTTCCTCCGACTTGCACGTCGGGAGCATGAACGGCTCTTTCATGGACATGCCTTCGCTGATGTCCAAGCTGATGGCCCTCGGGCTGCCGTTGTCCGAGGCGGTGAAGGAATCGACATCGGCGGCGGCGGCGGCGATTCATCATCCCGAACTGGGGAGCCTGACGCCGGGCGCGGCAGCCGACGTCGCCGTCTTCCGCCTGATGCAAGGCGATTTCGGTTACTGGGACAACGACCTGGGCAAGGTGAACGGCAAGGAGCGCTTGTTTTGTGAACTGACGCTCAAGGACGGCAAGGTTGCCTGGGATTGGAACGGGCGGCAAGGCGGCGATTACCGGAAACTTCCGCCTGATTACGGGATCCGTCCGGGGATCGACAGGATCATCCCACCGCCGCAATAACGTTACGCCAGAATTTCTTTGATCCGGTTGCCGTGAACGTCGGTGAGACGGAAGTAGCGCCCCTGGAACCGGTATGTCAGGCGCGTGTGGTCGACGCCGAGGCAGTGCAGGATGGTTGCCTGAACATCGTGGACGTGGACGCCGCCGGAGACGATGTTGTAGCAGTAGTCGTCGGTTTCCCCGAGGGTCATTCCGGACTTGATGCCGCCGCCAGCCATCCAAATCGTAAAGCAGCGCGGGTGATGGTCTCGTCCGTAGTCGTCCTTGGTGAGCCGTCCCTGGCAGTAGACCGTGCGGCCGAACTCCCCGCCCCAAACCACAAGCGTGTCGTCCAACATTCCGCGCTGCTTCAGGTCGGCGATCAGCGCGGCGGTGGGCTGGTCAGTCTGCTGGCACATCTTGGGCAGGCCCTTGGGCAGGTTGGCGTGGTGATCCCAGTCGCGGTGGTAGAGCTGAATGAACCGCACGCCGCGCTCGGCCAGGCGGCGCGCCAGAAGGCAGTTGTACGCGTAGGAGCCGGGCTTCCTGGACTCGTCGCCGTACATGGCGAAGACTGAATCGGACTCTTTGGAGAGATCAGTCAGTTCCGGCACCGACGATTGCATGCGGAACGCCATTTCATATTGAGCGATTCGCGTCATGACTTCGGGATCGCCGGATTCGGCGAACGCCGCTTCGTTCATTTGATTGAGAGCGTCGAGATACTCGCGGCGGTTTTCCTTGGAGAATCCCGGCGGGTCGGTCAGGAACAAGACCGGGTCGCCGACCGAGCGGAATTTTACGCCCTGAAACTTGCTCGGAAGAAAACCGTTGCCCCAGAGGCGATCGTACAGCGGTTGGCCCGTCCCACCAGAGCCCGGCGAGATCATCACGACAAAGGCCGGCAGGTCCTCCGTCTCGGCGCCCAATCCATACACAACCCAGGAACCCATGCTGGGACGTCCCGCCACCTGTGAGCCTGTTTGCAGAAACGTTACGGCTGGATCGTGGTTAATCGCTTCGGTATGCACCGCCTTGAGAAAGCACAGATCGTCGGCGACCTTGGCGGTATGAGGCAGCAGTTCGCTGACCCACGCGCCGGACTTACCGTGCTGCGCGAAGGAGTACCTGGACGGAACCACCGGAAACGACGACTGGCTTGCGGACATCGAAGTCAGCCGCTGGCCCATGCGGACCGATTCCGGCAAATTCGTGCCTTGAAACTCCGTGAGCCTGGGCTTGTAATCGAAGGTCTCCATCTGCGACGGGCCGCCGGACTGGAAGAGATAGATGACGCGTTTGGCTTTGGGCGCGAAATGCGGGATGCCGGGCATGCCGCCGGTACGCGCTTGAAGCTCACCCGGCAGGAGCGAGGCGAGCGCCGCGACACCAAGTCCCGTACCGCTCCGGCTAAAGAAGTGGCGTCTCGTCCATTCCAATCTGTGATCCATGTCCTTCAATCCTTAGTCACGGCTTGATCCAGGTTCAGCATCAGGTTGGCGACGCCGGTGTAGGCGGCCAGTTCTTCGGGCTCAAGGCGGCCGTCGCGAGGCGACTCGCCCTGCTTGAGGTATTCCACCGCCTGCGCGGGCCGGGTGCGGAAGCCGGCGCGGAAGCGCTCCAACGCGGCGGCGAGAATCGCGGCTTCCTTCGGCGAGGGCGGCCGGGCGACTACCAGCGTCATGCCATAAGCGAGCCGGGTGGCCGCGCTCCCGCCGCCCTCGAGCATCATGCGCTCGGCCAGCTTGCGGGCGGCTTCCAGGTACGTCACGCCGTTCATCAGGTTCAACGCCTGTAGTGGCGTGTTGGTGCGGGTCTCGCGCACGACACAGGTTTCGCGGGTGGCGGCGTCGAAGTTGATCATCATCGGCGGAGCGACAGTACGCTTCCAGTAAGTGTACAGGCTGCGGCGGTACAAGCCCTCGCCGTGGTCCTGCTCGTAACCTTTGCCTCCCTGTAGTTCCTGCCACAGGCCTGGCGGCTGGTAGGGCTTGACGGAAGGGCCTCCCACCTTTTCGACGAGCAGGCCGGACGAAGCCAGCGTCTGGTCCCGGATCATTTCCGGCGACAGGCGTACGCGGGGGCCGCGCGCAAGCAACCGGTTCTCGGGATCGCGCTGCAAGGCCTCGGGCGTGACACGGCTGGCCTGGCGGTACGTCCCGCTCATCACAATCGTCTTAAGAATGTGTTTTGTGTCCCAGCCGCTTTCCATATACTCGACCGCCAGCCAGTCCAGGATCTCCGGATAGACGGGCCATTCACCCTGCGAACCAAAGTCCTCGACGGTCTTGACGAGCCCAACGCCGAAGAGCATTTGCCAGTAGCGATTGACATTCACTCGAGCGGTGAGAGGATTGCTCTTGTCCACGAGCCAGCGCGCCAGTCCGAGACGATTATGCGGCAGGGAATCCGGCATCGGCGGAAGCGCCGCCGGCGTGCGCGCCTCAACGGCCTCGCCGGGATTGTCGTAAGCGCCGCGGCGCAGCACGTGTGTGACTCGCGGCCGGGGCATCTCCTCCATAACCATCACGGTAGGTATGCCGCTGTAATACTGGTCGCGTTCGGCCTGGGCCGCGCTCCAGGCCGCGCGTGCCTTGAGGATCTTCCGGGGTGCGCGGCCGTCAAGGAAACAGAATCGGAGCTTGTCCTTTTCCGCCTGAGTCCGGCTCGCCGCCGGTTTCGCCGCGATGGAATTGACGGGCCCCTCCAGCGGGAGAGTTGCTACTTCGGCAGGCGTCAGTTCCTTCTTGTACACCCGCACACCGCGGATATCGCCGTTGAAGAACTTGCCTCCGCCCGCGCCAACGCGCCACGGACCCTTTACATCCAGGGGCCAGATGCCCTGATCAAACAGGATCTTCAGCGGCTGGATCTCGCCGTTCACGTAGATCTTGACGTGGGAGGCTTTCATGCTTCCGTCGTAGGTCACCGCGATGTGCTGCCACTGGTTCATGGCGATGGGTTCGGCTGACTCGACACGCATTCCGAGATCGGTCCAGCGAAATACATGGTGGAGCCTGATGCGGCCGTTCAGCACGTACAAGTAATGGCCATGGCCTTCGAAGTAATCCTCGCCGCGAGACAGGATCGCGCCATCACCTTGAGGTTTGATCCAGGCTGAAAAAGTGAACGGGTCGCGGTAATCGATCTTGGGCGACTCCTTGCCGCCTTCAATGACGCGCCGGCCATCGAAATGAGTATCACCCGCAACGGGCTCCTCAAAGATCTGCGCCGTGGTGACCGACCACTCCAGCGGCTTCGCGCGAGCCAGGCCGCGTTCCCACTTGGCTTGTGCTTTCTCGAGGAGCTGTTCTTGCGAATCGGCCGCCTGCTTTGCCGAGGCGGCTCGCGCGTCCAACTCGGCCAAACGCTTCGCCTGCTCCGGCAGCGGCGCTTTGATGAAGGGTTCCTCGTTGCCGAAGTTGTAAACAAAGCCCTTCTCCGGAACGTTGTTGAAGAAAGCCGATAGCGAGTAGAAGTCCTTCTGAGTAAACGGGTCGTACTTGTGGTCATGGCAGCGCGCGCAGCCCAGGGTCGATCCGAGCCAGACGGTCGCGGTGGTTTCCGTGCGGTCTGCGACGTACTCGAGACGGAACTCCTCATCGACAATGCCGCCCTCGGCACTGGTCCTGTGGTTGCGGTGAAAGCCTGTGGCAATGCGTTGCGAAAGAGTTGGATGGGGCAGAAGGTCACCCGCGAGCTGTTCAATGGTGAATTGATCGAAGGGCATGTTGCGGTTGTAGGCATCGATGACCCAATCGCGCCAGCGCCACATGTCGCGCGGCCCGTCAGTTTGATATCCGTTGGTGTCGGAATAGCGCGCCGCTTCGAGCCAGCGAATGGCCATGCGCTCACCGAAGCGCGGCGACGCCAGCAACCGGTCCACCACTTTCTCGTACGCGCCGGGCGATCGATCGGCCAGGAAGGCGTCCACCTCCGCCGGCGAGGGCTGTAATCCGGTCAGGTCCAGCGTGACGCGCCGCAGCAGCGTGTGACGTTCCGCCTCGGGGGCGGGATGCAACCCCTCGCGCTCCAGGCGGACGCGCACCATCTGGTCAATCGGATGAACGTCTGTTGGCTGTGTGGGAGGGCGCTTGGGAGGAATCAGACTCCAGTGCTGCTGGTAGGGCGCCCCTTGTTCAATCCACTCGCGTATGAGCTTGATCTCGCGCTCACCCAATTTGTCGTGCCCCGCATAGGCGGGAGGCATCCGGAGCGCCTTGTTGGACGAGGTAATCCTCTTGAAGACTTCACTCCGTTCGGGAGATCCGGGAACGATGCCGAAGCGTCCTTTGCCCAAGTCCGCTTTGGCGCCCTGCTCCTGGTCGAGACGCAGCTTGCTTTTCCGGTTTGCCGCGTCCGGACCGTGGCAGGCAAAGCACCGGTCTGAAAGGACCGGGCGTATGTCTCGATTGAATTCAACATCTCCGGCGAGCGCTGACAAAATGCAAGCGGCAACGAAAAAAAGTAAACGCAACATCCCCTCTTTATGAGAGTACCCCTCCCCGGGACTGGCCGGTGGGCTCTAACGCCCGGCCGCGGGCTTCGGCGCGGCGGGATCTGCCGGCGCAGCCTTACGAACCTGCTCGTAGTACTGCTGCACGTATTGCTGCAAGTGGAGCGGGATCTCGTCGCGGCTCACTTCACCGCCCGCCTCGCCGTGCGCAGCCTTGCGGTTGACGTACTGCGTCTTCAACTGCTGCCGGGAGTTTTGGACTTCGACCATCATTTCGCCGGAGAGGTTGGCGGAGCGCTTGCCGAGAATCTCGCTGATCTTGCCCATGGCGTCCAACTGCTCGGCAAGGTCAGTGTCTTTCTTGCCGTCCTGCCGCCCCATGCCGCTGCGAGGATCGTTGGAAGGCTCTTCCTGCTGGTCCGACTGACTCTTGTTGCTGCCTTGCGCCTGGTCGTCGGCATTTCCGGGCTGGTCCGACTCCGATTGCGAATTCGGGTCGCCCTTGGTTTTTGAGGCCATCTGCTGGCCTTTTTCGTCGCCCTTCTGGCCCTTTGCGCTCTGCTGCTTCGACTGGCTGCCTGCCTTTTCGCCCTCGCCGCCCTTGGGCTGCATGTTCAGCTTGTCCATCATGTTGTTGAACGCGTCGCGCATCTTGTCCAACATGCTGTTGGCGTCTTTGTTGGGCGGCTGGCCGTTTTGTTTCTTGGCGTC
>JADZCI010000303.1 GCA_020851655.1 Bryobacterales bacterium
CTCGTCGCGGCGGAGCAGGCGGGAGAGGTAGTCGCCGCTTTGGACCGTACCGCTGGCCGCTGGCTGCTGCGTGGAAAACGTCCGCGGCGCGGGCGGAACCGCTTCCGGCGGCTTCGCCTGAACGGGCGCCGGCGCGGTTTCCGGCTTACTTACCCGGGACAGCACAGGCGCGGGCATGGCGGGCGCGGTCCAGGTTACAAAGGCTTCGACATCCTGGGGCGGCGCGATGCTCTGGTCCTCCGGATATGCCGACAAACCCGCCGTCAGATCGCGATCGCCGTGCGAAGCCTTCGAAATGGCCGCTCCGTCTCCCGCTGCGATCACGATTTCCTTCCATCCGGCGCGTCCCGCGTAATTCCGGTCCACATAGCGCAGCGTTCCGGGCGCCACCGGAACATCGAGTTCGGCGCTGACTCGCAGTATCGGCATGCCGCCGGCGCCTTCGTACACCTCGCTCCAGATGCGATGAATACGTGGGGCGGCCGGCTTGCCGTTGTAGGCCAAATCTAGGTTGGCGATCCACTCTCTCGCCTTGGCGTTCGCCTTTCGTTTGATCACGCCGGGTTCCGCATCCAAAGCTTTCCATTGCTGGAGAAGCTCGAAAGTCGGGATTTCCGCGAGGTCCAGCACGTAGGTCACCCGGCACCCGGCGGGGCTGACATCCAGCCTCGAGTAGTGGCTCACGCTGAAGTTGCCCATGGGATGCGCCAGGGCAGCCGGCGCGCAAATGGACATCAGGACAGCGGCAAACCGGGCGTTCATGGCAACGGGCCTAGATCAGTGTACGAGAATTGTGCGCCGCCGGATTCATCCCTTTGGTGTGGATGTGACACCCGCCGCGCCGCGATAAGATGAGGGCGCAAAATGCCGCTGAACCAACCATTGTCCCGCCGGGCTGCTTTGATGCTGGCCGTGACTCCCGCCTTACGATCGCAAAGCGTCTCCGCCTTCGATCAGGCGACGGCCAACAGCGCCGATTTCGAGCGCGCCTTGGCTGCCTCCCAGCGAGTCCTCCATGCGTGGCTGCGCCATGCCGGCTCAAAGACGCTGCTGCTGCCGGACCGGGTCGCCGAACGCGACGGAAGGCCGCTGCCGGCCACGGCAAAGCCGCTCTACACCCCGCACAACTCGGGTGCGGACCTGTATCCCTACCTGATTCTGACCGCGCAACTCACCGACCCGGACCTCTATCACGGGCGGATGATGGAAATGCTCCGCAATGAGATTCGCTACACCACCGTTCAGGAATCCATCCCCGCCAACCTGAACCTCGCCACCGGAGAACTGGGGCCGCCCAGCCTGTTCGGCGCGGGAGAGTATGCCAAAGATGGGCTCCTTTCGGTCACGGAGTACCTTGGACGGACGCCCTGGTTCTACCGCATGGCCGACATGATTGCCGATGCGATGAACCGGGCGCCGGCGCCATCCCGGTTCGGGAACCTGCCGGGCTCGGATGCCGAATTGAACGGCGACTATATGCAGGCGTTGATGCGCCTGGCGGCAATGACCTGCGAGAGCCGCTTCCTGGAATGGGCTCGCCGGATCGCTGATGCCTATATCGAGGAAGTGCTGCCTGGCAACCACGGCGTCCCCTCTTCGCAGTGGGACTTCACCAGGCACACCGGAGATCGGCGGCTTCGATTGCGGGACCACGGCAACGAAACCGTTGTTGGACTCGTGCTGGTCTATGCGCTGGAGAATGCCCGCCAGACCCCGCGCGCCGCCCGCTACAAGGCAGCCATCGGAAAGATGTTGGACCGCATCCTTGAATCGGCCAACCCCGATGGGATGCTCTTCAACCAAGTGGACGCGGCAACCTTGAAACCCCTCGACGAACAACTCTCGGACAACTGGGGATATGTCTACGGGGCCGTCTACGCGTTCTACCAGTGCACCGGAGGGACCCGCTATCGCGACGCGGTTCGCAAGGTTTTGGGAAACCTTCCCAAGTACCGGAACTGGGTCTGGGAAGGCCGCCCAAGCGATCCGCCCGGCTCGTTTGACGGCTATGCGGATTCGATTGAAAGCGCGATCTACCTGGTGAACCGGGAGCCCGTCGCCGGCGCGCTTTCCTGGATTGATTCCGAGATGAACGTCATGCTCGGCATGCAGAAACCCGGCGGCCACCTGGAATACTGGTACGGCGAGGGCAACTTCAACCGGACAGCGTTGCTGTGGGCGCTCATGAAGAGCCAGGGTGTCCGGCCCGCGCACTGGGAACCCGGTGTCAAAGTAGGGGCCGTCCGTGGCGGCAATGACACCCTGCTCCTGCACCTGGAGATGCCATCGGCGCGCACGATCCAGTTCGATTTCGCCCGCCACCGGCGCGTGCTGAACCTGGACAAGAACTACGTTCGCCTGAACGAGTTTCCCGAGTGGTACACCGTCGATGAGAACACGCTCTACCGGGTCAAGTCTTCGACAGGCGATGCCGAGTATCTCAGGCTTGGATCGGAGCTGATTGAAGGGATCCGTCTGACGCCCGGAGATTGGACGGTCCAGGCGGGGGGACGCGCCCCTTACGCGAATACGAGATGAGGAAGGCGGCGCCCGGCCGCCTTCCGTTTAAGGATGCGCCGCGTTTACCAGGTGATCTTCAGCGATAACTGCCACGAACGCGGAGTGTCCTGCCCCGTGATGGTGCCCCACGATGCGCTCGTCGGGTCCGCATTGGGATTGTACAGGTTCGGGTGGTTCATGGCGTTGAAGGTCTCCGCGCGGAACTGCGTGACAACCCGTTCGGTGATGCGGAAGTTCTTGATCATGGAGAGGTCCCAACGGTCCTGATTCGGCCCGCGCACCGAGCTGAAGCGGAGCGAGAACTGGCGCAGGTTGGAAGCCAGTTGCTTGGCGCCGCTGGTCTCAAATCCGGCGGCCGCGGCAGGGGTGAACCAATGATCGACACTGCGCTGGTCTTTGGGCAACACGATCGACTTCAGATCGCCGTTGAAGATCCGGTTGCCGAAACCGAGCGGCCCGCCGCTTTGGTGCTGATAGATTCCACCCAGTTGCCAGCCTCCGGCGACGAACTCCGTGAAACTGTTCCAGTTGGCGCCCCAGCGGCGTTTACGCCCAAAGGGCAGCTCCCAAATTCCGGAACCGACGAGCCGGTGTGTACGATCCAGGTTGGCGAGCGATTCGACAGGCATGGGGTCGGCGGAGTTCATGAACTCGGTCGCTTCCATCGATTTCGACCATGTGTAGGAAGCCTGAATCGTCCAGGAATTTGCAAAACGGCGCTCCACGCGAGTTTGCAGCGAGTGATACCACGAATACCCGGCCTGGTCGCCGAGAATCTGCACGCTTGAGAACTGCGTGTAGTTCCGGAGCAGACTGCCGCGGCTCATATTCTTGCCGTAAATCGGATCAAGCCCATAGTAGGGGCTCGGAAAGTTGGCGCCCAGGTAGTCAATGGCCGCCTGGTCCCGAACAGGAGACTTGCTGAGGTACGCCGCGGGCGTATAGCTTAATTCGCGAGTCACACCCAGCCTGGTGTTTCGATTGCCAACATAAGACGCCTCGATCATCACCTTCATAGGCAGTTCCTGCTGAAGACCAAAGCTCCAGCGCTGAGCATAGGGGTGGCTCCGGCCTTCGTTGAAGAACTGCACCTGCTGGCCGATATTGGTGAGTAATCCATTTTTGTTACCAGCCGGTGTAAGTAGTCCGGAAGGGAACGGTGTGGCATTGGTCGCCAGGTAGGTCAAGCCGTTGTCGAGTGAGGCTTGAATCGGCGTCGCCAGCGAGTAGCCGGTCAAATTCGTGTTGGTGTAGTTGACGCCGATGGATGCGGTGTAGATTCCATAGCCGGCCCGGATGATGGTCTTGGGCCGGAGTTGATAGGCCAGCCCGATTCTGGGCTGGAAGTTGGTCTTCTCGGGAGTCCAATAGGCCCGCCCGTTCGGTGCGACGTTGGCAAACGTCAAGCCGCCGATCGCCATGAACTGAGAGGCCGGAAGCTCCGGAATCGGATTCCGGGCATAGTTCGCTCTGGCCGCGTCATTCAGCGGGTTGGGTGTCTTGCCGTCATAGTGGATGGCGGACCTGTCAAAGCGTTCCGTCATCGGCGATTCGTACTCGTAGCGCAGGCCGAGGTTGACCGTCAGCTTGCGAGAGACTTTCCAGTCGTCCTGGAAGTAAAACGCCCAGTACTTGTCCTGTTCGACGTAGCTGTCGACGCGGCTCATGTTACCGCTGGGAATACCCAACAGCATCGACGCAAGTTCTCCGCCGGCGGTCGGAGCCGGCGCGGTGTCGTTCGCCCTCACATAGGTGGTCGCGTAACTGTACTGCGGCGACAGCGCCGCGCCATAGCGGTTGCGGCTCTCGCGATAAACGCGGAACTCCGGTCCGAAACGGAAGCTATGGTTCCCCGTTAACTTCGTGAAGTTACCGACAAACGAATTGGTTGTCGAAGCCGTGTATCCATCCTGCGATTCCCACGAAGAGATGGTCGTAAACTGGCCGGGGCTGATGACCGGAGTTGGCGCGATGGATGGGTTGGGCAGTAACGCCAGCGTCTGCTGGGAAAGCCCCAGTTTGCTCAAGTCCGCGCCTTGCGAAGTACGGCGTTCCGGGAAGTCCTGGAACGTCAGTCCGTAACGGAAGTTCAGCAGAAAAGTCGGTGTAAATACGTACACGTCGTCGAAGGCAATGCCCTTATTGTTCCGGTTGAGAATGACTCCGTTGACGCTATTGCCGAAAACACGGTTCTTGTCCTCTTCCCAGAAGTCCCGGTGCAAGCGGAGGAAGACGCGGTGGTTCTCGCTGAAAGCATGGTCCAGCCGGGTGATCCATACTTAGTAATCTTCCAGAGCCTTACCGGTCTGGTAGTAGTTGTTTCGAAAGTCCCTGGTCCCCGCCTGGTTGGGCAGCGGGTAGAGGCTCACGAAGTTCAGCCCCACGGGGTCGAGAGACGCTTTCGGAATCACATTTCCCGGGATAGGCGTCCGGACGTACCGGCTGCCCACTTGAACCGTGCTGCGGGGATCATAGATCTGGTAGGCGGAGCCGAGCGCCAGGAACTCGGAAAGGTCGCCTTGATGCATCTTGGCGGTTGGGACGGTCGACGTCGCGTTACCGCCGGAATCAGGGTTGCCGAACTTATTGGCCTCCCAGGCGAAGAACCAGAAACTGCGGTTCTTGCCGTTGTAGACCTTGGGGATGTAAATGGGAGCGCCCGCCGATGCGCCGTACCGGTTGTCCTGGTAGATCGAAAGCGATTGACCCGATCGATTCTGGAAGACCGAGGGCGCGTCCAGGGCCGAGTGCCGGAACCACTCGTGCACTTCACCATGCAACTGGTTGGTTCCGGACTTGGTGGAGACGTTTACGGTGCTGCCCATCGTGTGGCCGAGCGAGGCATCGAACGCCGACGTTTGGACCTTGAACTCGCTGATGGCGGTCTGTGGCGGCGAGAATGCCACACGCGGGGCAGTGCCGTCGGAATACGTGTTGGAAACGCCATCAATCGAGAACTCGTTTTGGTTGTTGCCGCTGCCGTCGGTCGAGAAGGTCGAAGGAGCGCTGTTGAATCCGGCCTTGCGAAGTCGCAGATTCGTCCCGTTCACCGTGCCCGGCGCAAGGTGTACGAGGTCCATCGCGTTCCCCGCGAACTGAGGCAGTTCGAGCACCCGCCGTTCGTCGATGACCTGGCCCAGCGAGGCCTCGGCCGTCGACAAAAGGGGTGTCGAGTCGGTGACTTCGATGGTTTCCGACGTGGCGCCGACCTGAAGGTCGATGTTGACCTCAACGCTGTCCTGGATGCGAACCTGGATGCCCGGCCGAACCCATTTCTTAAAGCCGGACATCTCACAGCTCAAGGTGTAGGTCCCGGCCAGCAGGTAGGGAAGGACAAAGTTGCCCGAGTCGTTGGTCTTGGCGACCGCGGCAACACCGGTGCTGTCGTTGGTGATACGGACATCGGCGTTGGGCACGACGGCCCCCGTCGAGTCCATGACGCGTCCCAGCACAGTGCCTCGCGGGTCCTGGGCGGGCAAGAGGCCGCACGCCAGCACAAGCAGGCACACGGCAGCCACAAACGAAATTCGACTCATAAGATTCGAGACTCCTAATTGACCTGTTCGCAGTATAAACGGTTTGATGACGCGATCCAATACTCTTTTGTGGGTAATTCCACTCCCGTACGGGGCGAACCCTCGCAGCGCCTAGACGCACAGAAGCAGGTGGATCTGGCCAGGATGGTTCCCGGCCAAAGCAACGGCCGCGTCACTGTTGGATGCCCGCGCCGCCGCGCCCTGGCGCCGGCTCGTGCTCGGGGGACGCGAATGCGGTTCGCGCGGCGGGCGGAACAAACAGTTTGAACGTCGTCCCGATGTCAACCTGGCTCCAAACATCAATCCAACCGCCCATTTGGGCGACCACGCCGTAGACCGTGGCCAACCCCAAGCCCGTGCCCCTTTCGTCTTTCTTGCTCGTGAAAAAAGGTTCAAAGACCCGCTGGCGCGTCGCCTCATCCATGCCGAAACCCGTATCGGTTACGGTCAGGACAAACCAAGTGCCCGGTTTGGCATTCGGCTCCGCCAAGTCAGCTTCGTCCAACGTGACGCGGGTGGTTTCGATCTGGATTAGCCCACCTGTGGGCATCGCGTCGCGCGAGTTCAACACCAGGTTCATCACTACCTGATGCAGTTGCCCGGAATCCGCCATGACCCGCCCGCCGTTGAGTCCAAGCGATGTCGCAAGGCTGATGTTTTCTCCGATCAAGCGGCGCAGCATGTTCTCCGAATCCCGAATCAGCGCATCCAGGTCGAGGGGCTTGAACTGGACCGCCTGCTTGCGGCTAAACGCCAGCAACTGCCGGGTCAGGCTAGCTGCCCGCTCGCCGGCCTTGCAGACTTCGCGAGCATAGGCGCCCAGCGGATTCTCCTCCGGAATCGACGCCGCCAGCAGTTCGCCATACCCGTTGATCACCGTGAGCAGGTTATTGAAGTCGTGAGCAATGCCGCCGGCAAGGCGCCCCACGCTTTCCATCTTCTGCGCCTGGGCGAGTTGCCGCTCAAGATGGACCTGCGCTGTGACGTCCTGCTTCATCGCGACAAAGCCCGATATCGCGCCGTCCGCCGACCGGATCGGTGAAATGGTGGACTCCTCCTCGTACAGAGATCCATCCTTCCGGCGATTCGTGAGACGCCCTTTCCACGTTCCGCCCGCCATAATTTCGGCCCACATCTTCCGGTAGAAGTCCGGCGCGTGCGACCCTGACTTGAGGATCCGGGGATTGCGGTTCACCACCTCCTCGAAGCGGTAGCCGGTAATCGATTCAAAGGCGGGGTTGCAATACCGTATGTTGGCCTGGGCATCGGTAATCACAACCGCTTCGCCGGCCTGTTCCACGGCCGTAGCCAGGCTGCGAACCTGCTCATCCGACCGGCGTTGCTCCGTGATGTCGATGACCGATGAGATCAGCATCGGTTCCCCGCCGACATCAACGGTCTCGGCCGAAAACAAGACTGTCTTGCGCTCGCCTGTCTTGGTCCGAAGCTCGATCTCCTGATTGCGAACCAATCCCGCCGCACGTACCTGGCGAACGAGTTCCGCCCTTTGCTGAGGGTTCCACAGGCCCAGTTCCAGGGTCGTGCGGCCAATGGCCTCCTCCCTGAGGTATCCGCTCAAGCGTTCAAATGCATCGTTGGCCTCGACGATCAATCCATCATCCAGGCGGGAAATGCACATGAGAAGAGGACTGGTCAGGAAGACCTTCCGGAACTTCTCCTCCGATTTCTGGAGCGCCTCCTCCATCCGCTGCTTGTCGGAGATGTCCCGGATGGCGGCAATGCCGACGGGCCTGCCGTCGAGTTCGACAAATCGCGATGCGATGTCAACCCGGATTTGTGTGCCGTCGCGCTTCTTGTGCCAGCGCAGGGCGGTAAACGGCTGTTGCGCAAGCCGGGCTTTCACGGTCTCCTCGGGTTCCAAGGTGAGATCGAGCTGATTCAACTTCAGAAATTCATCGTGGGTGTAGCCGTAAAGTTCTGAGGCAGCCGCGTTGGCCGTTAACACGGCGCCCGACTGCACATCC
>JADZCI010000304.1 GCA_020851655.1 Bryobacterales bacterium
AGCCCACACGCGAAAACGATCTTCCGCGTTTCGGAACGGTCGCCGGCGCCCCGGTTCAAGGCTTCACCGACCTTTACACAATCAACACCGTCGCCGAGAAGCCCACACCGACTGAAGCCGAGCAGCACCTCATCGTGCCCGGTCTTCGCGCCGGACACTACCTCTGTTTCTTCGGTATGCACGTTCTGACTCCGGCGGTTTTCGACATTCTGGATGGCCTGCTGCCGCGTGGAGAGTCCGTGACGTTGTCGGCGGCGCTGGGCGAACTCGCGCGGCAGGAGCGCTACCTCGCCTATGTCCATCCGGCGCGGCGTTACGACTTGGGGACAAAGTACGGACTGTTGCGCGCCCAACTGGCGCTGGCGTTGACCGGCGCCGATCGCGACCTCGTTCTGAATCAGTTGCTGGAACTCCTAGCCCAGCGCGACCTCGACACTCCGCGGCAATGAGCGAGCTGATCCGTATCATCACAGCCCAGGATCCGGACGTGCGCAACCGGCCGCTCGACGAGGTCTGCCGCCAGGCGACCGCCGCCGAACTTCTGGCCGAGTGCGAAGCGCTGGAGCAGTTCCGCAGGAAGAGCACGAACCTTTACGAGAACGTTCGCGCGCTCTTCTTTCTCTCGGCCATTTACCGGTATCACCTCCCGTTCCGCCCGGGCATCCGGGAGGAAGGCAGCATCCCGTTTCAGGGCTGCGAGCGGCTTCTGAACCGGCGCTTTGAAGAGGCGCTGCGCGCGTTTCACGCAGCCGTCAGGGCACAAGGACCGAGCGTGTCGCTGGCGAGCGCGCTGGCGGCCGCCTATCGCGGTCTGGCATTTCAGACCCTGGCGGACCGGGTGAGGCTCAGCGTGCGCGCCGTCCGCGGCAATCAGTGGATGTTCCGCACCGGCCACCCCGCTGATCATCCGCTGCGTATCCGCAAGGAACTCCTCGACCCCGGGGGCGACGGGCTGTTTCCGCTCTTGCGCGAAACGACGCCCGTGCGGATGGACTTGACGCATTCCGGCTGGAGCGACATCTTTTTTCTCGGGATGGATTTTCCCGAGGGAGCGCGCGTCATCAACACCTCGATCGACCTCGCAATCGCGGAACCGGGTACTGAAACCCAGCCGGAACCGCCGGTCGAAGCGTGGTTCAGGATGATCGACGAGCCCGTGCTGCGGCTTGCCAGCGTGGACCTGGGCGCCTGTGCCGAGATCCGGGCGCTCGAGGAGGTTTTCGATTTCGCGCGCGACTACCTGGGGCTGCTCAAAGCGGCGGTCATCGCCTCAGGGTTGATCCCTCCCGGGCTGGAGGGAGCGACACAACCATTGCCGGACGTCCTGCGGCATCTCACCGGACGCGACAACCTCGGCATCGAGATCGTCAGCAAGGTGAATGGAATTCCCAAGGGCTCGCGTTTGGCCGTTTCGACCAACCTGCTGGCCTGCCTGATCGCGGTGTGTATGCGCGCGTCGGGCCAAACGCGGTCGCTCAGCGGCGCGATGGAGGAAAGCGAACGCCGGTTGGTCGCCGCCCGGGCGATTCTTGGCGAATGGTTGGGCGGCTCCGGCGGCGGCTGGCAGGACTCGGGCGGCGTCTGGCCGGGAATCAAGCTGATCTCAGGCGTGGTGGCGCAACCCGGCGACGTCGAGTTTGGAGTCAGCCGTGGACGCCTGCTGCCCCAGCACAAAATCCTGGAAGGCGCCGCGGCGCCGGAAGCCTTGCGGCGGCGGCTGCGCGAAAGCCTCGTGCTGGTGCATGGCGGCATGGCTCAGGATGTCGGTCCGGTGCTGGAGATGGTGACCGAACGCTACCTGCTGCGGTCCGAAGCCGAGTGGCGCGGCCGCCAGGAGGCCATCTCGATCCTGGACGACGTTCTCCAACGCCTGGGCGAAGGCGACATTCGCGGCATTGGCGCGCTGACTCAGCGCAACTTCGACGGACCGGTCCAGACCATCATTCCGTGGGCCGGCAACGCCTACACGGATTCGCTGATCCGCCAGGCGCGAGCGGAATTTGGCGAGGATTTCTGGGGTTTCTGGATGCTGGGCGGCATGGCGGGCGGAGGCATGGGCTTCCTGTTCGCGCCTCACGTGAAGAGCCGCGCCGCGGCGCGAATACGCGAGATCCTGCGCGAAACCAAGCGCCTCATGGAGACGGCTGTCCCCTTCGCCATCGAGCCCGTCGTGTACGAATTCGCCATCAACGAGCGCGGATCGGTGGCGGAACTGAAGCGCGGCGCCGGCGCGATGATGCCCACCGGGTACTACACGCTGACGGTCCCCAGGCTGCTGCGGAGCGATCCACGAACGCTCTCTGGCGCCCGGCGCTCTGAACTCGGCCACTTGGGCGACGCCTGCCGCACTCAACCGGAATTGGGCGGCATGGTGCAAAGCCTGGTGGACCACCTGCTGCCGCGCGCCGGCGAAGCATCGCGCGAGAGCCTGGCGCAACTACTCAGTCAACTTGGGTTCGACCGTGTGCAGCATGAGTCCATCCGCGGCGAACTGCGCCAGGGGCGCGTGGGACTCGCGCAGAACCGCTTGTCCCGCACCAGCCGGATCGAGAACGCCGGTCCCGGCAGCATTCACGACGCGCGCGCCGGACTGCCCGGCTCCCTGCGCCGTCTCGGGCGGGATGCGCTCGCCGAGGGCGCCGTGGCCGTGGTCTCGCTCGCCGGCGGCGCCGGAAGCCGCTGGACCCAGGGCGCGGGCGTCGTCAAAGCGCTCAACCCCTTTATACGGATGGACGGCGAATATCGCACCTTCATCGAAGTTCACCTGGCCAAGAGCCGCAAGACGAGCCGCGCCTACGGCCGGCCGCTGCCGCACATCTTCACCACCAGTTACGTCACCCACCAGCCTGTCGAAGACTGGTTGAACCGCCACCAGTACTACGGCTACCCGGGTCCCGTCCACCTGTCGCCGGGCAGAGCCGTCGGGCTGCGTCTGGTCCCGATGGTGCGCGACCTGCGCTTCCACTGGGAGGAAACCGCGCAACAGCAGTTGGACGAGCAGGCGCAAAAGATGCGCGACAGCCTGCGCCACGCCCTGATTGGCTGGGCCGAGCGCGCGGGTGAAGGTTCGGATTATACCGACAACGCGCCGGGCCAGTGCCTGCATCCCGTGGGGCACTGGTACGAGATACCAAACCTGCTGCGCAACGGAGTCCTCAAGAATCTGATGGCGGAGCGCCCCGCGTTGCGCTACCTGATGCTGCACAACATCGACACCCTGGGGACGGACATCGACCCGGCGCTTCTCGGCCTGCACATTGACCGCGGCGCGGCGCTGACCGCCGAAGTCATCGCGCGGCAACTGGAAGACCGCGGAGGCGGGCTCGCCATCGTCGACGGACGCCCGCGTCTGGTGGAGGGGCTGGCCCTGCCTTCCGACGAGCTCGAGTTCTCGCTGTCCTACTACAACACCGGAACGATGTGGATCGACATTCACCGGCTGCTGGCCGTATTCGGACTCGACGCCGCGGCGCTGGCCGACGAGTCGCGCGTGGCCGGCGCCGTTCGCGACGTGGCGTCGCGCATGCCGGCCTACATCACGCTCAAGGATGTGAAGAAGCGCTGGGGCAAAGGCCAGGAAGACGTCTATCCCGTCGCCCAATTCGAAAAACTCTGGGGGGACATGACCGCGCTGTCCGGCGTGAAGTGCGAGTTTGTGGCCGTTTCGCGCATGCGCGGACAGCAGTTGAAGGAGCCCGCGCAACTCGATGGCTGGCTGCGCGACGGCTCGGGCGGCTTCGTCCGGAGCCTCTGCGAGTGGAGATGAAATGCCAAAATCGCGTTTTTTGGGCGTTTTTTTAGGCTTCAGATGCAAAAAAGGCCAAAAAACAGGGATTTTTGAGCGAATTTCTCTTTACAGCGGCGGAATCCATCCCGTATGATGAGGGTGCAAACGAAACGCCGAACATTTTCGAGTGTTTTTGTTTTTTAGACCGGCCTGGTTTCAGACGCCGGTTCCCGAGTCGAGAAAAAGGAGAGTGTCATGGCTGAAGTCAAGAAGTTGACCCAAACCCAGCTACTGAAGGAGCTGGCCACGTCCGCTGAAATCAGCAACAAAGCGGCAAAGGCGGTTCTGGCGAGGTACGTCGAGATCGCGGTTCGCGAAACGAAGAAAGTCGGCGTGTTTGTCGTGCCGGGCATTGGCCGGTTGGTGAGGGTGGAGCGCAAAGCCCGCATGGGCCGCAACCCGGCGACCGGCGCCGCCATCAAGATTCCGGCAAAGAAGGTCGTCAAGTTTCGCGTGGCGAAGTCCGTGCGCGACGCGATCGTTCCGCCCAAAAAGAAATAGATCTCATGCCGGCAGCTTGAGTCTGCCGCTCGCTTGGTGGCAAAGCAAGAGCCCCGCGGCGTCGCGCTCGCGGGGCTCAATCTTTTGTCAGGACCGAAGACGCCTGATTCAGGCCTGCTTCTTTTCTTCGGGCTTGTGTTCTTCCTTGATGGCGTTCTTGAAGTTCTTGATCCCCTCGCCGAGGCCCTTTGCCAGTTCGGGAAGCTTTTTGCCTCCGAACAGGAGAACGGCGATGATTAAGATAACAACAAGCTCCCAGGGGCCAATGGACCTCATTAGGATCTCCTTCGACCTCATTATAGCCCATGGCAACAGCTAAGAAGACGCGCCGCGGCCGCATGACCGACCCCGCCACAACGGCGCGCCGCCGCGCGCGTGCTCAAATCGGTTCGCCCCCACCCGGCAAAGCAATGGCGCCAAAGAAGTTGCGCCCACCCAAGCACAAGAAGCCCTTGACGGCGGAAGACGATTTGAACTAAGCCACTCTTTCGGTAGGCCGTCCAACTATTGGCGAGAAGACCCCGCCAAAGTGCGCACAACCCCTGCAAGGAGGCTATGCGCGACCCTCTTGTTGCGCCGTTCCTGGCGGCGGTTGGCGGTGTTGTGTTCTCCGTGGTGCTGTCGCTGGATGTGCGCGCGCCCTTGCTCGCCTCCGCGCTGATACTGGCTATCGCATGGTTCAGCCGCGCGCGGGGTTTCCGCCACGCGGCCAGAACAGGCGCTCTTGCCTCGGCGTTCACGCTCGCGGCGGTTCTGGCGGCATGGCACACCCCTCCCAAAACTCCCCGGATTGACCGTCAGCCAGGCGAGACGCTCCTGGTCTCGGGCTGTATCGTCGAACCACCGGTCCTGGCGGCGGACCGCGCGCAGTTTGTCGTCGAACTGGAGCCCGGCGCGCGCATGAGGGTGACGGCGCTCCTCAAAGAAGATGAGTCGTTGCCGCCGCTGGCCTATGGCCAAACCGTAGAGTTTCCGGCGCGCCTGAGGGAACCTCGGAACTTCGGCAATCCCGGTGCGTTCGATTACGAAACGTACCTGGCGCGCCGCGAGATTTACTGGGTGGGGACGCTCAGCCGGCCCGCCGCACTCAAGATCACCGGCGCCGGATGCGGCCACACCTGGCGCGGTTGGCTCTTCGCGATCCGCACCGCGGCGCTGGAGCGGCTGGATCGCCTGTACTCAGGCGACGACTATGCCCGCTACATGATGCGCGCGTTGCTCTTGGGCGATTCGACGGGTCTTCAGGCCGCCTGGACCGAGCATTTCCGGCGCACGGGAACCTATCACGCGCTCGTCATTTCCGGCGCTCACATCAGCGTGCTCGCCGCCGCGTTTCTGTTGCTGTTTCGCGTGATTCGCCTGCCGGTCTTCGTATCCCTGGCGCTGACCGCGATGCTGGCCTGGCTGTACGCGATGGTGGCGGGCGGCGATCCGCCAGCCATCCGCTCGGCCGCCGGCTTCACGTTCTACCTGGCCGTACGGTTCTTCTACCGCCGTGTGCGCCTGCTCAACCTGTTGGCGGCTGTCGGCTTCTGCTACCTCGTGATCGATCCCCGGCAGATCTTTGAAGCGAGCTTCCAACTCTCGTTCCTGAGTGTCGCCGTTCTGGGCGCTTTCGCACTCCCCATCGTGGAACGTACAACCGGACTGTGGACTGAATCGCTGAAGGATCTGCCGGATGCCGAGCGCGATATTCACCTGGAGCCGCGCGCCGCCGCCTGGCGCGTCGAACTGCGCTTGCTGCTCGAAACGCTGGCCCTCTGGACACGGATTCCGGCGCGGGGCCTCTCGGTTTCCTTCACCTTGGCGCTGCGCCTCGTGGTCTTCGCGCTCGAACTGGCGCTGGTCTCGGCGTTGATCCAGGTGGCGCTGGCTCTGCCGATGATCCTGTATTTCCACCGGATCTCTTTCACCGGACTCACCGCGAATGTCATCGTCGCTCCCGCTTTGACCCTGGCCGTTCCAGCCGGCTTTCTGGCGATCCTGACCACGTGGCAGTGGCCCGCCGCTGTGGCTGGAGCGCTGCTGACGGTCTCGCGGGCGGTGGCGGAGTGGCATGCGCGCATTGAACCCAACTGGCGAGTTCCGGATCCCCCACTGTGGCTGGCTGCCGCCTTCTCGGTCTCCGTCGTCGGCGCCGCGTGGCTCCTCCGGAAACGCAGCCGCTGGGGGTGGGCCGCGGCGGGGGCAAGCTGCGCCGCACTCGTCTTGATGCTCGCGCATCCGTTCGGCGCGCGGCTCCGCGGCGGCTGGTTGGAGGTCACCGCGATCGATGTAGGTCAAGGCGAGAGTCTCCTGGTCGCTTTTCCCAATGGTTCGACTTTGCTGGTGGACGGCGGCGGCATTCCGGTGTTCGGCAAGAAGACGCCGTCCCGGATGGAGATTGGCGAGGACGTGGTGTCGCCGTACCTGTGGGCGCGCGGAATCCGGCGTCTCGACTACGTGGCGATGACACACGCCCATGCCGACCACGCGGGCGGCTTGCCCGCCGTGGTGCGCAATTTCCGTCCCAGAGAGATTTGGACGGGTCCCGTGGTGAATTGTCCGGAGTGGGAGGGCATCGCGGAGGCAGCCCGTGAGGCCGCGAGTGTCCCGGTTCGATGGCAGCCCGGCGCCTCACGCACCGTGGGCGGCGTCCGAACCACTGCGCTTGCTCCGCTAGCCGGTTACGAACCCGGATTGAAACCGGAAAACAGCGATTCGCTGGTGCTGCGTCTGGAATTCGGCGAGCGGACGGTTCTGCTGACCGGCGACACGGACCGCCGAATCCTGGCAACCTTGCTCGACTCCGGCAAACTGAACCGGATCGACATCCTCAAGGTGGCGCACCATGGCAGCAACACTTCGAATGACGCGGTTCTGCTGGCGGCGATCCACCCACGGTTCGCCCTGGTTTCGGCCGGACTCGACAACGCCTACCGGCTGCCGAGCCCCAGGACCATCCAAGACCTGGCCGCCTTGAATTCCATTGTCCTGAGAACCGATCTGATGGGCGCGGCAAGCGTCCGCACCGATGGGCGGCGCATGTTTGCCGAAAGCCACCGCTGGAACAGCCTGGGCGCTTGGGTGCTGAACCCGTTTTAGACTGGTCAACCGCTATCAAGCGGAAGAGGATCATCCAACTCGCGTTGAAACCGGTGCAACCGTTCAAGCAGATCTTTCCTCACCGCCGCGTACCGGCGATCGTCCGCGCGGTTATGAATCTCCCACGGATCATCCCGCATGTCGAACAACTGCGTGACCCCCGCCTTTGGATACATGATTAGCTTGTGCTCCCGGGTGCGCACCGCGCGCTGGTAGTCGAGATAGCGGCAGAAGACCGCATCGTGCGGCGCCCCGCTGCCACCATGCAGTAGACCCGTCAGACTTGGGAACTCCACCGCCTTCGGCGCCGGTATCCCCGCCAGTTCACACGTCGTGGCAAATGTGCTGTGCTGATAGACCAGTTCATTCACCCGCCGCCCGGCGGCTATCCCCGGACCAGCGTAAACCATTGGTACGCGGATGCTGTGGTCATACATGTTCTGTTTGCCCATCAATCCGTGCTGCCCCACGGCCAGTCCATGGTCCGCGGTGAAAATGACATACGTGTTGGCAGCCTGGCCTGATTCCTCGAGAGCATCCAGTATCCGGCCAATCTGCGCGTCCATGTAAGTCGTGTGGGCGTAATACTCCGACCGGTGTAACCGCACCGCCTCTTTCGTCCTCGGAAATGGCGCCAGCTTTTCATCCCGGATGAAATGATCCCCCTCGTCGAAGGGATGCTCCGGCAGGTAGTTGGGAGGTATCTCGATGCGGTTCCTGGGATAGCGGTCCACGTACTCCTTCGGAGCCTGGCGCGGGTCGTGGGGCGAGTTGAACCCCACGTACAAGAAAAACGGATTCGACTGGCTTCGGCGGCGGCGCAGGTAATCTGAGGCGCTGTCGGCCCAGATTTCAGCCGAATGTTTGATCTCGTCCTTGTCTGCGTTCGCCCATTTGGCGGTGTGCAGCCACTGCCCCTTGAGAGACTTGTCCCAGGGCGTCCAGGTGTTACCCGCGCCCGGCCGGTTGTATGCCGATGGGCCCGATTCAAACATCCCCGGGCCGACCGGCCCAAATGTCTTGAACGCCCGCTTCAGATTCGCTTCACTCAAGTGCCACTTCCCGGCAATGTGCGTGTCATAGCCGGCCTCTCCCATCGTTTGAGTCCACAGCGCAGCCTCTTCCGAGAGCCGGTGTGCGCGGAAGCAGGAGAGGCCCGTGTTCAGCATCGTCCGGCTGGCGATGCACACGGCTGGTGACCAGGACCCTTGGTGAAAACTGTGAGTGAAGGTGCAGCCTCGCCGCACCAGCCGGTCGACATGAGGCGTCTGAATCTCGCGGTTGTCCAGGCTGTGGACGGCGTTGAACGTAAGATCATCCGCAATCAGAAACAGGAAATTCGGCTTGCTGCGTTGCGCGGCCACAAGCCCTCCCGCCGCCGCGGTCTGAAGGAATGCCCGGCGCTGCAACATTGCTGCTCCTTATCTCAGAATAGGACCTTCACACCAAGCTGGATCTGCCGGGCCGTGCTCACCGTGGAACTGACCTGGCCGAATCTCGAATTGGTGAAGTTGGTTTGCGGCGTGCCGAATGCCGGATGGTTAAACGCATTAAACAATTCGACACGCAACTGGAGCTTGATCCGTTCCGTCAGGTTGTCCTGTCGAAAAAATGACAGGTCGAAGTTCTGGTAGCCGTCCGTCCGCAGTTGATTCCTCCCCGCCGTTCCGAAGTTATATACAGCCGGGGATGCGTAGGCCGACTTGTTGAACCAAGCCTCGGGCGCGGGATTCGACATCGCCGCATTTCCGACGAGATCGGGACGCGTCGAGTTTGTGCCAATGTTCGCCACATCCAGCCCCATGGTTGGCGTATAGGGCTGTCCGCTGCGAATGAGCACGATCGCATTAAACTGCCAGTTGCCGAGAATCCTTGCTGCCAAGCCATCCGCCACCCAGCGCTGTCCCTTTCCGAACGGAAGGTCATACACCACCGCGGCCGAGAAGTTCCGCGGTATGTCGTAGGACGAAACCGACCGGTCATTGTTCGGAACATACGGATTCTGGAGCGAAAAGCCCTCCACTCCGAATTGCCCTGACGATGCGATGTCAATCGACTTGCTCCACGTGTACCCCAGAAGATAGGAGAGGCCCCTGGTGAAGCGCTGCTCCAACTTCACCTGGAGCGAATTGTAATTGCCCCGGCCGATGCTGCGGTCGTAGTTGCTAGCCGGAGCGTAGGTCCACAGCGCTCTCGGCCGCACCGCCCCAGGGCCGGGGGTCAGCGCCGTGTTATAAAAGCCGCCGATCGGCAACCGGAGGCTATTGGCGCCCACGTAGGCCGTCGACAACGTCAAGTTGTTGGCCAGTTGCTTCTGTATTTCCAGGTTCCACTGAAGTGAGTAAGGATTCCGAAAATGCGGATCAAAGAAAAACGCCTGCGCCGTGCTGGGATCCGCGGCCGGAATCCTCGGGTCCTTGCCACCGAACGGATCGTTGGCCAGCACGGAAATGATGGGGCGATTAATGTTGACGCCGCGCAGCAGGTTCGTGTTGGGCCACGCGCCGCTGGCGTTCTGCGCCTGTTGTGTCACCCCAGCCTGCAAGTCATAGAACACCCCGAAGGAACTCCTCACCACCAGCGTCGGCCGCAGGCGGTAGGCCACGCCCACCCGCGGCCCGAACATCTTGTAGTCATCGTCGCGCAACTTGGGCTGGCCCGTGAAAACAACGTGCTGCTTCACATAAACGCTCTGTGGATCCGGCAGACAAGGCGCGGGTTGGCTGCCGCCGCACGCCGGAGGCGTCACGGACCCCACGATGAACTGTCCGGACCCGAAGTCCCACGTCGAGGGGAAGTTCAACCGGAACGAGGAATTCCGCAACAGGTCCCATCGCAGGCCGAGATTGACCGTTAATTTGTCGGTGGCCTTCCAGGAATCCTCGGCGTAAAAGTTCCACAGTTGCGTCTGATAGTCGTACTTCCGGTCGCGATACTCCCACGCATCGAGCGCCCCCAGCACAAACGAGGCAATATCGGATCCGGTGGCGCCTGGATTGTTGAGGTCGGCGGTCTGGCTGGCGTTGAACGTCAGATTGCCGTCATAGGTATCGTCGAAGAACGGAACCCACAGAATCTGGCCGCCAAACTTGAACGTGTGATTCCCACGCACATGCGTGAGGTCGCCTCGCACCTGGTAGCCGGCCTGCGGACCCAGGAAGTCGATCCGGCTCCCCTGCGTTCCGAATGCGCTGGGCATGGCGATGCCCGGGGCGTTCAGCCCGTCCTTCTTCGGAAAGCCTGCAAACAGCCCCTCTTCGAACATGTTTCTGGCGGTGAGAAAGGGAACGTTGTTCTGCGTCAGCGCACTGTAACCAAACAGCCCGTTGAGCAGTGTATTGGCGCCAAAAACGTGGGTGTAGCTTACGCCGAAGTTCTTGGCCGGCCGCTCAATGCGGTCCAGCGTTCCTTGCAGGGTGCCCGCGCTCTCCTGATTCTGCGTTCCCCACGTAAACCGGCTCCACAGGAAATCCGAGGGCGTGAAATTGTGATCCACGCGAACGCTGTATTGGTTCATCGGCGCGGTCTGCGAAGTCGTGTTCCTGCCGTTGAAACTCGGATTCCCCGTGTCTATGGGGGAGGGAATGATCGTCTTCGCCCACTCACTGGTGGACTTGTTGATCAGCGAACCCGGGATGGTGTTGTTCGGGAACGGGTCGCGCAGATAGGCGCCGGGTTTCGCGGGATCCGGCCTGGTCGTGAATGGATTGTAGATCACCCGCTTCAGGGTGCTGAAATTTCCGCCTAGCTCGGCAGGCGTGGGCACAAGGTACAGCGAGGAGGAGGCATTCACCTGCCGGTAGCCTTCATAGGTGAAGAAGAAGAATGTCTTGTCCTTAATCACTGGCCCGCCAATCGTGCCCCCGAACTGGTTTTGGCGCAGAGTGGGCTTCTTCGCCGCGAAGTACGCGCGCGCGTCGAGCGCATCGTTGCGCAGGAACTCGTACAGGCTGCCGTGAAGTTGATTGGCGCCGCTCTTGGTGGCGATGTTCACCACGCCCCCGGTCACTCCGCCGAATTCCGCCTGGTCGCTATGCGACTGCACTTTGAACTGCGCGATCCCATCCACATTGGGCGCGATCGCGTAAGTGTTCATCCACGGGGCGTCGTTGTAAACTCCGTCCAGCGTGAACGTATTGCTGCGATTGCTTTGCCCGTTCACCGCCGGGAAGACGAACGTTCCCACCCTCTGCACCTGCGCTCCGCCGCTGTTCTGGGCAACGCTCACAGGAGCGGCGCCCGGAGTCAGCGTGAGCAACTGTGTGAAGTTTCGGGCGTTCAGGGGCAGATCCACGATCTTCTCCTGCGTCACCACCGTGCCCAGTTGCGCGTTCGACGCTTCCAGTTGCGTCGCCTCCGCCGACACCTCCACTCTCTCCGATACCGCCCCGAGAGTAAGGTGAAAATCGAGTGTCGTGATCTGGTTGACGTCGAGATTGAACTCTTGGGAGACGGACTTCTGGAATCCCGCTTGCGTCACCTCCACCCGGTACCGCCCCGGCACAAGATTCGAGATCACGTAATTACCGGTGGTGGTCGATTGAACGGTCCGGGCGACCTGTGTCCCGATGTTCACCGCGCTCACCGCGGCATTGGGCACGGACGCGCCGGCTTGATCGTAAATGATCCCGTTAATCTGGGCGTTCTGCGTCTGCGCCCAGCCGGATCCCGCGCCAAGAATCAGGAGAAAAAAGATTGTTCGCATTCTGATGTCCCCTCACTTTCGCGTACCTTCTCTCGCACACTATCACGAACGAGATTTCTAGGGTCATGTCAAGTCAACCGAACCGGGAATTCCCACGCAGGAACTTCGCACGGAAAATCGATTTCCTTCTGAATCAGCGAGGTAGAGGGAAATTCGCATGTCGGCAGATTCGCATCTATTGCAAAGGACGGATTTGGGAGTAGACTTGCACTTAGGTGAAGG
>JADZCI010000305.1 GCA_020851655.1 Bryobacterales bacterium
ACGGGCGCTTCGACGGTGGCGAGATCGTGAGTCCGGCTGGAGTCTGCGTCCATTTCACCGCACCCAACCCGAGCAGTTCCACGCTCTTCACTGTCTTTCCGGCCACGGACTTGAGCGTGAACGTCTCCTCTTCCGGCCACTCCAGAGCGATCGCGTAAAGCGTGCCGCCCTTGCGCGTAAAACGGAAATCCCCTTCTTTGTAGACCGTGAAATAGCGTGAACCGTAGATGGCTTCGCCATTCACCTTCAGCCACCTGCCGGTTTCGAGCAACACGTGTTGCATCACTTCAGGGATGGTTCCATCGGCGCGCGGGCCGATGTTGATCAGCAGGTTTCCGTTCTTGCTGACCACATCCACGAGATAGTCGACGAGTCCGTTTGCCGTCATGTAGCCCCCCTCGGGCAACTGGCTGCTATAGCCCCAGGAGTGCGGGTCGAGCGAGTCGCATAGCTCCCACTTCCGTTCCATGATGGCGCCCAGGTTGCGCCGCTCCGGTGTGGTGAAATCCCCGAGGCGTGAACCATCGGCTTCGAGACCCCATCGATCGTTGGTCACCACCCCGTCGGGGTCTTTCGAATGATTGTACAGGTAGGCGATCACTTCTCTGCTGTTCCAATAGTCGGCGGGCAGGTTCCGCCCGGCGGCATCCTTGATTGGGCCTTCGGGGACATCGCCCCAAATGATGCTCGGTTGATACCGGTCCACCAGTTCCTTGATCGTGGCATTCATGTAGTCGACCCAATCGCGTCCCGGGAAGCGCTTGTCCCAGAATGTATAGGTTGTGTTGTGATACAGGCCGTACTTGATGCCCCGGGCGCGCACCGGGGCGGCCAGATCGCCGACGATATCCCGTTTCGGCCCCATGCTCCCGGCATTCCTCGGCGTGTGCTGCGTCGGCCACATGGCGAACTCATCGCCGTGCTTGGCGGTGAGCACCACGTAGCGCGCACCGGCCGCCTCAAACAACTTCGCCCAGGCTTCAGGGTCGAATTTCTCCGCCTTGAACATGGGGATGAAGTCGTCATAGGCGAAGTTGGGCCCCCACTTTTCCAGGTGGTACCTCCAGGCGCGCTCGGCGATCGCGCTCCGGGTAATGCGCGACTGAAAGACGGCATCGGAGAGATTGCCTTGCGTCGCGGTGAAAGGCGGACCGCCCATCAGGAATCCAAATCCGGCCTTGGGGCTCATCCAGGCCACATACCACTCATGGAACGCGGGCACCGCATACGGCCCCCAATGAATGAAGATGCCGAACTTGGCATCGTCAAACCACCGCGGCAGTTGGTGAGTCCGCAAGGACGCGGCGGTGGGTTTGTACGTTTCCTGGCACTGGGCGGCCGGCGGCAAGAAGATTGCGGCAAAGGCAACCCAGGCCAGACGGTTTTGTTTCACGATCACCTCGCAAAGTGGCGTTCGAGATGAGCATATCCGATTCAGCCGGTGTAGGGCACGAGCGCCCGGAACCGTGGAGTCTCGAGGTGTGCGCTCAAAGCATGGAGCGGGAGACGGGAATCGAACCCGCAACCAACAGCTTGGAAGGCTGTGACTCTACCATTGAGTTACTCCCGCTCGAAGGAAGGCCGATGGTGAGACAAAACCATTCTAGCGAACTGTTCAGTCGACCGCCGCTTCCGCCTGCAGTTTCTCATACGTCCTGCGGGCGTGGTCGTAGGCTCGCACCATTTCGCCCCGTTCTTCGAGGCGCACTCGGTTGACTTTCTGGCGGTAGCAAACGTCGACCGCCTCGCGGAGCCACTTTGCGCTGGACTTGGATTGAACCGGTTTGCCTCCGGTCATCACCCAAATGGGGTTGGTGTGCGAGGAGGGCAGAATCCGCAGGCACACCCAACTGCTGCGTTCGATCGGAATATCGAAGGTGACATCCCGCAGTGTGCCGTCCGCCTCGATTTCCTTCTTCGCCACTGCCTTTCCATTGACCACCACTTCGAGCGGAACCTTGCGGGTGTCGCCGATCCGCGCCCGCTCGATATCCCAATACGGCTTCTGGTCGTACTTCAGGCGGCGAATCGATTCAACCGGCTCTTTCTCCAGCAGCGCCGCGGCTTTCACCGTCACTTTGACGGCGCCCGGTTTGGACAGCACGACATCTTTCCCGCCGCCCATCTCGACACCGTCAATCCGGAAGTCAATCAAGTGGCTCTTGCCGTCCGATGCGTAGTTGCGCCCTTCCTTCAAGCCCTGCACCCAGTCGTTGTAATCCAGCTTGGTCTGGCGCACGTAGCTCCGTCCCAATCCGACACGTTCGCCGTAGATGCACGGGAAATCGGTCTCGCCGCTCACGCGCGTGCGATAGCCGGCGTTGAGTGTGTGATACCAGACATTCAGTTCCCACGCGTACGGCGTATCGACCAGCGACACCACGTCCGTCAGGTCGTGCGTCACGCTCACGACGTACTCGTTTGCGCCAATGCCGTCGAAGGGAGGCATCTCCTCGGTGGGAAGCTTTTCTTCTTTCAGCGCCAGCCCCCACCCGGAATGCGTGTAACCCGTGATGGCGCCCTGCTGTTTGCCCCAGCGAAGGATTGGAATCCCCCAACTCGGCCACTCTTCAATCCGTTTGGTTCCCGGGTAATCCTGCTCTTTGAGTCCCAATAGCAGCAGGTGGCCGGTATGGCTTGAGGGATGTCCCGAGACTTCGACGTCGTACCGGATACGGTTCTCCAGCGTGGAAACCTTGTTGTCCTTGCCTTCGAAAAACGTCTTCTGAAAATACCAGCCGGGACCCCAAGTCAACACGCTTCCAATCTTGAGATCCTCGCCCACCACGTGGCGCATCATGTCCTCCGGGTACACGCCCTCGGTGGGACGCTCATAGTGAGCGCAGCCGGCGGCATGAATATGGTGGTCTCCCGAATACCAGCCGAGCTTGGCCGGATCGATCCAGCGCTCCAGGCGAAACGTCAGCGTGTGCGGTTCGGCGCCCTCGATGACGACTTTCTGCGTGCTCTTGAGATACTCCGGCCCGCGTGAGTATTCGATCGTGTAGGCGCCGGGCGGCAGCGCCACCGATTCGCCGTCACCGCGATAGACCTGCGGTTGAAAGAAGAAATCGGGAGCCAAACGCTTGGTCTGAGACGGATAGACACGCCGCTTTTCGTCGCGAATCAGGAAACCCGCCGTGGTGGGGTGGTCGTTCCAATCCAGCACCCGGAACGTGACTTTCGCCGCGGGCTTGATTGCGAACAGGATATCGACCTCGTTGCGGAACCCGAGATCCTGCGTGCCCTGTCCAACATCGAAGGCAAGCTTGGCTTCGCGCTTGCCCGGTTCTTTCGCGTAAATCTGCAAGATCCGGTATTCGAGTTCCAACCCCGACAGAAACGGCTTCATGGGTTGCTTGTTCAGCATTTGTAGATCGGTCCAGCGGCGCGTCGACGCGCCGGCGGGCGAATTCGGAACGGGTCCCGCATTGGGGCTGTCCACCGCCAGCACCGCGGTGACGCCGGCCTCGTTGTGAACCTTCACCAGGAACGCGCGCCAGCCCTGCTCGACGAGTTCGGTCTTCGCCTCGCCCTGCTGCACCTTCACACGGCTCTCGGGATTGATGTTGATGCCGGCGATTGTGTACTTGTCCAGAACCTGCTGGATCCGCGCTACCGCTTTGGCGTGGCTGGCGCCGCCGTCGATCAACGTGCGCAACTCGGCTGCGTCGGCCGCGGGCAGCGGTTCGCCCAACATTTCCAGGGATTGCAGCACGCGGGCCACTTGCGCGGATAACGGCTGAAATTCGACGTTTTGGACAACGGGCAAGCTGTCGGCCCGGGAAAGCAAGGCGGTGCAAAGCGCGATTCCCAGTAGTCGCATAAGTACTCCTTGGGACCATACTATACGCTATTCACCAAGCCGGTTTCTCGCGCCGCGCCAGCGCTTTCAATAAGGAAAGCCGCGACAACTCGAACAGTTTCAGAGACTTAACCAGGACCATCCTGATCCGAATTTAAGTTGTTGAATTTTCAGGCAGTACCGAGTTGACCCAGGTTCAAATTACGGCTATAGTCAGAAGTGGGACTGATTCGGTCCTACATTCGATGCTGAAGCTGACGAAAAAAGCCGACTACGGGTTGATCGCCCTGAAGCACTTGGCGGTGCAGTCGGGAAAGCGGTCGGCCTCCGCCAAAGAATTGGGAGATTGCTACCGGATTCCGGTGCCGATTCTGGCCAAGGTGCTCCAGAAGCTGGCTAAAGAAGGGTTTCTCGCTTCCGAACAGGGGTCCAATGGCGGATACCGGCTCGCTCGAAACCCGGGTACGATCACGGCGCTGGAAGTCATCCGGGCGATTGACGGCCCGATCATTCTGACCTCGTGCTTTACAGATCACCGGGAGTGCGATCAGTCGTCCAGTTGCACGGTGAAAGAGCCGCTGCGGAAGGTGCATGAAGGCATCTTGCGCCTGCTCGACAACATCACAATCTCCGACCTGTCTTCTGAAGATATCTCCTGCAACCCCGCTTCGGCTCCCCTGCCGCAGGATTCGCTGTCAGTGCTTACCAGTTAAGAGGATTGCCATGAATTTCCCTATTTATCTTGACAATCATGCGACGACGCCGGTGGACCCGAGGGTCCTGGAAACGATGCTGCCGTATTTCATGGAGAACTTCGGCAACGCCGCCAGCCGCAACCACTCATTCGGGTGGATTGCCGAGGAGGCTGTCGAGAAGGCCCGCAAGCAGTTGGCTGACCTGATTGGCGCCAACTCGAAAGAGATTGTCCTGACCAGCGGCGCCACGGAATCCAACAACCTGGCAATCAAGGGTGTGGCGGAAATGTACGCCCAGAAGGGCAACCATATTATTACCGTCGCCACCGAGCACAAGGCGGTTCTCGATACCTGCAAGCGGCTGGAAAAGCATGGTTGCCGCGTGACCTATCTGCCGGTTCAGCAGGACGGCTTGATCGATCTCGACATGCTGCGCGACGCCATCACGGACAAGACGATCCTGATCAGCGTGATGTACGGCAACAACGAGATCGGCGTCATTCAGGACATTCCGGCGATTGGCAAGATCGCGAAAGAGAAGGGCGTGCTGTTTCACACCGACGCCACTCAGGCGGTTGGAAAGATCCCCGTCAATGTCATCTCCGGCAACATCGACCTGGCGTCGTTCACGGCTCACAAGATGTACGGGCCGAAGGGTGTGGGTGCGCTGTACGTGCGCCGCAAGAATCCGCGCGTGCAATTGACGGCGCAGATGGACGGCGGCGGGCACGAACGCGGCATGCGCTCCGGAACGCTGAACGTACCGGGAATCGTGGGCTTTGGCCGGGCTGCCGAACTCTGCCGCGAACTGATGCCGGAGGAGATGAAGAAGCACGCGTTCCTCCGCGACAAGCTCAAGGACAAGTTGATGAGTTCGCTCGACGAGGTCTATGTGAACGGGAGCCTCGAACGGCGGCTTCCGCACAATCTCAACATCAGCTTTGCGTACGTGGAAGGCGAGTCGCTCCTGATGGGAGTCAACGACATTGCGGTGTCCAGTGGCTCAGCCTGCACGTCGGCGACGCTGGAACCGAGCTATGTATTGAAGGCGCTGGGCGCCGGAGACGACTTGGCGCACTCGTCCATACGCTTTGGCATCGGACGCTTCAACACCGAAGAAGAAATCGACTACACCGCCAACAAGGTGATTGAGGTGGTGACCAAGCTCCGCGAGCTGTCGCCGCTGTACGAGATGGTGAAAGAAGGCGTCGACTTACGCAAAGTGGAGTGGTCCGCACATTAACCGTTGATCAGAGGCAAGGGAGCAAGAAATGGCTTATTCCGACAAAGTTCTAGATCACTACAACCATCCGCGCAACGTTGGTTC
>JADZCI010000306.1 GCA_020851655.1 Bryobacterales bacterium
CGACATCTACTTGGATATCTAAGACAGCCCGGGTGCGCATCGAACACATCGACGACGTCCGCCACCGCATTCCGCGGAGCGCGCGGCCCGATATGCGAACCGATGTCGTGTTCTATGCCAACCGCGCGATTCTTGAACACATAGAGAAAGACCGTGCCTTGGAGCAAGCGGTCAATGTTGCCTGCATGCCCGGCTTGGTTGGTCCAAGCCTGGCGATGCCCGACATTCATCAAGGCTATGGCTTCCCGATCGGCGGGGTGGCGGCCATGGATTTCACTCATGGCGTGGTCTCGCCGGGAGGCGTCGGATACGACATCAACTGCGGCGTCCGGCTGGCGCGAACCAATCTTTCAGAAAGTGACATCCGCTCACGGTTGAAGGATCTCACTAGCCAGATTTTTCGCGACGTACCTTGCGGCGTTGGCGGGCATGGGCGGGTCGCCATCACGGAACCGCAGTTGAAGCAGATCCTTCGTCAGGGCGCGGGATGGATGATCGAAAACGGCTATGGAGAGCCGTCCGACGCCGAGCGCTCCGAGGAAGGCGGATGCCTGGATGATGCCGATCCCGGCGCCGTATCGGTCCGCGCGTTGGAACGGGGACGGCCTCAGTTGGGAACGCTGGGGAGTGGCAACCATTTCCTTGAAGTTCAATACGTGGAGCGAATCGAAGATCCGCGAGCGGCACAGGCGCTCGGAATTCGTGAGCGCCAAGTGGTGGTCCTGATTCACTCGGGCTCCCGTGGTTTGGGCCATCAGGTCTGCACCGACTATCTGTCCCAAATGGGCGAAGCCATGCGCCGTTACAACATCGTGCTGCCGGACCGCCAGCTTGCCTGTGTTCCCATCCGCAGCGCCGAGGGCCAGTCCTACCTTAAGGCCATGCGCGCGGCAGCCAATTTTGCCTGGGCCAACCGCCAGGCTATTCTTCACTTCCTGCGCGGTTCATTCCGCAAGGTCTTCGGAGAAACGCCCGTCGGCCTGGTGTACGACGTTTGCCACAACATTGCCAAGCGCGAGTCCCACACATGGGATGGACGCAAAGTCGATGTGCTGGTGCACCGCAAGGGCGCTACACGCGCCTTCCCGCCCGGCCACCGCGAAATTACGCCCGAATACCGGTCCTGCGGCCAGCCGGTCTTGATCCCCGGAAGCATGGGCACAGCTTCCTGGATCCTCTGCGGAGCCCCTGGCGCGATGCTCGAAACCTTTGGCAGCGTATGCCACGGCGCAGGCCGGCTCTTGAGCCGTGCCGCCGCCAGGCAGGGCCGGACCTCGCGTGATATTCAAGACCAGCTTGCCGCTCAGGGGATCCTGGTCAGAAGCGAAACACGCGACGGAATCCTCGAAGAAGCGCCTGAAGCCTATAAAGATGTTGACGCCGTTATCGAGACCGTTCACCATGCCGGACTCGCCCGCAAAGTAGCCCGGCTCAGGCCCATGGCGGTAATCAAAGGGTGATCCGAAGAAAGCAAGCGCGAACCACAAAAAAATGAAACGCGAGAACAAAGAAGCTAACCTTCGTTCAGTCCGCGAAACGTGAACGGAAAATAATGTATTGGCGCCGCACGGCTTGAGATCCCGGTTTCTTTTTCTCCACTAGTCCGGTAGGGTTATGGCCTGCGTACTACCTCTGGAGGAGGTAACCGATTCACCGGCCGAAGTGCTGAATGCCATCGCTTCGCCGGTCTTTATCGTCGATCACGATGCCCGGATCGTGTTCGCGAACGCGGAAGCGTCCCAGATGGCGCGAGCCAACGAGACATTGGGGCAGCGTGCCGGTGACGCTCTCAAGTGCGAGCTTGCCGTGCGATCGGCCGGCGGCTGCGGCACATCGCCCAGTTGCGGACAGTGCAAGCTCAGGCGCTCGGTTGCAGAAGCCGCTGGCGGCGTCAAATCCAAAGACCGGCTACACCGGACGACATGGATCACGTACGGCAAGGCGTCTCAGGTGACTCTGCTGATTTCGGCGTCCCCCATCTTCTGGAAGGGTGAGAAACGCGTGCTGGTCTTCTTAAAGGACATTACCGAACTAACCGCCCTGCGGGAGATCGTGCCGATCTGCATGTGCTGCCGCAAGGTGCGGGATGACGAGTCCTATTGGAAGAGCGTGGAAGAGTACTTCCAGGAACGAATGAACGTGGACTTCTCGCATGGTGTTTGCCCGTCCTGCCATGAGCGCATGATGGCGGAACTGGTTTCCCCCGCATCATCACGGGACTGAGTCCGCCCCAGACGCCACGCGGCGCACTTGAGAGAATGTGGGGTGGTGAACCCCGCGGCGGCAACGATAGCGATTGTGGCCGAAAAGCCTTCGGTTGGCCGCGATATCGCGCGCGTGGTGGGGGCCAATCAGCGGGGCGAAGGCTTCCTGCATGGCGGTGGATACGTGGTCACCTGGGCCATCGGCCACCTGGTCCAACTGGCGCAGCCTCACGAAATCAACCCCGGCTGGAAACGCTGGCGCGCCGACCTGCTGCCGATGCTTCCGCACGAATGGCCCCTGGTTGTCGGCGAGCAGACGAAGGATCAGTTTGAAGTCGTCCGCAGGATCCTGACGTCGCCGAAGGTCGGTGAAGTCGTGTGCGCGACAGACGCGGGGCGCGAAGGCGAGCTCATCTTCCGCTACATCTACGAAGCGGCGCACTGCGCCAAACCGGTAAAACGGCTGTGGGTGTCCTCGCTAACGCCGGATGCTATCCGTCACGGACTCGAGACGGCGAAGCCCGCCTCGGAGTACGATTCGCTGGCCGACGCCGCCCGCGGACGAAGCCGCGCGGACTGGCTGGTGGGCATGAACCTTTCGCGTGCCTATACCCTGGCGATGAACGAAGATCTGTCGGTGGGGCGCGTTCAGACGCCGACGCTGGCCATGCTGGTGGAGCGCGAGTTGGAGATCCGGGCGTTTGTTCCAGAGGACTACCGCGAAGTCGAGGCTACGTTTTCTCCCAATGGCGCGGACCGGTACAAGGGCACATGGTTCCGTCCGGGCGTGGAGCCTCTCGCCGCGGCAATGCGCCTGCCCGCGGAAGGCGAGGAAGCGGAGCAAATCGTCGCCCGCGCCCGCGGCGGCAAGGCGCACGTCGAATCCATGCGGGCGGAGACCCAGCGTATGGCTCCGCCGCTGCTCTACGACTTGACCGAGTTGCAGCGGCACGCCAACCGGCTGTTCGGGTTCAGCGCCCAGAAGACGCTGGAAGTGGCGCAGGCGCTCTATGAGCGGCACAAACTGATCAGCTACCCGCGAACCGACAGCCGGCATCTTTCGGCGGAGGTGGCCAAGACGCTGGCGAGGATTGTCGAAGTGATTCGCCCGGCATACGGAGATGCCGTTGCACCGGGCACGGGAGGGCGCCCGCTGGGGCGTCGCTACGTGGACGACTCCAAGGTCACGGACCACCACGCCATCATTCCCACCGCCACCAAGCCGGGCGACCTGGATACCGGCGAACAGCGCATCTATGACATGATCTGCCGCCGCCTGCTCTCAGCATGGCATCAGGATTACCTATGGGCGGTGACCACCGTAATCACGCTCATCCGGAACGGCGAGATGGAAGACCGCTACCACTCAACCGGTACCCGGGTGGAGCAGGCGGGGTGGAAGGTCCTTGACGTGGCCCTACCCAAGCGAAAGAAGCAAGGCGGCGGGGAGGAAGCCTCCGAGCCGGACTCCAACGACCTGCCTGCTGTCCTCGCCACCGGGCAGGAGCAACAGGTTCTCGACGTGGAGGCACGGCGCAAGAAGACGCGTCCGCCCAAACGGTTCACAGAAGCCACGCTGTTGACCGCGATGGAAACCGCGGGCAAGACGCTGGATGAGAAAGAGCTGTCCGACGCGATGAAGGACAGCGGGCTGGGAACGCCGGCCACGCGCGCCGCCATCATCGAGATCCTGCTCAAACGCGGCTATGTCGAGCGCGACGGCAAATCGCTGTTGGCAACCGAAAAAGGGATTCGACTCATCGAGGTAGTTCACCCCGAGGTCAAGAGCCCGGCTATGACGGGACAGTGGGAGGCGCGCTTGAAGAAGATTCATCGCGGCGCCGAACCGCTGCCGCCGTTCATGGACGGCATCGAGCGCTATGTCGAGGAAGTAGTGGGGAAGGTGAAAGCGGGAGGCGTGTGGCGGCCGGCGGTGACGGCCGCGGCCGCACCCCGTGGCGAAATGGCGCAGATGCCGGAACGGCGCGACAGCGCCGGGTTGGGTCCGGAGCGCCTGTTGCACGAACGTTTTGGGTTCGCCGCGTTCCGTCCCCATCAGCAGGAGGTCTGCGAAGCGCTGATCGGTGGCGAGGACGGCTTGCTGGTGATGCCGACGGGCGCGGGCAAGTCTCTCTGTTACCAGTTGCCGGGAATCGCTCGCGGCGGCACCACCCTGGTCATCAGCCCGTTGATCGCGCTGATGGAAGACCAGACGTCCAAGCTGCGTCAGTCGGGATTTCGCGCGGACCGGATTCACTCAGGACGAGACCGCGCGGCTTCGCGGCAGACCTGTATCGAGTACCTCAACGGGAGCTTGGATTTCCTGTTTATCGCACCGGAGCGCCTGCGCGTGCCGGGATTTCCGGAGATGTTGGCCAAGCGCAAGCCGGCGCTCACCGCCATCGACGAAGCCCACTGCATTTCGCAATGGGGACACGATTTTCGTCCCGACTACCGGATGATCGGGCAATACCTGCCGTTGTTCCGCCCGGCTCCGGTGCTGGCCCTGACGGCAACGGCTACGGCTGTCGTACAGGAAGACATCGTTGGTCAACTGGCGCTGGAGACGCCACGGCGGTTCATTCACGGCTTCCGCCGGGAGAACCTGGCTATCGAGGTGGTGGAGGCGGCCCAGTCACGGCGCGCCGTCCTCGCCTCGGAACTGCTGCAACTCGAAGGACGCCTGCCCGCGATCGTCTATGTGCCGACGCGGCGGGCGGCCGAATCGCTGGCTGGGGAGTTGAGCGGCCTGTTCGCCGCCGCCTCATACCACGCGGGCCTCCTGCCCAAACGCCGCGACGAAGTGCAGACGGCGTTCCTGTCGGGCAAACTGCAGGTGATCGTCGCGACTATCGCGTTCGGGATGGGGATCGACAAGCCGGACATTCGTACCGTCATTCACACGGCGATGCCCGGAAGCCTGGAAGGCTACTATCAGGAAATCGGCCGCGCCGGACGCGATGGCCTGCCGTCCCGCGTAATCCTGATGCAGGCCTACTCCGACCGCCACACTCATGATTACTTTTTCGAACGCGACTACCCGGACACGGGTGTTCCGCGCCGGATCTTCGATTGCCTGGGCGAACAGCCGCTTCCGAAGGAGGCGCTCAGCCAAAAAGCCCGGCTGTACGGCGAAGAGTTCGATATTGCGCTAGAGAAGTTGTGGATTCACGGCGGCGCGGTCATCGACTACGCCGAGAACGTGACAGCGGGGACGGGCCAATGGGTGGAGTCGTACGAGGCCCAACGGCGCCAGCGGGAAATCCAGTTGGACCAGGTTCTGCGCTTTGCCGAATGCAACCAGTGCCGCATGCAGGCGCTGGTGCGGCATTTCGGCGACCGCGGAGACCGCAAAGGCCCCTGCGGGATCTGCGATTTCTGCGCACCCGGCGACTGCCTGGCGCAGGCGTTCCGGCCCGCTTCGCATTCCGAAATCGAGGCGGCCACGGCCGTTGTCGCCGCACTGCGGAAAACCGGTAGCCTGGCCACCGGACGCCTGCATACCGACCTCGGGGGTGAGGCGACGATTCCGCGTAGGGATTTCGAGCGGTTGCTCGGCGGCATGGCGCGCGCGGGATGGGTCGAACTGGTGGATGCGACGTTTGAGAAGGGCGGCAAGAAGATCGATTTCCGGAAAGCGGCGCTGACACAACAGGGCCGTGACTTGGAGCCCGCCGCCTCGCTTTCGTTCACCGTGACCGAACCTTTGCAGTCCGTCCGGAGAGAACGCAAGCCGCGCAAGAGACGCGAGGCCAGGAAAGCCGGGGCCAAGAGGGCGCCGGCCGCCGTTGAGGCGCCGGCTGGGAAGCGCCCGGCGGTGAAAGCAGCCTCCGCGAATCACGAAGGTCTGATTAAGGCGCTCAAGGCGTGGCGCTTGGCCGAGGCCAGGCGGAAGGATGTTCCCGCGTTTCGAATTCTCACCGACAAGACGCTGGAGGCGATTGCGGCAACTCAGCCTAAGAGCACGGCGGAACTACTAGCCATTTCGGGCATGGGGCTGCGGACGGTGGAGCAGTACGGTTCGGCGCTTTTCGAGATTTTGCGCCGGGCGGGTTAGCCCTTCCGGCTCGCGACCGAACGCTCCCTATCGATCAGGGCGCGTTTGCGGTCCAGGCCCCAGCGATAGCCGCCCAGTTCTCCGGTTCCGCGAATGACGCGGTGGCAGGGAATGACCAGGGCGACGCGATTGCAGGCGCAAGCCCGGGCGACAGCGCGGGCCGCCTTGGGCCGGCCCAAGCCCTCCGCTACTTCCCGATACGATTGCACGGCGCCATACGGAATGCCTTGCAGGTAGCGCCATACCTGCATCTGGAACGCGGTCGCGCGTAAGTCGAGAGGGAGTTCCAACACCCGGCGCTGGCCGGCGAGGTGTTCCCGCAAAGCCTCCATCCACTGATCGAAGTCGTGGGAGAAGGGCTCAGGCATGGGCTCGATGCGCGCCGCCGGGTATTCGGCGCGCAGCATCGCAAGCAACTCTTCGTCCCGTTCGGCGAATTGCAGAAAGCACAATCCACGGTCGGTGGCGCCGATCATCATCCGGCCAAGCGGGCCGTCCACCGCGGCGTAGGAGATGGTGAGCCCTTCGCCGCCGCGCCGGTATTGGGCCGGAGTCATGCCCAGGCGCGTGTCAGCGCGCTCGTAGGCGCGGCTCAGTGAGCTGAACCCGGCTTCAAACGACGCATCGGTGACGGAGCGATTCGTGCGCAGTTGGCCTTTCCAGGCGCCAACGCGGCAGGCGTCGAGAAACTGTTTGGGAGTGACGCCCACGATGGCTTTGAAGGTGCGGTGAAAGTGGAACGGGCTTAGGCCCGCGCGCTCCGCCAATCCGGCGAGCGAGAGCGGTTCGGCGGCGTTCCGGCGGACATAGTCGCACACGTCACGAATGCGTTCGGTATCCGGGTGGGGGCCGCCCGCGGTCTTGGGATGGCAGCGCAGGCAGGCGCGGAGCCCGGCGCGTTCGGCCGCTTCGGGAGTGGAGAAGAACCGCACGTTGCGGCGCAGAGCCGGACGGCTGGGACACGACGGGCGGCAGTAGATTCCGGTGGTCATCACGCCCACGTAGAACTTGCCGTCCCAGGAGCGGTCACGGTCCCGAACCGCTTTCCACAACAGCTCTTCCTGAAAGAGCCCCGTTGCTTCGCCCGCCTGAGTTCGCTTCATACTCTCTACAATGCGCCCGAGGGGCCGGCTCCGCCTACCCGGTTCTTGCGCTCAGAGTGAAATAGCTACTCGAGCCGGTAGTTGGGAGCTTCCTTGGTGATGATGACGTCGTGGACGTGGCTCTCTTTAAGTCCGGCGATGGTGACGCGGACAAACTGGGCGTGCTCCTGGAGTTCTGAGATCGTGCGCACGCCGCAATAGCCCATGCCCGCGCGCAGACCGCCGACAAGCTGGTAGACAAGTTCCGCCAGCGGGCCCTTGGAAGGCACGCGGCCTTCGATGCCTTCCGGCACCAGCTTGCCTCCGGCCTCCTGGGAGTAGCGGTCGGAACTGCCTTGCGACATTGCGCCAAGCGAGCCCATGCCGCGATAGGCCTTGAACGTGCGGCCCTGGTAGAGGATCATCTCGCCGGGACTCTCGTCGGTGCCGGCGAACAAGCTGCCAATCATCACGGAATCCGCACCGGCGGCGATGGCCTTGCTGACGTCGCCGGAGTACTTGATGCCGCCGTCGGAAATGACGGGGACCCCCGTGCCGCGCGCCGCCTTGGCGCTTTCGGCGATGGCGGTGATTTGCGGCACACCTGCTCCGCTGACGACCCGCGTCGTGCAGATCGATCCGGGGCCGATCCCCACTTTGATGCCATCCAGCCCCAGGGCGATCAGGTCGCGCGCGCCTTCGTATGTCGCCACGTTGCCCGCCACCAGGTCCACTTGCGGCAAGTGACGCTTGATGGTGACCACCGCGTGCATCACCCGCTCACTGTGGCCATGCGCGGAATCGATCACAATGACGTCGACTTTTCGCTTGACCAGTTCCTGCGCCCGCTCCAGGAAGTCCCCGGTCGATCCCAGCGCCGCGCCGACGCGCAAACGCCCCTGATTATCCTTGGCGGCGTTGGGGTATTTCAGTTTCTTCTGGATGTCCTTAACCGTGATCAAGCCTTTGAGGCGGAACTGATCGTCGACCACCAGCAACTTCTCGACCCGGTGTTTGTGAAGTTCCTTCTGCGCCTCCTCGAGCGTCGTGCCTACCGGGACCGTGAACAGCGGTTCCTTGGTCATGACTTCGTGGATAGGCAGGTCGTGGCGGGTTTCGAACCGCAAGTCGCGATTGGTCAGGATACCGACCAGCTTGTTGTCCTTAACCACCGGAACGCCGGAGATCCGGTAGCGGGCCATGATGTCCAACGCGTCGCTGATCCGCTTGTCGGGTTCGACGGTGACCGGATCGACGATCATTCCGGACTCGCTGCGCTTCACCTTGTCGACTTCCTCAGCTTGGCGCTCAATCGGCATGTTGCGGTGCATGATGCCGATGCCGCCCTGTTGAGCGAGGGCGATGGCGAGGTGAGATTCGGTCACCGTGTCCATGGCGGAACTGGTGATCGGAATGTTGAGTTGAATATTGCGTGTAAACAGCGTCCGTGTATCACACTCCGCCGGGACAACGTTGCTCCGCGACGGTTTCAGCAGGACATCGTCAAAAGTAAGACCTTCTTCCAAGCGCTCTGGCAGCATCGATTTCCTTTCATGGTAACGCAGGGCCTCTGCCTAGCCCCACTTGCGGCAGGGTGTTTCGAGTCCCCGCGGCGGACGGTCAAAAACCCGCTGCTGAGAGGTACAGCGAGGTCACGCGGTCGAGAGAATGCGTGTGTTCAATGTGCCAGGCCGCGCGCCGCCCGATGGCGCGGGCTTCACCGGGATTCCGCACCATCCAGAGCATGGCCTCGCGGAGCATCTCTTCTTCGGCCAGACCCGGGTCTACGGGAAAGACGATGGCCGCGGGCCAGCCGGATGTGTCTTCGTTGGCCGTGACGATGGTGGGTTTGCCGAGCCCCATCAACCGGACGCCGATGCCCGAACTCTCGCCAGCCGATGGATAACGAAGATTGATGCCGCAATCGGCGGCGGCGAGCAAGAGCGAGAACAGGCGGGGGTCCGTGTGGCCGTACCGCAGTATGCGTGGATGGCCGAGCCACGGCGCCGCCGCGCGCTCCAACTCGGGCGAGGCGAACTCGCCCGCGAGAATCAACCGCGCGTCGATGTCCTCTAGCGAGGCGAACGCGCGGAGCACGCTCAACACGCGCTTCGACTCGCGAAGGTATCCAAATAGCCCGAAAACATAGGTGTCAACCGTGATCCGGTTCCGCTGCTGCCAGCCGATGAGTTCGATTTCGTCATGCCCGGGGCCGGGATGGTAGAAATGGGGGATTTCGTGGACTTCGGCGGTGGGGCAGTGTTCGTGAACCATGCGCGCAGCCGACCGGTTGTGGACGATGAATGCGCGAGAGCGCTCGCAGATACGCTTGAGCAGGGGATAGTTGAAGTAGTCCGGATCCCCGGCGGAGCGCGACCTCCGGCGGTACAGGTCCGCCGCGTATTCGGCGTTCCAGCCGCCGTAGTTGTGTTGGAACTCTTCGACAAACTCCGCTTCCGTCATTGATCCCAGAAAGAAATGCATCAGCACCGCATCATGAAGGACGATGACGCCAGGGTTGGCGAGCGCGCGGCGATGGATGGGCGCGTGTAACTGGTTGTTGCCGAGATGGTAGATCCAGCGGTCCGCCGCCTCGCCCGGCAGCGCCACCGGCACGCGCTGCCGCAGGCTCTCCAGCAGAATCTGCGCGTAGTCCGCCACGCCCGTCCTGAGCGGAGGCAGCGGCGCGTCCCAGCCGAGCGTCACGCTTTTTTCCGGGAGCCGAACAGCGCTGTGCCGATGCGAATGATGGTGGCGCCCTCTTCGATGGCGGCTTCCAGGTCGTGAGACATGCCCATCGAAAGCCCGTTGAGCCCGTGACGGTCCGCGAGCAATCGCAACTGGCGGAAGTACGGGCGCGTCTGTTCGGGATCGTCAGACCATGGAGGCATCGTCATCAAGCCGCTTAACGTGAGGTTGGACTGGCTGCCGATGACGTCGATTAGCGCGGACAGTCCGGCGGGGTCGCAGCCATACTTGGACTCCTCGGGGGAGAGTTTCACCTCGATCATCACATCCAATGGGCTGGCACACTCGCCGAGGCGGCGTGCGAGTTTCGGGCTATCGACGGTTTGAATGAGTTGGAACAGCTCCGCGGCGCGGCGGGACTTATTGGACTGCAAGTGGCCGATCAGGTGAAAGCGCGCCCCGGCAAGGGTGGACACTTCGGCTGCTTTGGTTTCAAACTCCTGGACGTAATTCTCGCCAAACTCGCGAAGCCCCAAGTCCCAAGCGTGCCGGATTACTGACGCGGGAAAGACCTTGGTGACCGCCAGCAACAGGATCTCCTCGCGCCGCCGCCCGGCGCGCGCACAGGCGTTGGCGATGCGCGTTTCGACAGCCTCCAGCCTTTGCGCGAGCGTGGGCGCGCTCGCTGTTGGGTTTTCAGCCACTGTCCAAATTATAATGAGGGCGGTGTCACCCGGCACTCTGAAGGGCGAGATCGAGAGTTTTCTGCGATCCTGCCGCCTGCCCGCTGCCCTGGAGCAGGGCGAACCGCCGTTCCCGCTGCAACCGGACTTCTTTGCGCTGGAAGCGCGCCAGGCGGACGTGCTGCTGGAAGTTTGGGACGACAAGCGGCATCTGGCGCGGCGCATCCGGTCCATCGAGCAGCAGCGGCCCGGACGCCTTCAGATGTGTGTCGAGCGCTTTGGCGGCAAGCCGGGCAGTTTGACGCTGGTTGACCTGGACCGGCCCCAGAATGCGCCCGCGGTCCGGGCCGGCGAACGGTCTGTTTTCCTGGAGCAATTCCGGCGCTTCGTATCCCGCCAGTTCCCGCGGTGGACCATTCGCGAACTCACCAATGGCGCGGACCTGTGCCATACGCTTTCCCCTTCCTATCCGAGAGCCCTGCTGTCGCGAGGCACGCATGCGGTCGCCGCGCTGGCGGCATCGCCGGACCACGCCGACCATGCGCTCGCCTTCGGCCTCATCTGGCTGGACCATCTGCGGCAACTCCATCGCCGCCTGACGGTGGAAAGCCTGGCGCTGTTCCTGCCCTTGGGGAATCATAAGACCACGTGTCTGCGGCTCCGGCACCTCAACGCCGGGCGCGTCCGGCCGCTGCTATTCCTGTACGACGAATCGGGATTTGAGCAGCAGGCGGACCCCGCGGACCACGGAAACCTGGAGACGCAACTCTTTCCCGCCGATGAGCCCGTGCCAAGGATCCTTTGTGGGCCGGAGGCTCAGTTGGAAGCCTGTGTCCGGCGCGAGATTCAAGTCGTCGATGCGGGGCTGTTGCCGGAGCCGGTTTATGGGCAAGTGTGTTCGCTCGCCGGCCTCGATCGCGGCTTGCTGGACCTGCTCGCCGTCGATCGATCTGGACGGCTGGCGGTGATCGAATTGAAGGCCAGCGAAGACGTTCAACTTCCGGTTCAAGCCCTGGATTACTGGATGCGCGTGGCGTGGCATGCGCGGCAAGGCGAATTTCGGCGCGCCGGCTATTTTCCGGGGATCGAGATCCGGACCACCCCGCCGCGCTTGTTCCTGGTTGCCCCCGCCCTGCAGTTCCATCCGCGCACCGAGACGTTGTTGAGTTACATCGACCCCGCGGTTCCGGTGGAGCGCGTAGGCCTCAGCGTAGAATGGCAGCATAGGCTGCGAGTGGTGTTCCGGGCGGAACTGGCTGTGCGTCCGGATGGCCGGTGACATGCCGCGGGTAGAAACCATGGGAATCATTCAGAGCGTCCGGACTGCGATCTCCAACTTGAATCCGGCCGAGATTCGTGAGGAAGCCGGAGTCCCCATCCAGGTGTTGAGCGTGGCTTCGTCAGCCGAAGCCTACTCCGCACTGGAGGACTTTCTCACGCCGCGGGCGATGTCGGAGAAGCGGCGATGGGTCGGCCATCACGCCATGTCCCGCGCGATTGACGCCGATGCGAAACGGCACGATTTGCTGTTTATCGAAAGCGGGCTGGCGTTGCCGGATGGCTGGGAGCCCGGCAAGACGGCCTTCCGGTTTGATCCACTGGCGCTGGAGAGGCTGCCCAAAGCAATCCGGCAGGACCACCCCGGGCTGCTTCTGCCGCTGGCAAAGCGCTTTGCGCCATTCCGCAAGGAGGCGATTCAGAACGCCATTCTGACGGTGGCCCGCGAGAATGCGTTCTTCAGCCTGGCTACGGCGCTGCCCAATGTGCTGCCGAGCTTCATGTCGCTTCCCTGGGCTGCGAGCGAGTTCGCGTCGGACACCGCTGTTCTGACGGCAAACCAGATCCGCATGGCGTTTCTGCTGGCCGCCGCCAGCGACCGCGATGTCGGCTACAGCCAACAGAAGACCGAGATCGGAGGCATTATCGCGGGCGCGCTGGGGTGGCGCTCGCTGGCCCGCGAATTGGTGGGTAAGATCCCGTTTGGCGGCGGGCTGATTCCCAAAGCGGCGGTGGCCTACGCCGGCACCTATGTCGTCGGGCAGTCGCTCGAACGCCTGTACCGCTCCGGCTACGGATTCTCCGGGGACGAAAAGAAACAAGCATTCCACTCCGCCTTCCACAAAGGCAAGGAAGTCGCCGGCGAACTGCTGGAGCGGCTGAAGAAAGACGAACCAAAAGCGAAATCATGAGGTCCCTGCTATTGCTTTTCCCCCCGGTTGTGTTCGCGCAAGGCCTCGTCGAAGGAAATCCACAAAGCCCAGTGCGCGTTGCTGTTTACGAGGATCTTCAGTGTTCGGACTGCGCGGTGTTTCGCCAGATGATGGACGAAAAGCTGCTGCCCAGGTACTCCGCAACCGTGGCGTTTGAGCACAAGGACTTCCCTCTAGCCAAACACGCCTGGGCGATGGACGCGGCCATCGCCGCCCGGTACTTGCAGAGCCTTGATCCGCGGGTTGCGGTCGAGTACAGGCGGGACACCATGACGAATCAGAAGCTGATCACCAAAGACAGCTTTCAGGATCACCTGGTGGCGTTCGCGCTAAAGAAGAAGCTGGATCCGGAGAAAATCAAGGCGGCGTTGAAAGAAGAGCGCTGGCGCAAGCAGGTGCAAGAAGACGTCGAAGACGGCGTCGCGCGAGGCATCGCGCGGACACCCACGGTTCTCGTCAATGGCGACCCGTTCATCGAGACGTTCACCTATGAGGAGATCGCCAAGGCGATCGATTCCCACCTGGCGGCGGTGAAGAAGTGAAGGCCGTCGCGATCGTCACCGGCGCAAGCCGGGGAATCGGGCGCGGCATCGCGCTGGAACTCGCGCGCACGCACACCGTCATTGCGACCTACAAAGGACGGCGGGATGCCGCCGAGTCTCTCGCCGCCGGGTGCGGAGCCGATATTGTCCAGTGCGACGTGGGCAGCCTCTCGGACCGGGCGCGCCTCATCGAACACGCGCGAAACAACTATGGCCGGCTGGACCTGCTGGTGAACAATGCCGGCATCGCGCCCCGCGAGCGGCGCGACATGCTCGAAGCCACCGAAGAAAGCTTCGACGAACTGATGGCCACCAACCTGAAAGGCCCGCATTTCCTGACGCAGCAGGCCTCGCGATGGATGGCCGCGCAAGGCAGCGGCAGAATCGTGTTTGTCACCTCCATCTCGGCCTATGCGGTGTCGGTCAACCGGGCCGAATACTGTGTGTCGAAGGCGGCCCTCAGCATGTCCGTGGCCCTCTATGCGCAGCGTCTGGCGAGCCACAATGTCCAGGTTTTCGAAATCCGGCCCGGCATCATCCGGACGGACATGATCGCCAAAGTCGAGCAGGTCTACGAGGAGAAGATCCGGGCGGGGCTTCTGCCACAGGGCCGGATGGGCGAATCGTCGGACATCGCCAAGGCGGTGCGCGCCATCGCCGACGGGCTGCTCGACTACTCGACGGGCACGGTGATCAACGTGGATGGCGGGTTCCACTTGAGGTCGCTGTAATGCCGAAAACGTTCGCCGTGATTGGCGCCGGAAACATGGGCGGCGCGCTGATAGGCGGCATGCTGAAGGCCGGAGTGGCGGCGGCGTCCGGCATCCGCGCCACGACGAAATCCGAAGAGCACGCCGCGGCATTACGAACAAAGTTCGGGATTCAGGAGACCGCGGGGGGCAATCGCGAGGCGGCCGAGGCTGCCGGCGTCGTGATTCTCGCGGTCAAGCCCTCCACAGTGCCTGCCGTCGTTGAGGAGATTCGCGACGTCCTGCGGGAAGATCAGATCCTGCTGTCCCTGGCCGCGTCGCTCCCCATCGGTGTTGTAGAGCGTCTGGCCGGCAAGCGTCTGGCTGTGTGCCGCGCGATGCCGAACATCCCCGTGGTGGTGGAAGAGGGCGCGACAGCCGTGGCATGTAATCAAGCCGCCAAGCCCGAAGATCGCGCGGTGGTCGAGGGCATTTTCCGGGCGGTTGGCGTGGTCTGCTTCGTCGAAGAAGAGGCGATGGACGCCGTGACCGCGCTGTCCGGCAGCGGCCCGGCATACATCTACATGGTGATCGAGGCCCTCATCGCGGGCGGGCTCAAGATGGGCCTGTCGCGGGAAATCGCCACCAAACTGGCCGAGCAAACGGTCTTGGGCGCGGCCAAACTCGTCCGCGAGACCGGGTTGCATCCGGCGGTCTTGAGGGACCAGGTGATTACGCCCGGCGGAGTCACGATTTCCGCAATTCACGAACTCGAACGCCACGGCCTTCGCGCCATGCTGATTTCGGCGGTGGAGACCGCGACGGGTTCGGCGCGGCAGCGCACTCGGGCGATCATGGACAAGCTGAAGACGGAGGGATAGTTCGGCCAAGTGGCTCGCTGCCGTGGATGCTTTCATCCGGCGTCGCGCACTGATTTCGCCAGCGCACCCCTGCCCTCACTTGCGGGCATTCTTCCCAGCCAACTCCCGGAAGAGCCACGTCTTGGCAACCCGCCAGTCGCGTGTCACGGTTTCCTCGGAAATCCCGAGTACTTCGGCTGTCTCTTCGACGCTCAGGCCGCCGAAGAACCGCATCTCGACAACCAGGCTCTTGCGGGGATCCACTTTGGCGAGCCCGGTCAGCGCCTCATCCAATAGCTCCAAGTCAATGCCGTGTGCTTTGCTTCCCAGCAAGGCTTCGTCCAGCGGTATTTCCATCTGTCCGCCGCCCCGTTTGGCACACCGCTGCTTGCGCGCGTGATCCACCAGTATCCGGCGGATCATTTGGGCGCACAGCGCGAAGAAGTGCGCCCGGTTCTGGCAGCGGATGCCGCGCGTGTGGACCAGTTTCAGGTAGGCCTCGTGCGCAAGAGTGCCGGAGGATGGCAGGACGCGGCCGGGCGACTGGCGTAGCTGCCGCCTGGCAATTCCCCGGAGGTCTTCGTAAATCATTGGCATCACATCATTTAAGGCAGTCTCGTTCCCGCGGCTCCAGGCCACAAGCAGGCTGCTGATGTCCTCCGGCGTCCTGACCGTCATGATGGGAGGCAGCATACCACAATACGATTTCCAGGTCTTTATGACGGTTTTACCGACGGTTTTTCGGTATAGAGACGGAAGGAGGCCTCACGATCGTTGCGAGCGAAGCCGTTCAGCGAATTACTAGGGAATTACAGGGTTGATTCCCTGACCAGAAGGCGTTACGCTTGCGCGAGTGCGGGAGTAAGAACATGGTGATCAGCAGGTGGCGACAGATCGAAAGCATTCTTCACGCCGCGCAAGGCAAGACGATCGAGGAGCGTATGCGTCTTCTTGAGGAAGCTTGTGGCAGCGACCAGACGCTCCGCCGCGAGGTGGAGACGCTGCTGGCATGCGAGGATTCGGCAGCTACGTTCCTCGAGTCGGACGGCGCGGGCGGTTCTCCCCCGCCGGCCGCCGCCGAGCCGATTTCCATCGGCGAACAGATCGGGCCGTACGCGATTCTGGAGTTGCTCGGCGCCGGCGGTATGGGTCGCGTGTATAAGGCGCAGGATAAGCGCTTGGACCGCCAGGTAGCCATCAAGTTTCTGGCGCATTCCACAGGCGACCACTCGGTCCAGGAGCGCTTCAAGCGCGAGGCCCGCGCGGCTTCGGCTCTGAACCATCCGAATATCTGCACGGTTCACGATATCGGGGAGTCCCAGGGGCGCCCGTTCATCGTCATGGAACTGTTGGAAGGCCAATCGCTCAAAGAGCGGACCGCTGGAAAAGCGCTTCCGCTGGAGGAGGCCGCCGCCGTCACGCGGCAGGTTTGCGCCGCGCTCGAAGCGGCGCATGCCAAAGGCATTGTGCACCGGGACGTCAAACCGGCCAACATCTTCATTACGCACGGCGGGCAAGTGAAGATACTCGATTTCGGCTTGGCCAAACGAGGCGCTGAGTCTCTGGGCGCGTCCGGTGCGGCGCGTTCTCCGCATGGGAGCACTCGCACTCTCTCGCTGACCGCGAGTGGGACGATTGCGGGAACCCTCGCCTACATGTCCCCGGAACAGGCCCTGGGTGACAACGTCGACGCGCGCAGCGACATCTTCTCCCTGGGAGTCGTGCTCTATGAGATGGCAACCGGGGAGCCTCCGTTTCACGGCAAGACCGCCGCGGGCATCCTGGGCTCGATCCTCACCGAATCTCCTCGGACACCGTCTGACGTGAATGCGGCTATCCCAGCGGCGCTGGATAAAGTAATCCTGACGGCCCTCGAGAAGGATCGCAAAGACCGCTACCAATCGGTCTCAGGCTTGTCCGCCGGTCTCGAACAATGGGTGCGATCGGAAACAGGCGGCGCGGCGCCAATGACGCGCCGCTGGTTGCTGACCGCGGCCGGAGCCGGCGCCGCCAGCATCGCGGGCGGAGCGTTTCTCGTGCGGCGGTCGTTCTTTCCGCCGGAACGCCGGGCCATTCTGGCGGTGCTCCCAATTGAAAATGCCGGGGGAAACCCACAGGATGCCGTGTTGGCAGATGGTCTCCATCAAGATATGATCTCGGTTCTCAACCGGCTCTATCCCAATCGCTTGGGAGTCATCGGCCGCACATCGGTCAAGCGTTATCAGGGTACCGGCGCCAGCATCGGGCAGATCGCTCAGGATCTGAAGGCCGCCTATATCGTTGAAGGAGGCGTCCAACGGGAGGGAGTCCGGGCCCGCATCACTGCCCGGTTGATCCGCGCCAGCGATCAGACCACGCTCTGGACCGGGACGTACGACCGCGACCTGGGCGAAGTCCTGGCCACACAGGCGGAAATCGCCCAAGCCATTGCCCGTGGGATCGGGCGTGGCCTGCGGCCCGAGACGCAGGTATCGGCATCGCTTGCCAGACCATTGGATGCGGCGGCGCATGAAGCGTACCTGCGCCGGGATTACGCCAAGGCCATTGACCTGGACCCCGCTTATGCGGCCGCGTTCACAGGCTTAGCCAACAGCTTGTATTATCCCGCCCTGTTCGGCTTCCTTCCGCCGCGCGGGGCCTTCACCAAGATGACCAATGCCGCTTCCAGGGCACTCGAACTGGATCAGACCCAGGCTCTTGCGCATGCCTGTCTCTCGATGGGCAAACTGCACCTCGAATGGAACTGGTCCGGCGCGGAGACCGGTCTTCGCCGGGCCGTGGGCCTCGATCCCGCCGATGGCGAGGTACGGCACTTCTTCGCCCATATCCTGCTGTGGACTGGCCACGCGGAGAAGTCCGCCCAGGAGTGCCGCCGCGCCCTGGAACTCGATCCGTTCAACTCGGCCTTGTACTCCTGTCTGGGCTTCCACCACCTGCTGGCCGGCGACGAAGAAAGTGCCTTTGAAGCCACGCAACAGGCGTTGGCGTTTGACCCCAAGCAGGGGTGGGCACTGATGACTCTGGGTTGGATCTACGAGGAACGGGGCAAATTCGAAGAGGCGCTTGCCGCGCTGCGGAAATCGTGGAACATCACCATACAAAGGGCATCCATTGCCCACGCGTTTGCGCGCTCGGGGAACCGGCCCCCGGCGGAGAAGATATTAGAGGACCTGCTGGCTGAGTCGAAGCGCAAATACGTTTCACCATATGACATTGCGGTAGTCCACGCTGGGCTCAACAATCGGGACCAGACCCTCGAGTGGCTGAACAAGGCCTACGAGGAGCGTACGGGCTTTCTGGTGTTCGTGAACTCGGACCCGCGGTTCAAGCTGCTCCGGTCCGACGAACGCTTCAGGGATCTGGTGCGCCGCATGCGGTTTCCCACGGCATAGCCGCTGGCCTTACCTGGCGCTGGCCTTACCCGGACTGTGCCCGGCGGAGACTGATATATTTGTGCCTTGCAATCGCTTTCAGCCCACACGGACGCTCTTGGGCGCGATAGGCTATAACCCATGCTCAGTGTCTCCAGTCTGCTGGTTCTGGCAACTCCGTCGCGGCTGATTTCGCTTAGCGCCATCGACACGGTCATCATCGCCATTTACTTCGCCGTGGTGATTGCGATCGGCTTCTACCTGAAGGGCCAGGCCGAAACCGGCGAAGACTTCTTCATGGCTGGCCGGGAGATGACGGCCTGGATTGCCGGGTTGAGTTTCCTTTCCGCCAATCTCGGATCGCTCGAGTTGATGGGCTGGGCCGCCGCGTCGTATCAGTACGGCATCCTGGCGACGCATTGGTATTGGATTGGAGCGATTCCGGCGATGCTGTTTCTCGGCATCGTAATGATGCCGTTTTACTACATTTCCAAGACACACTCGGTGCCGGGATACTTGCAACTCCGTTTTGGCGAGTCGAGCCGCGGGCTGGCCGCGGTGTCTTTCGCCTTCATGACCGTGCTGATGAGCGGCATCAACATGTACTCGATGGCGCTGGTGATGAAGGTCGTGCTCGGCTGGGACATCAACTTCAGCATCTGGGTCTCCTCCCTTACCGTGGCCGTCTACGTAGCGCTGGGCGGGTTGCGCTCGGCGATCTTCAACGAGGTTCTCCAGTTCGTGCTGATCTGGTTTGGCGCGCTGCTGATCCCGATCCTCGGCCTGGTGGAGGCGGGTGGGTGGGGACCGCTGAAACAGAAAATCGCGGAAAATCTCGGCCGGACCGACTACACCCACCTGTGGCAGACGCTGGGCAGCTTCACCGGCAATCCGATGGGCATTCACTGGACGGGGATTGTTCTCGGGTTGGGTTGGGTGATTTCGTTCGGCTACTGGACGACGGACTTTTTGGTCGTCCAACGTGTGTTGGCGGCCAGGGACCTTCGTTCCGCGCAGATGGCGCCTATCATTGGCGCGGCCTTCAAGATGCTGGTGCCGTTTATCGTCATCATGCCGGGGTTGCTGGGCTTGGCGTTGCTGCCGGAAAAGCTGATGGGCGAGGCGGAAGCCGTGGCGCAAGGCGCCCACTCCTACAACGAAGTGTTGCCGCTGATGCTGGCCCGGTACTGCGGTCCGGGGCTGCTGGGATTGGGCATTACGGCGCTGATTGCCGGCTTCATGTCGGGAATGGCGGGCAACGTCAGCGCGTTTGCGACGGTCTGGACCTACGACATCTACCGGGCGTTCTTCAAGAGGTCGGCGACGGACGCTCATTACGTGAGCATGGGCCGGTGGTGCACGATTGTCGGCGTGCTGGTCAGTATCGGCACCGCGTACCTGGTCATGCAGTTCGAGAGCATCATGGACTATGTTCAGGCGCTCTTCAGTTTCTTCATCGCGCCCTTGTTTGGAACCGTGTTGCTGGGCATGCTGTGGAAACGAGCCACGCCGGCGGGCGGCTTCTGGGGCTTGCTGGCGGGCACCGGCTCGTCCATCGCCATGTGGGCGTGGGTGAAGGTCGATCCCAGCGCGCTCGCGGTCATCGCCTTGTCTTCGAACGCCAAAGATATGGCCGAGAACATGTACCGAGCGCTGTGGTCGTGGATCGTGTGCGTTGTGGTGACCGTGGTGGTCAGCTACATAACCAAGCCGAAGCCGGAGAGCGAACTGGCCGGGTTGGTATACGGGTGCACGGAGGTGCCCTCGGAAGGAAATCTGCCGCTGATTCAGCGCCCGATCTTCTGGGCAATTGTGGTGGCGGTGGTTCTCATCGTTTTGAACATCGTTCTCTGGTAAATGGACATGTCGAAGAATACATTCGGACTGATAGTGGGAAACCGGGGCTTCTTCCCCGATCACCTGGCCAAGAGCGGCCGTGAAGAGATGATCGCGACGCTGGAAAGATCCGGCTACGGCGTTGTGTGCCCGGCGCCGGAAGATACCAAGCACGGCGCGGTCGAGACACGCGCCGAGGCGCGCAAGTGCGCGGACCTGTTCCGCTCAAGGGCCGCCGAGATCGGCGGCATCATCGTGACGCTGCCGAACTTCGGAGACGAGCGCGGCGTCGCCGAGACCATCCGGATGGCGAATCTCAACGTCCCGGTGCTGGTGCAGGCGTTTCCGGACACGGCGTCAAAGATGACCATTGCGGACCGCCGGGACAGTTTCTGCGGCAAGATGAGCGCGTGCAACAATCTGTCGCAATACCGGATTCCCTTCTCGCTAACCACGCTGCACACCGAGGCTCCATCGTCGGCGGAGTTTGCCCGGGACATGGCGTGGTTTAGCGCCGTTTGCCGTGTGGTCAATGGCATGCGCAACCTGCGTGTGGGTGCGATTGGCGCCCGGCCTTCGGCTTTCAACACAGTGCGGTACAGCGAAAAGATTCTAGAAGCGAACGGAATCACGATCGAGCCGATCGACCTGTCTGAGATCTTCGGACGCATCGCGCGGATGAAGGACGACGATCCGGCCGCTCAAGCCAAGCTCGCCGCCATCCAGAACTACGTTTCGACTGCTGGAATTCCGGTCGAGGCCCTGCTTAAGATGGCCAAGCTGGGGGCGGTCATCGACAAGTGGATGGCGGACAACGAGCTGTTGGTCAGCGCCGTACAGTGCTGGACTTCGATGGAAGAATATTTTGGCGTGGTGCCCTGCACCGTGATGAGCATGATGAGCGACGGGCTGTCCTCGTCGGCCTGCGAAGTCGATATCCCCGGCGTTCTGGGCATGCACGCGCTCCGTCTGGCCACGGGCACGCCGAGCGCCCTGCTGGATTGGAATAACAACTACGGCGACGACCCCAACAAGGCGGTGTGCTTCCATTGCAGCAACCTGCCCAAGCACTTCTTCGCCGATGTGCGAATGGACTTCCAGGAGATCATCGCCGGCACGGTGGGCAAGCTGAACACGTTTGGGACATGCGTGGGCCGGGTGAAGGAATCGCCGATGAGCTTCGCGCGGTTCTCAACAAGCGATGTCACGGGCAAGGTCCGCGGCTACGTGGGCGTGGGGCGGTTCACCGGCGACCCGCTGGAGACCTTCGGCGGGGCGGGAGTCGTGGAAATACAGAAAATGCAGGACCTGCTGCGGTACATCTGTGAGCAGGGTTTCGAGCACCATGTCGCCGCCAACCTGGACGAGTCCGGCGCGGCCGCCGTGTATGAAGCCGCCACCCGTTACTTAGGGTGGGATGTCTACTGGCACAAGTGAGTCAGCCATGGCAATCGTAGCGGGAGTGGATTTTGGGACGTTGAGCGTCCGCGTGTCGATCTTCGACAGCGTTAAGGGAAGGATTGGTTCCGCCACGGCGGACTATCCGCTACACCGGAAGAAAGAAGACCCCGACCACGCGACGCAGAGCCATGCGCATCACATGGACGCGCTGGTGAAGGCGATGAAGGGCGCGCTGGAGGCCGCGGCCGTGGCGGGCCAGGCCGTCGAAGCAATTGCCCTGGATACGACGGGTTCGAGCGTCATTCCGGTCGGCGCCTCCCTGGAGCCTCTGGACGACTATTACCTCTGGTGCGACCACCGGGCCTGGCGCGAAGCGTCGCTCATTACGGCGGCGGCCCATGCGCAGAACCTGCAGGCCATCGAGTGGTGCGGCGGCACGTATTCGTCGGAATGGGGTTTTTCCAAGCTGCTGCACTGGCTGCGGAACAACCCGGAGAAGCGCGGCCAGATGGCGGCGGCGCTCGAGCATTGCGATATGGTGGCGGCCGTGCTGTGCGGGATCACCGATCCGCAACAGGTTCCGCGGTCCATCTGCGCCATGGGCCACAAGTGGATGTGGAACGCGTCGCTGGGCGGTTTTCCTTCCGATGAGTTCCTGGCGTCGGTCGATCCGTTGTTCGCCGGGATCGGCGCGAAGTTGAAGGGCCGTTTTGCGGCTTCGGACACGCTCGCCGGGCGTCTGTCGCCGGAGTGGGCGTCGAAATTAGGCTTGCGAGCCGGCATTCCGATTCCAGTGGGCGCCTTCGATGCTCACTGGGACGCCATCGGAGCGGGCGTGCGGCGGGGCGACGTGGTCAATGTAATCGGCACGTCGACCTGCATCATGGCCATTTCCGACGAGACACGGCTGGTGCCCGGCGTGTGCGGAGTGGTTCAGGGTTCGATTCATCCCGGAATGGCCGGGATCGAAGCAGGACTGTCGGCGACGGGAGACATTTTCGACGCCATTGCCCGCCGTGCGGGAACTACGGTGGCGGCTTTGTCAAAGGGCCTGGATGCCTACCGTGCCGGCCAGACCGGATTGTTGCGCCTCACCTGGGACAACGGGGACAGAACGGTTCTGGTCAACCCGGAATTGGGCGGCATCACGCTGGGATGGAAACTCACCCACACCGCCGAAGACGAACTCTTTGCCGCCATCGAAGGAACGGCGTTCCACACGCGCGTGATCCTGGAGCGCATGGAGGAATATGGAGTTCCCATCCAGCGCGTGATCAACGGCGGAGGCATTCCACAGAAGAATGAAGTCCTGAACTACGTCTACGCCAATGTGCTGAACAAGCCGGTGCTGGCGCCGGAGACTGAAGTGACCAGCCTGGGGTCAGCCATCTTCGCGTTTCTCGCCGCCGGCGCCTTCAAGACCGTCGAAGAGGCGCAGGACGCGCTCTGCCCGAAATACCGGGTCTATCAACCCGATGCCCGTTCCGCGGAAACCTATCAGGAACTCTACGGCCTCTACCGCACGCTGTACTTCAGCTTTGGCCAGCCGGGTTCGGACGCGGCCGCCATCGGCGACGTCCTGCCCACGCTGCGGAACATCGCCGCAAGGGTACGATCTTGATTGCGGACCACTGAGACCATCATGCTCGAAACACTTCGTCAGGAAGTCTTCGACGCCAACCTGGAACTGGTGCGGCGCGGACTTGTGCTGTACACGTTCGGCAACGCCAGCGCAATCGACCGGGGCCGGGGCTTGGTGGTGATCAAGCCGAGCGGCGTTCCATACGAAACCATGACGGCGGCGGATATGGTGGTGGTGGACCTGGACGGCAGGGCGGTCGAAGGCGATCTTCGGCCTTCGTCCGACTTGGCCACCCACCTGGTTCTTTACAAGGCTTTCCCGGCGATTGGCGGCGTGGTTCACACGCACTCACGGCAAGCGACCTCGTGGGCGCAGGCGCGGCGTGAAATCCCCTGTTTCGGGACCACCCACGCGGATTACTTCTATGGACCGGTGCCCGTCACCCCTCCGCTGACTCGCGACGAGATCGAGTCGGATTATGAGGTCAACACAGGCCACGTGATCGTGCGCCGTTTTCGCGACCTCGATCCACTGGCGGTTCCCGCGGTGCTGGTCGGCAACCACGCGCCGTTCTGCTGGGGCAAGACCGTGGCGGAAGCGGCCTACATGGCCGTCGTGCTGGAAGAAGTGGCGGCCATGGCCACCCAGACGCTGATCGCCAATCCTAACGCCGAACCCGTCGCGCAAGCCTTGCTGGACAAGCATTATTTCCGCAAGCACGGCGCCACGGCGTATTACGGGCAGAAGTAATTCACGGCTGACGGTCGCATTCGGCGATCGCGTCCTGCGCCACCTTCAAACGCTGGGCGGTTTCGGCCGTTTGGGGTTGCCAGTTTTTCCACCGGGCGGCATTCTTCTGGAACATCTGGCGCGCCCAAACGGGGTGCTTGTTGGCCAGCAGCATTCGGCCGTAGAGGTCATCCATGTCGGAAGCCGCTTCGACCGCCGCAAGGGTCGGCTTGGGGACCTGGAGCACACGGTTCAGCAAGGGCTGGCCTTTCAAAATCAACCCGGACGCTTCCTCTGGCCGGCCACTCCGGTACAGACGAAGCGCGTCGCGATGCAGGGCGGTGATTTCGGCAACGGTCACCGGGTACCAGGATTCCGTGGTGGGATCCGGGGGAGGAGTTTCGGCCACCGGCGCAGGCGTTTTGGCGCAGCCAGTAAGGATTCCGGCCGCTACCAGGATGGCGAGGTGGCAAGGCGCGTTCACACCCATGAGTTGAATTCTCTCGCAATCCGGTGGTACTGTCGCTAAGGTCATGGCAAATCTTGGATTCTTAGGACTCGGCATCATGGGTTACCCCATGGCGCGCAATCTTTGCAAGGCGGGCCACCATGTGGCCGTGTGGTCGCACACGGCGGCCAAAGCGGAGCAATTGGCGCAAGAAGCGGGTGCGGCGGCCTGTGTCTCCCCGCGAGAAGTGGCAGAGAAGTCTGACGTGATTTTCCTCTGTGTCGGAGATACCGGCATGAGCGCGCGGGTCACGCTGGGCGCTGAAGGGCTGATTGACGGGATCCGGCCCGGAGCGGTAGTGGCCGATTGCTCGACCGTTGCGCCCACGTACGCCCGCCGCGCCGCTACTGAATTGAAAACAAAGGGTGCGGAATTCCTGGATGCTCCCTGTACCGGCTCCAAGCCAGGGGCCGAGGGTGCGACCCTGACTTTCATGATCGGCGGCGATCCCGCAGTCTATGAAAAAGTGAAGCCTTTCTTCGAGGTTATGGGCAAACGGCTGTATTATTGTGGCGTGACTGGCCTGGGCCTGCATGCCAAACTGTCTCAGAACCTCATTCTTTCTAATCTGTTACAAGCATTCAACGAAGGTATGGTGCTGGCTGCCAAGGCCGGTGTGAACCCGGAGTTGATGCTCGACATCCTGGACAACAGCGCGGCCAAGAGCGGATTGGTGTCGTATAAGGCTCCATTCGTGTTCCGGCGTGACTTTACTACCAATTTTTCAGTGAGATGGATGCACAAGGACATCGGTTTGATGCTGGAGACCGGGGAGGAATTGGGCGTACCCTTGCCGTTGACTGCCTTGACCCAACAAATGTTCCGTACCGCCATGGCTCAAGGCCTGACGGATGAAGATATGTGTTCTACAATCAAGGTTTTAGAGAAAGTAGTCGGCGTGGAAGTGCGATCCTCCAAAAAATTGTAGATTTCTCTTGCAATCCGGCGCTGCTTATCCTAGAATTGGAAGTAAGCCAGGGAGGCAACTCCCACCAAAGCGAGACTAACCTCAAAAGACCCCTGAAGCAACCTCCCTGGCGCCCTTAGGGGTTTCCCACCAAACAAGGTTCAAAAGCCGAAGCCGCCAGTGCGTAGAAACAATCCAGTGATATGATGGGCAACGGTGCGCCGTTGAGAACACTCACTCTTCTTGGTTCAACCGGAAGCATTGGCCAGAGCACCCTGGATGTGGTTCGGCGCCGGCGCGACGAATATCGGATTTTCGCGCTGGTAGCGGGAAAGAACCTGGACCTTCTCGCCCAACAGATTTTGGAATTCCAGCCACAATTTGCGGTTGTCGCAGACGAAAAGGATATTGAAGGTCTGCGCAGCCGCCTCAACCGGGGCGTGCCGCCCGAGATCCTGGCCGGTCCGAGAGCGCGTGTGGAGGTGTCTACTGCACCGGAAGTCGATTTTGTCATGTCTGCCATTGTGGGAGTTGCGGGCATGGAAGCCACGTATGAGGCGGTCCGCCAAAAAAAACGCATAGGTCTGGCAAATAAAGAAACATTAGTCGCGGGCGGGCGTCTAGTGATTCAGGCAGCCCGGGATTCACAAGCGGAGATCATCCCAGTGGACAGCGAGCACAACGGGGCTCATCAGTGCCTGCGGGCGGGAAGGCGGCACGAAGTTACCCGGCTTCTGCTTACGGCATCGGGTGGCCCGTTTCGTAAGACTCCCAAAGCGGAATTGGCAAGTGTGACACCGGCGCAGGCCTTGAATCATCCAACCTGGAGGATGGGCCAGCGAATCACCATAGATTCGGCGACCCTGATGAACAAGGGTTTTGAAGTCATTGAGGCCTGCTGGTTGTTTGATCTGCCGGCATCCCAGGTGGATGTGGTGGTGCACCCGCAGTCCAGCGTGCACGCAATGGTGGAATACAATGATGGCAGCGTTGTGGCGCAGATTTCGGCTACCGATATGCGGATGCCGATTCAGTACGCGCTGACGTATCCGGAGCGCGGCGACGCGCCCGTGCCAAGGCTGGATTGGACCGAAGCCCGGACATGGGAGTTCCATGCGCCGGATCCTGACCGCTTTCCGCTCTTGCGGCTTGCTTATCAAGCCCAGGAGGCGGGCGGGTCGGCCACGTGCACGCTCAACGCAGCCGATGAAGTAGCCGTGGAAGCGTTCTTGAACGAGCAGATTTCATTTACCGCGATCGCATCTGTTGTTGAGGAAACGCTGGCGGAGGTCCCTTCGCGCAATGCGTCCTCGATTGGTGAGTTACTCGAGATTGATCGCGAATCACGCCGGGTGGCACGCCAGATAGCCGGCGGTAAACCTGTGAGGACGGCCGTTTAGGGCTGAGGTTCTTGAGTCATGACAGCTTTTTCTAACTTTGGATGGTTTCTCGTCCTCATCGGGGTGATGATCGTCATCCACGAGCTGGGCCACTATTGGGCCGCGCGCTTTTTCGATGTGCGCATCGATACGTTCAGTATCGGTTTCGGCCCGCGGCTTTTCGGCTTTAAGCGCGGTGAGACCGACTTCCGCATTTCGCTCATCCCGTTTGGCGGCTACGTCCGCATGGCGGGTGAGCATCCAACCGATCAGCCCGACCCGCGAGGGTTGCTCTCCAAACCTCGATGGCAGCGTCTGATTGTCGTGTTCGCAGGTCCCGCCATGAATATGGTCTTGGCGGTGGCGATCCTGACCGGCCTGTACATGACCAAGTACCCAAAGCTGGCCAGCGCGGAATCGAAGGCCGTCATCGGCGCGATCGTTCCGGACTCGCCCGCGGCCAAGGCCGGCCTGCACGAAGGCGACCGCATCGTTCAGATCGACGATGAGCAGGACCCGGATTGGGAAGACGTATTTCTGAAAGAAGTTTCCAGCGCCAACCGTGAACTTCCGTTACTGGTCAGCCGCGACGGAGCGCTGGTGCGGGCCGTCGTGACGCCTAATATGGATAGTACGAATGGCGTCGGTTCGGCCGGGTGGGTTCCGGAAACCGAAGTAGAGATCCACGGGGTGGAACCCGGCATGGAGGCCGAGCGCAAGGGTCTCCGCAAGGGCGACATCATCCTCAGCGTCAACGGCCAGTTGGCGCGTACGACGCCCAAGGTTCACGAAATGATCCGCTCCTCAGAAGGCAAGCCGCTGGCTGTGGTCTATCAAAGAGACGGCCGCACGGCGCAGGTCACCTTGGAGCCGGCATTCAAGAATACCGATGGAACCCCGCGCTGGATGATCGGCGCTCAAATCGGTCCTCGGATCATCTACTCCAAGCTGGGCCTGGTGGATGCCGCCAAGGAATCGGTCAGCCAGAACGTCAAAGGCGCCAGTTTGATCTTCCAGTTCCTGCGAGGCATTGTCGAGCGCCGCATGTCGGCCAAGTCGCTGGAGGGTCCCATCCGTATCGCCCAACTATCGGGCGAAGCGGCGCGCGAGGGCGCGATAACCTATATCGGCCTGATGGCGACGGTGAGCCTCAACCTGGCGTTGTTCAACCTGCTGCCCATCCCCATCCTCGACGGCGGCGTCATCCTGCTGCTGCTGATCGAAATGTTGATCCGCCGCGACCTCAGCCAACCCATCAAGGAGACGGTGTTCAAGCTGGGCTTTGTGTTCCTGATGATGGTGGTCGTCTTTGTGCTGTACAACGACATCTCCAAGGTCCTGCCCGGCGGTCACGGCTGATTGGCCGGAACGCCTCGCTAACGGATCGGAGAGTAGGCCGAAGCCCGGAACAGCGAAATCTGAATCACGGACGCGATCTGTCCATGCTTGTCGATGGATTCCTTGCGCACCTTGATCCACTCCGGATCGGCGCCGAACGCATTCCAGGCCTTTTCACGTTCGCTGAGACCCTCAAACGGCGTCAGGTAGACGAGGTTGGGCTTGTGAGGACCGGTGAGCGTTGAGGTGTACAGCAACGGGTGAATTCCCAAGCGGTGGAAGATGGGGATTTCGGGTCCCGCAAATCTCTCATGCAAGGCCTTCAGTTGCCGTTCTGTGGGCGAGTGGTACAGCCTTAACTCGAAAACGCGGGAGGTCTTGCGCTCCGCCTCGGGCGCGGGAAGCGCGGGGGAGTAATCGGTGGCTTCGAGCAGCGTCTCAGCGTGGCTCTCATACGGGGCTTCCTCGCCGGATTCCCAGGCGGCCAGAGCTTTCCTCCAGGCGGAATCGGCTCGCAGGCTGGCGCGGGTGGCAAAGATCTGTTCCTGCGCCGCGTACGGAGTGACGGTCAACACCTGGGGCATGTGCGCGGCTACGAGCGCTTCGAGCACGATCGCGGGACCGGGGACTTCAAGGCGCCGTGCCGCCGGAATCAGCCCGTTCCGCAGGTACTCGGCCAGCCTGTCGCCCTGGCTGCCGTTCTTCAGGTAATAATTATCCAGGACATAGTACCGGGCGCGCGCGGGCGCCGCGGCCGCGGTGCTCATCATTGTTGCTCCAACACAACCAAGGAATGCTCGCCGTTGCATGATAGTAATGGCGCGAATGCGAATTGCACTCCTATTATGTCTCAGCGTTACGCTGGCAGCCGCCGATTTCCGGCCGCCGGCGGGCATGCGCGCCGCATCGCGGCGCCCTGGCATTCAGAGCGTCCTTCCAGGCGGGCGAATGATCGATCCCATGGGACGCCATTTCGTCACCGGGCCGGGACCCTTTGGCCTTGTCCTTTCTCCGGATGCGCGTTTTGCGGTCACGGCCAACGGCGGACCAAATCGTTACTCGCTCTCCGTTCTCGATCGCGGCGGACGCCAATGGCAGATGCTTCAGATCGAAGCGCAGAGCCGGCCGGAAAAGGCCGGCGATGACGATTTCACCAGTGTGTTTCTCGGACTGGCGTTTGCGGACAACAGCACGTTGTATGCCTCAGAGGGCAATTCCGGGCGTGTAAGGCTGATCTCGGTGCCGGGCGGCAAGGTGCAGGATGTCTTGCATCTCAACCAGGGGCCGTGGCGCGACAGTTTCTCCGGCGATCTCGCTTACGACGCCCGCCGGGGGCTGCTTTACGTGGCCGACCAGGCGCACTTCACCGTGGCGGTGTTCCAGGGGCGGAACAAGAAGATGGTCTCCTCCATCAAAGTGGGACGGCTGCCATTCCGCCTGGCGCTCTCGCCGGATGGCCGCAGGTTGTATGTGACCAACGTGGGGATGTTTCAGTACAGTGTGATCCCTGGCGCCGATGCCAAACAGGCACGCGAGACAGGGTTGCCCTTCCCGGCGTTTGGATTTCCATCACAAGAAGCCGAGAGGGGTGCGCGGCGTGAGACACAACGAGGTCCGGTGGCCGTTCCGGGCCTAGGAGACCCGAACGTGGCTGAATCGAATTCCCTGGCTGCCATCGATGTCTCCAACCCGGCAGCCCCCAAACTCATCGGCTTTACCCGCACCGGCCTGCCTTTCGGACCGCGCAGTGCCGGCGGAAGCAGCCCATCCGGTCTGCTGGTGACTGCCGATTCGATCTTCGTTTCCAACGCCAACCAGGATTCCATCACGGTGATCGACCCGGCCACTTTGAAAGTCCGCCGGGAGATCCCGCTGCGCATCCCGGGTTTGGAATCATTGCGCGGAGTGCTGCCGCTGGGGATGGCATTTCATGCCACGACGGGATGGCTGCTGGTGGCCGAAGCCGGGATTAACGCAATTGGTGTCGTCGAACCGGCTTCCGGCAAGGTCCTGGGCCACCTGCCCACCGCGTGGTTTCCGACCTCAGTTGCGCTGGATAACGGCACGGTTTTTGTGAGTTCCGCCAAAGGCTTTGGCACTGGGCCGAACGCCTCGAAAACAGGACCCTTGCCGAGGAGTTTTCAGGCGGAGTTGCGAAACGGATCACTCGGCATCCTCGATGTACCCGCGGCGGCGGATTTGCCCGCCGGCACGTCACGGGTGATGATGCTGAACGGGTTCAATCCTCAAAAGGAGGAGCCCGCGCCATTGCCGGCCGAGATCCGGCACGTCGTGCTCATTGTCAAGGAGAACCGCACCTACGACGAGGTTTTCGGAGGTCTGGCGGAGGCGTCGAACGGCCCGCTCAACGGTGCGCCGGAACTGGCTCGGTTAGGAAGCCGGGGCTGGGTGACATGGGACCGCAGCGAATTGCTGATCCGGCTGGGCAAGAATTTTTACAACGTCACACCCAACCACCAGGCGATGGCGGCGCGCTGGGCCTTCAGCGACAACTTCTACGCCGACTCGGAGGTGAGCGTCGACGGCCACCACTGGCTGGTCGGTTCCTATCCAAACGCCTGGACGGAAACCACGCTGCGCAGCGCCTATGGGGGACAGAAAGACTTCCGGCTTAACCCGGAGGCTCCTGGCAGGCTGCTTTTCGCCGGCAGCAACTCCTCGGTTCATCCCGAAGAACTGCTGGAAGCCGGGACGCTGTGGCATCACCTGGACCGTCATGGGATCACGTTCCGCAACTTCGGGGAAGGCTTTGAACTGGCCGGCGCGGACGAGGGAGCGGGACTGAAGCCCACGGGCGCCCGCTATCTGACCAATGTTCCGATGCCCGACGTCCTGTACCGCAACACGTCGCGCAACTATCCCAATTACAACACCAATATCCCGGATCAATTCCGGGCCAATCAATTCATCGCCGAGATCGAAAGCCTGTATGTGAAGCCGGGCAGGGAATTGCCCCGCTTCCTGTACATACACCTTCCCAACGATCATATGGCCCGGGCGCGCCCGGAAGACGGATATCCCTTCCCCGCCTCCTACGTCGCCGACAACGACTATGCGCTGGGACGGATTGTCGACTACCTTTCACATACCCCCTGGTGGAAGCAAATGGTCATCTTCGTGACGGAAGATGATGCTCAAGGAGGGATCGATCATGTCGATTCACATCGAACCGTGCTGCTTGTCGCTGGTCCCTACGCGAAAAAGAACTATGCGACTCACGTCAACCGGAGCTTCGGGGCGATACTCAAGACGATCTTCCGGCTGTTCCACCTGCCCGCTTTGAACCAGTTTGACGCTGTGGCGGCCGATCTTTCCGACTGTTTCACGGCGGCGCCGGACTTCACGCCATTTCAGGTCCAGCCGGCTGATCGGGAGATCTTTGTGCCGGAAAAGGCGCGCGACCCGCTGGACCCGAAGCCGGGGCCGCCGATGGACGACCCCACGTTCCTCCGCCAACAACACCAACGGTAGTCAGAATTTGTAGAACAGCCCGAACTGCACCAACCGGGTTGACACGCCGTCGCCGCCGCCTGTCATCGACGTGATCCGTCCAAAGCTTGTGCTGTTGATATTGTGGTCGCCGCCGGCGAGGTCGGTGCTAGGCCAGAAGTTCGGGTGGTTGAACAGGTTATAGAAGTCGACCCGGAACTGAATGCTCTGGCGCTCGGTGAACTTTGTGTCCTTCTGAACCGAGAAGTTGTAGTTCCAGAAGCCCGGACCATCCAGGTAGCGCCTCTGCAACCCTCCCACATCGCCCGGACCCGGATTGGAGAAGAGTTGCCCTTCGAATGGCGCCTGGCCGTCGGGAGCAACACCGCGGCCGTCCGGACCGATGTGCCGCGGATCAATCCAGTACACGCCGTTGCCGTTCTTGAACAGGCCAGTGGTTTCGCGCAACTCATCGCCGTTGGCGATGGTGTTGGCTGTCGCCACTCCGGTGGAACGCGGGCCGCGATTCAGGGTGCCGCGGTTGGAAAGCACCGAGACGGGCTGGCCGGATTGAATGATGAGAAACCCGCTGAGAGCCCATCCCCCGGCCAGGAAGTTGACCAGGCGGTTGCCCGGGTCAAAACGCTGGCCTTTCCCAAACGGCAGGGGTACGTAGTGGTTCAGCTTGAAGGCGTGAGCGAGGTCATAAGGGGAGCGAGCCCGTTCGAGGGACCGGTTGTTGTTATCGAGCTGAGCTTCCAGTCCGCGGAAGGCGGCCGCGGTACTGATGGCTTTCGAGAACGTGTAGTTCGCCTGGAGATGCACGCCGCCGCGCATGCGGCGCGCAACTTCAAACTGGCCGCTGTTGTAATTGGAGCGCGCGGCGTTGGCGAGCAGGCTCGAATACAGCGCGAGCGGGTTCGGGAAATAGCTGAAGCCCGCGTAGGGGAACAGGAGGTTGGATTGATAGGTCTGGCCGAGCGTTCCGATTTCGCCGGTCTGTATCAGTCCCACCACTCCGGGATTGGTCAGCAGCGCCCCGCGGGGCAGCTTGTCGAAGAAAGGTAGCGGGCGGCTGCCGGATACCGCGGGATTGTAACGCGGATCAAAGCGTCCCAACTGCTGGCGTGCGAGGAAGCCGTTGTTGCGCGCGGCCTTGAAGTCCTGCAAGAACGTGTCCTGGAACACGTTGATCTGGTTGTAGTCGATCTGCCGCAACTGCCCGGTGGTGTTGTTGCCGAGGTAGCGCGCGGTGAAGAGGTACCCTTTCCATTCGTGCTCGACGCTCAAGTTCCACTGCTGCGTGTAGGGCATTCGCAGGTTGGGATCGATGACGCCCTCCACCGGCGCCGAGCTCGGCGAGAGGTTGAACTGATCCCGCAGGGTCGTCGGCAGCCCGAACGGAGGCGTCTTGATGGGCGGCGGCGAAGCGCCCGCGGTTCCGTTCAGGTTCGCCGCATTCAGGTTGCTGCTGAGCCCGTTGTTGGCGGTGTACGTGATCCAGGCGCTGTTGATGTTGTTGTCGTTGGCGTAGGCGATCGAGTAGGCGCCGCGAACCGCGGTACGTCCTGTGCCGAAGACATCCCAGGCAAAACCGGCATTGGGCGCCCAGTTGTTGCGGTCCGGGTTGTACATGCCGCCGGGAACGAAGTCGATGGTTGGATTGCCCAGCAACGCATCAATGTAATTGCCGCTGGGCGTGCGCGGCTGGATGTAGAGACCGTTCGGCTCGTCGACCGGGCTGAAGTACTCGTAACGCAATCCCAGGTTGAGGGTCAGGTTCCGGCGAATCTTCCAGGTGTCGTTGAAGTAGGGCGCCAGGTTGTTCATGTTGAGGTGGTAGTTGTATGGCGCCCCGGGAACAAAGCCGGAAGTTGGACTCGTGATGTTGAACGTCTGGCCAGAGTGGCTGATCAAGCCGCCCAGCGCCGCCAGGAGCCGGTTGGCGGTGTTGGTGTCGCTGGCGCTCGCGCCCGGTATGTCGCCGAGCGCGAAACCCTGCGGAATGTTGGCGGAGTTGATGCTGAGAGTATAAGTGGGCACGGTGCCTCCGTAGCCGAAAACCGCCGTGCGCCAGAGCGTCGCCTGGAATCCGAAGGCCAGCGAGTGCTTCCCCTTGATCCACGTCGCATTGTCCTGAATGCTGTAGGAGTTCGTGTCGCGCCCTTCGGGCAGCGTCTCGTTGACCGGTGAGTTGAAGATCAGGGGCAGGTTGTTGGAGTTGTTCGCGACAAAAAAGGCAGGCAAATCGGTGCGTCGCTTGAACGTGCCGCGAACGCGGTTTAGCCCGCCCCGTAGCTCGTTGGTCATCGCCGGCGCGGGGTTCCAGCGCCAGGCCGCGGAAAAGAAATTGCCGAGGTTGTCGTTGTAGATGGGCGGCTCCAGTGTGTAGAAACTGCCCGATGTGGGACGGTCCTGAACGTCGCGGTTGAAGATGTAGCTGCCCGAGAATGTGTGGCTCGTGGACAGGTAGTAATCGACCTTGCCGGTCACGTTGTCACGGGTTGTATTGTTGCGGGCGTTGAACGAGTACCCGGTGGTGTTCAGATTATCGCCGAGTCCGGCGAAATTGCCCTCCGCCGGCGTCTGCCGCAGCAAGCTCTGCACAAAGGGATCCGGTGGGGTCTGCTGATTGCTCAGGACATTGAAACTCTGCGTCTGCCCCGCGGCGTTCCGGTACCGCAGAATCCCCTGGCGCGCCTCGGGAGTGAGAATCGTACGTTGCACCGGTGTGGTCTGGCGCATCCGGTAGGCTTCGTAATTGGAGTAGAAGAACAGCTTGTCCTTGATGGCTGGACCGCCGATGGACCCGCCAAGCTGATTCAGGTTCAGGAATGGGCGTGCAATTCCGCTTTGATTGTTGAACCAGTCGTTGGCGCCAAAGAAACTGTTGCGGTTATACCAGTACGCATTCCCGTGGTATTCATTGGTTCCCGAAGGAGTCGTCAGGCTGATGGTGTTGGCGTTGCCCCCGATGGTGGGGTTCACGTTCGCCGTCGCCATCGTGATGTCGGCAATCTGGCCGATTGTGAGGCGGTTGGGGACAAAGTCGAGGGGGTTGGTGCGCACCGAATCCTGCACGTTGACGCCGTCCAGCAGCAGGTTGGTATAACTCGGGCGGAGCCCGTTAATCGTGGTGGCGGTCCGCGCAGCGGTAACCCCGGCCTGGGTATTGAACAGGAAGTTGACCTGCCGGTCGAGCACCGGGAGCGTGTCCACCTGAGTCCGGGTAATGGTGACCGCGACTTCGGCGGTTGACGTCTGCACGATGGCGGTGTGACCCACGACGTCCACCGAGAAGGTGGTTGTCGCTGCGACTTGCAGGGTGACTTGGGGGATCGCGGTTTCCTTCGAAGGATCCACTTTGATCCCAGGCAACTTGACCGAATCGAAGCCCGGCGCTTCGATGACGACGTCGTAATACTCGGGCCGGACGGCGGGGATGGTGATCAGCCCATCGCTTGTCGTTTGGGTTGTCAGGAGCGCGCTGCCGCCGCCTTGAAGAAACAGGCTGACCTTGGCGTTCGGCACTCCCGCGCCGGTGGCATCCACCACCGAACCCGTGATTCTTCCGGCTACCTGGGCGCTAACGGGGTAAGACGCCCCGACAAGCAGGACCAGGACAAGCACCCACCGGGCTCGAGCCCTCCGCATACTTACCTCCTCCCGAGACAGTCTCTTAACTCTATTACCTACGCCCTAAATGCGTAAACCAGGCAACTTTTGTGTCGGAGTTTACGCCTGCGGCGGCGTTTTGTTACATTTGGCGCACTTTGGCGTCCTTGCGGCGCCGTGCTCTAAGGGTTGCCGGTCTCGCGAGACCTATCGTCCGCCGTCGTGCTTTCGCGCGAGCAGCCGTATAGCCGAATCCATGGCGGGATCGCGGCCCGCGGCGACGTCTTCGTCCCGAAATAGCTCACGGGGATGTCCGGCGGAATACCCGTAACGTCGAACGCCCGTCCATCGGGGATACGATATACGGCATTCGGTAGTCCGAATGCCCAGCCGTTTGGCAAATGTCTATCCAGCACGTCGCAGAAGACTCCTTGGGTGTTCTCCCCGATCTTCAGAACCGCCGGAGTCCTCTCCATTGAGAGCTAAGGTGAAGGTCTCGGCTGCGCTCATCGTAATCGGCCCGATCAGTTCGACCACCGGTCCGCTGAATAGCGGCTCTTTTCCCGGCCGCACCCGGACGGGCGTATCGCGGTTTGGCGCAAGGGGGCGGATCGCACTTGTATCCCGTAGGCCAAGTACTCTCTTGCAGTAAGCCGGCCCGCAATTGCCAGCCCAAGGCCGTCATCGCCGCCAAAGGAGAGGTAGGTCGATGATCAGAGCACGAAGCGATCCGTCCCCAAGGATCCGGTCAAGGGCGCGATTGAGCGCCCGGACATCGGCGTCGTATTCACCATGGCCGTAGTCGCCAAACCCAAAGATCCGGAGGTATCCGACGCCATTCCCAGCTTTGCCATACTGCCACTCACCGCGGCAGAAATCGACCACTGGACCATGGAGATGTCGGCGATCCGTAACCGCCGCCAACTTTCTTCGACCCGCCTTGGCGAACCAACCGATGTCGCCGTGAACACCTCAAAGTTGTTCAACAAGGTATTTGCCGTGGGCGGCGTGCACGGCTTTGGCAGCGACCCGATTCGCTCGATAGCGATGCTGGTGAGTCCTCTTGGCGCCGTAATCCGTTTGTGTTCGCTGCCGGCGCCGTCCACGATCGAAAACAGATTTCCGTGCCGGATCTGGAAAGTCACGCCGTTTCCTGGGCGGCCGCTGGCTACCCGTTTCGCCTTGAAGCCCGCCACACAGGTCTTGCTCGTCACCTCGTACGCCTGCCAGTCCGCGCCTTGAACCTGGTACACGAATCCCCAGCCCTGACTCCGCCAGGCGCCGTCGAGCGCTCCGGAGGCGGCGGCACAGCCATCCGCCAGAGTCGCGGTCAATATGACTTGCAGGACTTTAGCGTACACAAAGGGCTATTTTATGATTGACGGATCAGCCGCCACGCCCCCATGCCAGGTGGCCGCGCCACGCCCTACCCGGCGGCTCACAAAACGGCACGCCGCAATGGTAGGCTCCGGGAAGTGGTGTTTCCCGTTCGGGTTCCGTCCGCATTCGCGTCCGCACTGCTTACGCCCGCGCGCCCCCCTGCCGCCAACCGGTTGGTGCGCGGTGTCAATCTGGCGGGCGCCGAGTTCGGCGCGGATAACCTGCCGGGAGTCGAGAACCGGGACTTCGTCTTCAACTCCGACGCCACTTTCCAATACTTTTCCCAACAAGGGCTGAACGTCTTTCGAATCCCTTTCCGCTGGGAACGTCTGCAACCGCTTCTGGGCGGACCTCTGGACGCCGCCTATCTGGCTGGGTTGCGCCGTAATGCCGGCGCTGCCCGGCGCCATGGCGGCGCCGTCATCATCGAGCCGCATAACTTCGGACGCTACCGGATCAATGAGAACGGCGCGCTCCGCGAATACGTGATCGACAACCGGTACAACGGCGAGGTGAAGGTCAGCCGCGGGCATTTCGCGGATTTTTGGAGGCGCGTGTCGGCCGAATTCAAGGACTGCGAGGATATCTGGGCATACAACCTGATGAACGAGCCCCACGACATGGGAGACGGTGACTGGAGATTGATTTCCCAAACGGCTGTGGACGCGATCCGGGCGAATGAGGACGGCCGGCGAATCCTGGCGCCAGGACTCGCCTGGTCCAACTCTCACGTGTGGCCGCAAGTCCACGGCGCGGAGAGTTGGATTGAAGATCCGTACAACAACACCGAATACGAGGCGCACATCTACTTCGACCGCGATTTCAGTGGAACCTATGCCATGCCGTATGACGGCGAACTCAGTCTCAACCCGGACTTGGCCAACATCGGCCCCGCGAGGCTACAGCCGTTTGTCGCCTGGTGCCGTGCGAACAACGTGCGCGGCATGCTGGGCGAGTACGGCATACCGTCCACGGATGCGCGCTGGCTGGCGGTGCTGGACACTTTCCTTTCGGCCCTCGATGAAGCCGGGGCGTCCGGAGCCTATTGGGCGGGTGGCGAATGGTGGGGAGACTCGGCGCTCTCCGTTCAACCCGGCGGCAACTTCACCACCGGCCGCCCGCAAATGGAGATCCTGTCCCGGCGCCTGCCATGGGAAACGTTCTGGACTTCCCCGGCGGCGGGCAACGCGGGACCCGCCCTGGCGCCCGGTTCGCTCGCTTCCGGGTGCGGACCGGTGCTGGCGGAGAAGACCGTTCAGGCGGACTCCCTTCCGTGGCCCGCCGAACTCGCCGGCATCAAAGTGACGCTGACCGGACAGGACGGTGTCCCGGCGCCTGCGCCGCTGCTGGCGGTGAGTCCGGCGCAGATCCACTATCTCGTGCCGGAGAGCCTGGCGCGAGGCTGGGCCCGAGTCAGCGTCGCCCGCGAGGGTGTGGACGTTGCGGCCGGACGCGTTTGGATCGAGCCGGTCGCACCCGCCCTGTTTTCCGCCGATGGCAGCGGTTGCGGCCCGGCGGCGGCGAATGTCCTTCGTGTCCTGGCCGGCGGTAGGAGTACACTTGAACCGGCAGACCAACCCATCGATTTCGGCGCCGCCGGCGATCGCTTGTTGCTAATCCTCTGGGGGTCCGGATTTCGGGGAGTAAACTCGTCAACGCGGGTGTCGCTCCGGATTGGACCGGCGGAGGCGCCCGTGCTCTATGCCGGTTGGGGATACGAGATTCCGGGTGTCGACCAGTTAGTGGCCGAACTTCCACGCTCGCTCGCGAACCGTGGACGGCAATCCGTGGTCTTCCGGGCCGATGGCAAAGCGTCGAACCTGGTGAGTGTTACGTTCCGTTAGGAGGTGCATCAATGAAGCGAGCCGTCCTGCTGCTGCTGATCCTGCTGGCCGGTGTGATCTGGTATTTTTCCGCAACCCGCAAGAAGCCCACCGCCACCGAGAGCGAACGGAACCGCACTTTTGCGGAATCCATGTCGGGGGTCACGCTCGTTGGCCATTCCACGATGTCGAACCGGGAAGGTCTTTCCAACGAAGAACGGTACCGCATCGAGAAGGTGACTCATCTTTCGGGCGACACATGGCTGTTTCACGCGCGGCTCAGCTTTGAAGGGCACGACGTTCCTGTCCCCATCCCTTTGAACGTGCAATGGGCCGGCGACACGCCGGTGATTACGCTCACAGACCTGACGATTCCCGGCCTTGGCGCCTATACCGCGCGCGTGGTTCTCTATCAGGACCAATATGCCGGAACCTGGAAATCCAAGTCGGCCACCGGGCAACTGTTCGGCCGGATCGTGCGCGAGGCAAAGCCTTGAGCGTGGCTAGCGGGCCGAGGCGGCGCGGTTCGGCTGCCACAACACTTCTTCCGCACCGAGTTGGCGGTTTGCCCAGCGGCTCCACACAAAGAATGCGTCACTGAGGCGGTTGAGGTATTGGATGGCCATGCCGTCCGCCTCTTCGGCGTGACTCAGTGAGACGAGCACACGCTCGGCGCGGCGGCAGATGGTGCGGCAGACGTGCAGTTCGGCGCTAAGCCTCGACCCTCCGGGCAACACGAAACTGCGCAATGAAGGGAGACCAGAATTCAGAGCGTCCAGGTCCCGTTCCAACTGCTTTACCTCGGCCTCCGTGATCCGCGGCTGCTTCGGATGCAGGTCGGCCGGCAAAGTCGCCAGTAACGAACCGAGGTTGAAGAGCTCGTGTTGGACGCGCTCCAGCATGCCGGCCAACTGATCCAAGGCCGGATGCGCGGGGATGAGTTCCTTGGCCGATACGCAGGCCAAACCCACAAACGAGTTCAGCTCGTCGATGGTCCCGTAGCACTCGATCCTGAGAGCATCTTTCCGGACACGCTGGCCGCTGGCCAGACTGGTCTCTCCCTTGTCTCCGCCTTTCGTGTAGATGCGGTTGAGCACGAGCCGCGGCTCGTCGAACGGCTTTTCACTCATCGCACCTTCATTGTAGTGGGCGTCCAGTGGCGCGGGTAGGCGGGCAACGCGAAATGCCTCGTGATCGGGCCCCGGGCTAGAATCGAGCTAGCAATGGTGAAAACCACTCTGGGCGAGATCCCCGTCGAAGCGTGCTACGGGCCGGAGCACATGCGGGGGGACGCACCTCCTCTGCCGGGGCAGTTCCCTTACACGCGGGGGATCCACCCGTCGATGTACCGGGAACGCCTGTGGACCATGCGGCAATTTTCGGGGTTCGCCACGCCCGAGGAGACCAACCAACGGTACCGCTACCTGCTGAGCCAGGGGCAATCCGGATTGTCGGTGGCGTTCGACCTGCCAACGTTAATGGGCTGCGACCCGGACGATCCGGCGGCGCTTGGCGAGGTTGGCAAATGCGGCGCATCGATCGCCTCGCTCGCCGACATGGAGACGTTGTTCGACCAGATTCCGCTGGGCGAGGTAAGCGTTTCGATGACCATCAACTCTCCCGCGGCGGTGCTGTGGGCCATGTACCTGGTGGCCGGCGAAAAGCAGGGCGTGAGCTGGGACTCCCTGAACGGAACCCTCCAGAACGACATCCTCAAAGAGTACATCGCTCAGAAGGAGTATCTATACCCACCCAAGCCATCGGTCCGGTTGGTGACCGACGTCATCGAGTACGCCGCGCGTCACGTGCCCCGGTACAATCCGGTGTCCATCAGCGGGTATCACATCCGCGAGGCCGGCTCGACCGCGGTGCAGGAGTTGGCGTTTACGCTGCGCGACGGCATCGAGTACGTGGAGTGGACCCTGGAACGCGGACTGCCGGCCGACTCCTTCGCACCCCGGCTGAGTTTCTTTTTCAATGCGCACAACGACTTTTTTGAGGAGATAGCCAAGTACCGGGCGGCTCGAAAGATCTGGGCAGAGACGATGCGCGGCAGGTTTGGCGCCAAGGACGAACGCAGCCTCAAGCTGCGGTTCCATGCTCAGACAGCCGGCTGCTCGCTGACCTGGCAGCAACCCTACAACAACGTGGTACGCACGGCGATCCAGGCTCTGGCGGCGGTGCTGGGCGGCACGCAATCGCTGCATACCAACTCGCTCGACGAAGCCTATGCGCTGCCGAGCGAAGAAGCCGTGACCATCGCCCTGCGGACTCAGCAGATTATCGCGCACGAAAGCGGAGTCACTTCGGTAGCCGACCCGCTGGGCGGGAGCTATTACGTGGAGGCTTTGACGGCGGAAATGGAGGAACGCGCCGTCTCTTACATCCGCAAGATCGACGAGATGGGCGGAATGATTTCCGCGATTGAGCGCGGCTTCCCGCAAAGGGAAATCGCCGAAGCCAGCTACCGTTACCAGCGCGGCATCGAGACCGGCGAGCGCGTCATCGTGGGCGTGAACCAGTTTGAGCGCGAAGAGCCGGAATCGATTCCGCTGCTGCGCATCGACAGGGAAGCCGAAGAGACGCAGGTGCGGAAGGTTCGCCGTCTGCGAGAGGAGCGCGATAACGAGAGAGTCCGCGCCGCCTTGGACGCAATTCGACTGGCCGCGGAGAGTAAAGTAAACACAATGCCCCAAATCCTGGACGCAGTGCGAGTTTATGCAACCGTGGGCGAAATCTGTTCCGCCTTCCGCGACGTCTTCGGCGGCTGGACCGAATCCAGTATCCTATAGGTAGGCTTCAATACATGGTTCCGAGGATCCGTGTGTTAGTGGCCAAAGCCGGGCTCGACGGCCATGACCGCGGAGCCAAGGTAATCGCCCGCGCCCTGAGGGACGCCGGCATGGAGGTAATCTACACCGGACTCCGGCAGTCGCCGGAGATGATCGTTAACGCAGCCCTCCAGGAGGACGTTCAAGTGATCGGACTTTCGATCCTGTCCGGCGCGCACAACGCGATTGTGCCGCGCATCCTTGAGTTGCTGCGGGAAAAGGAAATGGACGACGTTCTGGTGGTCGTCGGCGGCACCATCCCTGATGGAGATGCCGCGGAACTGAAACAAATGGGAGTCGCCGCAGTCTTTCAACCCGGCGCCGCACTGGGTGCTATCGTTGATTTCATCCGCGGTTCTGTCCGGCAGCCGCTCTGAAGAACTGAATTTCAGGCTTTACTCCCGGCGAACATTTTGTAAGGATTCTGTTTAGACATGCAAGACAGACAAAATATTGCGGTGTTTGTCGACTACGACAACATCGAGATTGGGATCAAGTCCACGCTGCGGCGCGAGTTTGACGTTTCGCTGGTGCTGGACGCCCTCAAGGAGCGTGGCGACATCGTGGCCAAGTTCGCGTACGCGAACTGGAGCCGCCAGGAAGGCGCAGCCCGGCAAATGGCGGAAAACGCCGTACAGATGGTGCAGCGCTTGCCATCGCCGCGTGGCGACAAAAACGGGGGAGACATTAACCTGGCGCTGGATGCGCTGGAAATGGCGTTCACGCACGACCACGTCAATTCCTTCGCGATTGTGAGCGGTGACAGCGACTTTATCCCGCTGGTGAACAAGCTGCGCGAGTACGGCAAGACCGTGTACGTCGTAGGCGGCAGGGCCTTCACCTCCACCATCCTGCAGCAGAACTGCCACGAGTTCATCAGCTTTGAATCGTTGATGGATATTGACGTTTCCAAGCTGCCACCGCCGCCGCCACCGCCGCAGGCTGTCCAGGCGGCACAGCAAGAGCGCCGGTTCGAACGCCCCCCGCGCGACCGCGACCGGGACCGGGACCGGGACCGTCAACAACAGCAGCAAAAGCAAAGACCGGCGCCGCTCGACCTGGCTCAGGCGCTTCCGCTGGTGGAGCGTGCGCTGCAAGTGCTCGAGCGGCGGAGCGTACAGCCGCAGTTGGGTTTGCTCAAGTCCACGATGCTGCAGTTGGACTCCACGTTCAACGAGAGCGCGTACGGCGCCCGGAGCTTCTCCGATTTTGTTGAGAAACTGAAACGGGCCGACCTCGTCCACGTGCGTGGAACCGGCGGGCGGTACTTCATCGAGCGCAAGCACGGCGGCCCGGCGAAGGACATGCCCAAGCCCGAAGAGGCGCTGCCCCTTCTGCGCGACGTTCTCGAGATTCACCGGCTTGAACTCGAAGATGGTTGTCCGGCCGACCAGCTCGCAAACTGGATGCTGGAAGAGCATCCCTCCTTCGACCACAAACGGTACGGGTATCAGGAATTTTCCGAATTCCTCAACTTCGCTCAAGACAAGGGTGTCGTGCGGAACGTGCCTTCCGCGGATCAAGGTTTGACGGTATACCTGGGCTCCGAGTTCTATCCTCCGGCTCCGCCGAAATCGGATACTCCCGAGGAGGAAGTGCTCACCGAGCACGATATCCGCCAGCCGATCGTCCGAGGCCAGCCGACCGCTACCGGCGAGATTCCCGTAATCGACGAACCGCCGCCCACCAAAGGGCGCAAGCGGGCGCCGCGCAAAAAGGTGAACGGCAACGCGGACAGGCCGGCCCGCCGGCCGCCGGCCCGGCGCAAAAAGCCCTCCGTCTAACGGATACACTCAGCACATGATCGAACGGATCTTTCCACCCGATGCTCCGCGTCCGCGCGGAGCCTACTCTCCCGCGGTGCGGGCCGGCGATTTCCTCTTTGTCTCCGGACAACTTGCAGTCGATCCGGTGACGAACGAAACGTCTTTCGGCGATATTCGCCACGAGACCCGCGTGACGCTGAACAACATCAAGCGGATCCTGGAGGCGGCCGGCGCCTCGTTGGCGGACGTCGTGAAGTGTTCGGTTTTTCTGAAGTACGGGACCGAATTCCCGGCGATGAATGAGGTATACTCCGAGTTCTTCGGCGAACAGAAACCCGCCCGGACGACCGTGGAGGTGAAGTTCGCAAATCCCGACATGAGGATTGAAATCGACTGCATCGCATTTCATCCGAAGGAGCACGCATGAACCTGACCGCAATTGCGCAAACACTGACTGACTCGTTGCATCTGAGCCTCCAACCGGTGGCGGTAACCTTTGCCGCTGAACCGCCCCAGGGGGTCCGCGCCTTCAGCGGACGCGTGGTGGCAGGGTGCCAGTTCTGGCAGGAAGGCGCAAGCAGGACATTCTATACCGCGCAATCGGACCACGAGCTTTGTTCGATCGGGCAGTACACTCACAATCTTGGGTTCAGCGCGGCGAGCGAAACGGATCTCAAAGACACGCTCAAGGTACTGGGGGAATTGTCCTATGTTCGCGAAGAGGACATTCCACAAATTCCCGTTCTACACACCTCGCCCAAGTACGTGGTGTACGGACCATTGGGCCAAGCCGCCGCGGTCCCCGACGTGGTTCTGCTCTTTGTGCGGGCGGACCAGCAGTTGATCCTGACGGAAGCGACTCAGCAGGTGGAGGGGGGATTGGCCCCGGCCATGGGGCGTCCGGCATGCGCCGTGATTCCGCACGCCGCCAATACGGCCAAGGCGGCACTCAGTCTGGGGTGCTGCGGAGCGCGGGCCTATGTGGACGCGCTAACGCCGGAGGTGGCCATCTACGCGATTCCGGGCGCCAAGCTTGCGCCTTACACGGACCGCATCGCGGCGCTGGCGCTGGCCAACGAAGTGTTAACCAAGTTCCACGGTTTGCGCCGCAAGGATGTCGAAGCGGGCAAGTCGCCCACAGTCCAGGAATCGCTCGCCGCGCTGGCCGCCAGCAACTAATACGAACGGGGCCGTGGCCCCGTATCTCAGAAGCTCAAACGCAGCCCGAACCTGAACCGCCTTTCAGAGGGCGAGGTCAGGGCCGTCTGAGTGCTCGTAATCGACGAAAAGTTGTTCAATGTTTGAACGGAACCATCGGCGTTCAGACGCATGCTGGCGACGCCCGCTCCGGGGTTCGCGAACTTCGGGGTGTTGGTGATATTGAAGCTCTCCGCTTTGAACTCCAACTTCCACCTCTCGGTGATCGAGAAGGTGCGGAAGAGGCTAAGATCCAGGTTCCACATTCCTGGGCCTCGCAGCGTGTTGCGGCCGGTTGTGCCGAACCGGACCCCGGTTGGCTGCCGGAAGGCGAGTGGATCGAACCAGGACTTGTTTGCGCCGATCTCGCCGGGTACGGCCACCTTTCCGGGCTTCACCTGGTCTGCGGTCTGTGAACTGCCCGGAGCGTTCAACGATGCGCCATCGGCGGAGATCGTGAACGGAGTCCCGGTGTAGATGTTATAGACGCCGTTCATCCGCCAACCGCGCAACAGCCACGATCCGAAGCCACCCTGAACCCACTTTTGTCCCGGACCAAATGGCAGGTCATAGAGGAACCCCAGGGTGAACATGTGAGTCCGGTCATAGCCGGCGACGGCCCGGTTCCGCAGCAACGCGGGCGCCCAGTTGGTCACGGGCAAGCCCGCCCAGCCATCTTCGTCGGTCCAGTTGATCGTCTTCGACCAGGTGTAGGCGCCCTTCAGGAACAACCCCTTCGAAAACTGCCGGTTCAATGCTGTCTGCAATGAATGGTAGTTGCCGTTCACCCACCCATCCCACATCAGCGCCGCGATCCGGCGGTTCTGTGTTGCCGCCAGCGGCCGGCCCGCCGGTCCGGTACCAGGAGGCGCGGCATTGATGTCGAGATCCGCCATCTGGCGGACAGTCTGTGTTCCGACGTAGGCGACCGAGGTCACCAGGTCCAGCGGCAGCCTTCGCTCCACGGTGAAGTTCCACGACTGCACGTAGCCCCGATGCAACTCTCCACCCCACGGGCTTCTGGGGCCCATGTCAACCGTGGGCGGCAGCGTCAGGATTCCGGTGCTGATATCCGGCAGCGGCACTGCCGGGATCCCCTTGTCCAGCGTGTCCGCGTAGGCGTAGGGTCCTGAGGAAACCCAGGACGCGGTGATCGTCGCCGGATACAGGCCGCGCAAGGGACGCGAGAACGGCAGCGGGTCAAAGGTAATACCGTATCCGCTCCGGATGACCGTGTTCTCCGACAGGCGGTACGCGAAACCGATCCGCGGAGCAATCAATTTCTTGCTGGTGGTGATGCCCACGTTGTTCGGATTACCGCCGATGCCGCCCAGATAGACGAGGTTGGTCGCCGGGTCCCACCGCTCGATCCCACGATTGGCTCGCGAGATCAGGGGATAGTATTCGTAGCGCGCGCCCAAGTTGAGCGTGAGCTTCCGGGTGATCTGCCAGCGATCCCGGAAATACCAGCCAAACTGCCACTCACGGTTGGTCATCTGGAAGAACTGGACGGTCTTGCCCATGGAAGTCGTCAGTCCAAGCAGGTAAGTCGCATAGGAATTCAGGTAGTTGGCGGTGTAGCCTGTAGTGCCCGTCGCATTCGCGCTAAAGGTCAGACTTCCGCGCGGGCCCGATCCCGTTTCCGGCTGCCAGTGGTCCATGTGATAGCGAACCATGTCGAAGCCCCACCGGAATTCATGCGCGCCCTTGATTTTCGACATGTTTGTCGTAAACGTGTACGACTTCTCGTTGCGGAACAGCGGCAGGTAGCCAAAGCTGTTGCCCCACCCGGTGAAGCCGTGGGTGATGGTTGGCATTCCGCTGTAACACTTCCCTTCCGCCGACGGAGGGCAGGCTTTCTTCACCTCTTCCGCCCCCTGCGCGTAGCCACTGACGACGGGATCGTTTGTATTCGGGATTCCCCATACCTCTGTGCCGATGTTCTCTCCGAAGTCCGGAGCGTACCGCGTCTGTTGAAAGGGTGTCACCGCAAAAGTGCTGTCCATGACGAACGTCGGCGATATCGTCCAGGTGTGTCCGAACGTGTAGATGCTGACGTCCATCACGTTCGTGCCTGGGCTGCCCGCCTTGCTGAGACCTGGCCCGCCGACGGCGCCGAGTGCGAAGGGGGCGTTCCAGTAGCCGTCCATGCGGCTGTACTTGCCCCAAATCGACAGGTTTGTACGCGGGTTCCAGTTGATCTTGATGTCGTAGTTCTCGCGGTCCAGTTGCTCGGTGGCCGAGTTGTAGTAGTTGTTCAGGGTGCCGAATGAAGTCCCCTCCATGTTGGGCAGCGGAGCATCCTGCTGAATCCGCTTGCTGATCGAACTGATCCGGTTGCCAGGCACCTGGTTGCCAGCAAATGGACTTCTTCCGGCCCCATTGGCTTGCCCGGTCAGCGGATCGTAGATGGTGGCCCCCAGGCCCGCGAAATTGCCGTTGCGAATCGCCTGAGTCGGAACCGAGTACGGCGTGGGCGAGATGCCCGCGCGTTCCCTCGTCGCTTCCACGCTGCCGAAGAAGAACAGCTTGTCCTTGATGATCGGCCCTCCAATGGTTCCGCCGAAGATGTTGAAGATCGACTTTGCTTTGCCTTGGTTGGCGGGAAGGAAGAAGTTCCGTGCATAGAGATGCTGGTTGTCGTGGTAATGGTAGGCGACGCCATGCACTTCGTTCGTCCCGCTCTTGGTTGCGACCGTCATCGCGGCGCCGCCTGCCATCCCCTGCTCGGCGTCAAATGACCCGGTCGTGACATTTACCGTTTCGATCGATTCGACGGGCGGGACATAGACCAGGTGCTGGGGCAGCCAGATGAAGACGTTCGTCGCGCCGTCGACACGAGTCCGGTTGTTGTTCATCGCCGTCCCGTTCACGTTGGTCCCCAGCGCGCGGCCGATGGCGTCGCCCAGGTGTTGGAAGTTGGTTGGCGTCGCTCCCGGCACGAGATTCAGCAGGCTCTGGAAGTTGCGATAGTTCGAGAGCGGCAGATTGCTGATCTCCCGGCTGGTGATCTCCGTCCGCACGTCCGATTTGTCTGTTTGCAGCAACGTGGTGGCCGCCGATACGGTGATGTTCTCGGTCATGGTGCCGACTTCCAGTTGGAGATCAACCCGCGTCACCATGTTGATGGTTACTTGCACCCCTTCGCGTGTCATTGTGCGGAATCCCTGGGCTGTCACGCGGATGTCATACGTGCCCGGAAGAACGTTGACCAGCGAGTACCGTCCGCCGGAATCGGCTGTTGTCTCGCGGACGGCGCCAGTCCCCTTGCTCACGGCGGAAATTTTGGCGTTCGGAATCACCGCGTCGCTTGGGTCCACGACCGTCCCGACGATCGAGCCGTACAGTACTTGGGCGCCGGCCGAAGGGGCCGTCAGCCCGGCTAGCGCAAGCGCCAGCGCAAACCCTGAAGCCTTCATATCCCTTACCTCCCCACAACGCGTCCAGGGTCACCCTGAGGGCTCACCCGTCGAACCCGCTGGGGGTGTTACAGCTAACCCTGGTTTAAGTTGTACGGGTATCATACACCCGTTAGCGCGCCGGAGGAACCCAACTTCGGCTGGGAAAGTTCAGGTTTGTTTCTTGCCTTGCTTGGCGACGGCTTCCATTGCCGCCTTGACCTTTTCGGGGTCACCCAGGTAGTAAGACTTGACCGGCTTGAGGTTCCCGTCAAGTTCATACACGAGTGGCATACCTGTCGGGATGTTTAATTCCACGATGGCGGCGTCGGAGACGCCGTCCAGGTACTTCACCAGCGCGCGCAGGCTGTTGCCGTGCGCCGCAATCAGGACCCGCCGGCCAGCTTGGATGGCCGGTGAGATGGTCTCATGCCAGTACGGCAGGAAACGCGCGACGGTGTCTTTCAGGCATTCGGTGAGCGGGAGGTCTTTACCGTCTAGCCCGGCATAGCGGGGATCTCTTCCGGGGTACCGTTCGTCGTCAGGCGTCAAGGGTGGAGGAGGGATGTCATAGCTCCGCCGCCAGATTTTCACCTGGTCTTCTCCGAACTTGGCGGCTGTTTCGGACTTGTTGAGGCCTTGTAGCGCGCCGTAGTGCCGCTCGTTCAGGCGCCATGAGCGCTCTACTGGAATCCACAGCAGGTCCATCTGCTCACAAACGATGTTATACGTCCGGATCGCCCGCTTAAGGACCGAAGTAAATCCCAAATCGAAGGTGAAGCCCTCCTTCTTGAGTACCTGGCCGCCTTCGATCGCCTCCTCAATTCCTTTCCCGCTGAGATCGACGTCAGTCCAGCCAGTAAATCGATTCTCTTTGTTCCACGTGCTTTCGCCGTGCCGCAGTAAGACGACTCTGTACATAGCCTCCCCCTTACTGCTTGAACGCCTTGCGCCCGGCATACCTGGCGCTGGCGCCCAATTCCTGCTCGATGCGAAGGAGTTGATTGTACTTGGCGATGCGGTCGGTGCGGCTTGCCGAACCGGTCTTGATCTGGCCGCAGCCGGTCGCCACGGCGAGGTCGGCGATGAACGTGTCTTCGGTCTCGCCCGACCGGTGTGACGCCATCGAGGTGTAGTTGGCGCTGGCCGCCAGCGCCATGGAATCCAGTGTTTCAGTCAAAGAGCCGATCTGATTCACCTTGATCAGGATCGAGTTGGCGATTCCGCGGTCGATGCCCATCTGGAGGCGCTTGACGTTGGTCACGAACAGATCGTCGCCGACCAGTTGGATGCGCGTCCCCAGTGCGCTGGTCATCGTCTTCCAGCCTTCCCAATCGTCCTCAGCCATTCCGTCTTCAATCGAAATGATGGGATACTGTTTCACCCATCCGGCCCAGAACTCGACCATCTGCTCGGAAGTGCGTTCGCTCTTATCGGACTTCTTGAAGACGTACTTCCCCCTTTCCTTGTCGTAGAACTCGCTCGAGGCCGGATCCAGGGCGATGGAAATTTGCTCGCCGGGCTTGTAGCCAGCCTTGGAGATAGCTTCCATGACGACTTCCAGCGCTTCTTCATTCGACTTGAGGTTGGGTGCGAAGCCGCCTTCGTCGCCGACGGACGTCGAATAGCCCCGCTTCTTCAGAACACCCTTAAGCGTGTGGAACACCTCGGCGCCCATGCGGAGGGCTTCGGAGAATTTCGCCGCGCCGTGCGGCGCAATCATGAACTCCTGCGGGTCGACCGAGTTATCGGCATGGGCGCCGCCGTTGAGGATGTTCATCATCGGGACGGGCAGAACGCAGGCGTTGACGCCGCCCAGGTAGCGGTACAACGGAGTCATTTGCGAGGCTGCCGCGGCGCGCGCCGCCGCCATTGAAACCGCCAAAATCGCATTGGCGCCGAGCCGGCCCTTGTTGTGGGTTCCATCCACCTCGATCATCCGGGCATCGACTTCGCGCTGGTTGACCGCATCGAGACCGATCAGCGCCGGGCTGATCTCCTTCTCGATGTTGCTGACTGCCTTTTGAGTGCCTTTGCCCAAGTAGCGGTCCTTGTCGCCGTCGCGCAGTTCAACGGCTTCATGCTCGCCCGTGGACGCTCCGGACGGCACCGCCGCGCGGCCCAGGCTCCCGTCCGCCAGGATGACATCGGCTTCCACCGTGGGGTTGCCGCGTGAATCCAGAATCTCTCTGCCTATGATTTCTACGATCTCAGTCATATGAATCCTCGAAGGTGGGTGTTTTCGGACTTGTATGACTTGATTTTCTCATATTGCGGCGCCCGCAAGGCGTGAATGTAACAAGGCGTTACCGGCGAATAAGCCAACTTTGGCGCTATTCTTCGTCATTCTGCGCGGCGAGGCGTGTTACAACGGTCAGGTCCTCCAGCGTCGTGACATCTCCGGTCACGGTGCGCGTCGTTACGATCTCACGAAGTAGCCGGCGCATGATTTTTCCACTGCGCGTTTTTGGAAGCGCCTCGGCGAAACGAATCTCCTCCGGACGCGCGAACGCGCCGATTTCGTGCGCCACCCATTGCCGCAGTTCCTTGTTCAAGGCGGGAAGATCGTAGTCGCCCGCTTTCAGCGTGACGAAGCAGCACACGGCTTGCCCCGTGATTTCGTGGGGCTTGCCCACGACAGCCGCCTCGGCCACGGCAGGGTGCCGGACCAGCGCGGACTCGACTTCCATCGTGGAAAGACGGTGGCCGCTGACATTCATGACGTCGTCCACACGGCCAAGAATCCAGAAGTAACCGTCCTCGTCCTGCCGCGCCGCGTCTCCGGTGAAATAGACACCAGGGATCCGGCTGAAGTATTGCTGTTGAAAACGCTCCGGATCACCCCAGATGGTCCGGATCATGCTCGGCCAGGGACGCTTGATGATGAGGAAGCCTTCCTGATTGGCGGCTACGGGGTTTCCAGAGAAATCGACCACCTCGGCGATGATTCCGGGCAACGGCAAAGTTCCCGAACCGGGTTTCAACGGCACGGCGCCGGGCATGGGCGCAATCAGGATTCCTCCCGTCTCCGTTTGCCACCACGTATCGACAATCGGGCAGCGGTTCTTGCCAATCACGCGGTAATACCATTCCCAGGCGGCGGGGTTGATGGGTTCGCCCACCGAACCGAGCAAGCGGAGGCTTGAGAGGTCGTGCATCGCGGGCCATTTCTCACCCTGCTTGATCAGGGCGCGAATCGCCGTCGGTGATGAGTAAAAAATCGATACCTTGTGCTTCGCCACGGTCTGCCAGAACCGCCCGTAGTCCGGATAATCGGGCGCACCTTCGTACATCACGGTCGTGGCGCCCGCCGCAAGCGGAGCGTATACGACATAGCTATGTCCGGTGACCCAACCGATATCGGCGGTGCACCAGTACACGTCTTCCTCCCTGAGATCGAACACCCACTTCATCGTCATCAGGATCGCCGTCAGGTAACCGCCGGTCGTATGCAGGATGCCTTTGGGTTGTCCCGTCGTGCCGGATGTGTAGAGGACATACAGCGGGTGTTCGGAATCAACGGGCACAGCGGGACAATCGTCTGAAACGCCCTCCTCAAGCTCGTGCCACCAGTGATCGCGTCCTTCCCGCATCGGGATTTGCGACTTGGTGCGCTGGTGGACGATCACGTTTTGAACTCCGGGACACTCCTGTACGGCTTCATCGACGGCGTCCTTGAGGCGTACTTCCTTCCCGCGCCGCCAGCCTCCATCGGCAGTGATGACCATACAGGCGTCCAGGTCCTGGATCCGTGCTTTGAGCGCCTCAGCCGAGAATCCGCCAAAGACGACGCTGTGGATAACGCCCAGGCGCGCGCAAGCCAGCAGCGCCACCGGCAGTTCCGGGACCATCGGCATATAGACGATTGCCCTGTCCCCGGTTTTCAGTCCGCGGGCTTTCAACACGTTCGCAAAACGGCAGACCAGCCGGTGCAATTCCTTGTAAGTGATCTCGCGGACGTCTCCCGGTTCACCTTCCCAAAGGATCGCGACTTTGTCTCCCCGCGCTTCAAGATGCCGGTCAATGCAGTTGTAGGCGGCATTCGTCTTGGCGCCGGCGAACCATTTCACAAATGGCGGGTTCCACTCAAAGACGTGGTCCCAGGGCTCGAACCAATGAATCTCGCGCTTGGCGATGTCAGCCCAAAATGCCTCGGGGTTGCCGGCGGCTTCACGATAGAGCTTTCGATACTGCTCCATGCCTTGAACGTGGGCTTTGCTAACAAACTCGGGTGAGGGTGGGAAAATGGCGTTCTCTGACATGTTTTGTGTCGAGTGTAGCAAACCGTTCGCGCTACAATCAGAAAGCTTATGCCGGCCCAGCCTAGCCACGACGGGGCAATTCAAGAGAGGTCCAAATCCTGATGCTCGTTACTGACCTGAAATCTCTTCACTCCACATACGCCGAGCTTTTCAACAACGGCGATGCCGGTGGATTGGCGTCTTTGTACGGCGGCGATGCCGTTTTTGTGCCTCAACCCGGGGTGGAACTCCGGGGCGCCGAGGCAATCCGCGCGGCCATCCAAGGTTTTCTCGGCACCGGTTTCAAGATGACGATGACCACGGTTTTTGTTCTCGACAGCGGTGACCTGGCGCTGCTTTCCGGTGAGTGGAAGCTCACAGACAATGGCCAGACGGCGATGTCGGGCAAATCATCCGAGGTAGTGCGCCGGGGCAGCGACGGCGGTTGGCGCTACGTCATCGACAACCCGTTCTCGGCTTAGCCGCGGCGTTTCGACGTAGTTCCCAGGGAGTCCCGAACCGCCTCAAAAAGCGCCGGCTCCACAGATGCGGGAGCCGTGTTGATCGCACGAATCAGGTTGACGAGTGCTGCCTGCTGCGGGGACGGTGGGACGCGCCGTTCAAGGTAGTGCACTGTGCCGCCGTATACCCAATCGGGGGCGCTTTTCCTTCCGCGAAACGCTCGCGCGTACAGGGTCTCGACCTGGAGGAGAGTATCCGACGCCTTGCCATTGTCTTTTTCAACAACCTGTGCGATGAGGGTGAACAGATACATCGCCATCTGCCAGTCGTGGTTGCTGATGCGCGCCGCCAGCGCCGGCGCGCGTTCGATCACCTCCGCGTAGCGCCCGGTGGTCAAACTGCATTCGAGCAGGTTGGCTTCAGTCGAATCGGCTTCCGCGGGGTTGGACCTCTTCTGAATTTCCAGCAGCTTGCGGTTCGACTGGTATGCCTGTTCATAGGCGGACGGATCTTTTGGCGCAATTCGCTCGTGATAGACGTAGGCAAGCTGGGCATAGATCTCGCCCACTTCCGGATACAGTTCTCGCAAGCGGTTCAATTCCGCAACGGCCTCTTTATCGCGTGACTGCGCAACGTAAATTTCCCGAAGCAAGCGATAGGTCCACGGGAAAGAAGGGTCGGTCCGCAGGGCTTCCCTCATAGGCGCCTCGGCGGCGCGGAATCGCCCTTGATCCCGGAGGATCAACGCTTGCATGTAGTACGCCCAACTGTAACCAGGCCACAGGCGCGTCGCTTCCTGGAACTGCCTGTAGGCTTCGCTCTTGCGATTCAGTTCATAAAGAATTGAACCCAGAGTGCCGTGCGCATCCGGTAGCTGCTGGTCCGCTCTAACCGCTCCTTCAGCTTTCTTCAGCGCTTCGGCCAGATTTCCCCGCGTCTGCAGCCGCTGCGCTTCGACATTGAGTTGCGTGGCGGCTTCGCGACCCGTGGGCTGAAGCTTGGCCGACAATTCTGGAGGCAGACGTTTGGCTTGTTCCTGAAGATCGCGGATGGCATTGGCTGCTTCGGGCGTGTCCATATCCCGCAACAACTCGGCAGCGGCGCCGCGCGCGTCCCTTTGGACTGTCGAGAGGTTCACTACGTCTCGTGTGCGGGCCGGGTCGTTGGCCGCGTTTTCGCGGCTCGCCGTCTGGAGCGGCAACCCGTCAAACAAGACGAAGCTCTTCAGAGCATTCACGGCCCGCGGGTCTTTGGATGCGGCCAGCGCGCGCATAATCTGGCGCTTCACCTCGATCTCGGGCGAAGTCTGCAAGGCGCCCCTGAGGATCTCCGCCCGCTGGCCAACCACCTCCTGCGACTTTGGGACGTTACCGATGGTGTGTGACAGCATGGCTGCAATCGCACCGGCAAACTGTTGATTGTCGAGCGCTGCCTCGGTCTCCGATCGGCCCGCATTCAACAACACCGGTTTGGCAAGTAGCTGGTCCAGGCCGGCGACGAGTTCGGGAGAGCCGCCGATTTCCGACGCATGACGCAACGAGTCTTGCGATGCCGTGCGTTTATCCTTGTCCCCGAGTCCGCCAATCAACGCGGCGACGGCCAGGCTTCGCGCCGCGCTGGCTTCCTCCAATCCCTGGCGAACCTGCCGGGTTTCCCAAGCTTCTTTCGGATCCTGCCACCAGTAGCGCCGTTCCCTCTTCTGGAATTCCTCTTCCGCGTGGCGATCGTAATTACCAGCGACCTTTGCCAGGCTCCGGCCCAGACCGCTTGCGTGCGCCGCGTCACACTGCCCGAACAGGCTGGCCAGTTCCGCCGCGGATTTCCGCGGATACCGGACTGCCAGAAACTCCGCGGTCACCGACAGATCGCTGATCTCTGACGGGCTGAGCGAGCCCGACAATTCCTTCAGCTCCTTGATCTGCGGCCACCCTGGGTTGTGTAAAGTTCTCAGTCCGTCGGTAATGAGCAGGAGAGCCAGTAGCGCCAGGCCCACCGCGGCCACCTTCACCAGCGGCGGCCAGCCACGGAAGGGACGCACCCAGGCAGCCATCCAGAAGCGCAAGCGGTCAACACCCAGCAAGGCGCTCCGCCGGGCGGACAAGGCCTGTATTGAGCCTTCGGTCGGGTACTTGGCCAGGAGCCGGACGGCCACGGTTCTCTCCTGAGGCCCACCATCGTCGAACATTTCGCCGAGTTCGGTGACGACCCTCTCGTAGCCCTTGCGGTCCTTGTACCGCGCAATGCAGTCCAGCATCTCTTTCGGCGTTTGCGATTGGTTTTGCCGCAGGACACGCAACAAGTCCGATCCGGGAATGGAATCGCCGAAGTGGGCGAGCCACCGGCGCGCGTGGCGCGATTCTTTGGCATCCGAGCTCTGAAGGCGGCGCAGCAACACGCCGGATGATACGGGACTGGCCAATAGCGACCGTAGAACGCCGCAGTGGGCGGGAGAACGCCAAGGACCGCGCCGCCCCCATCGTTCTCCTTCGACCAGGGACGCCGCCGCCGCCAACCACGACAAAACCAGGCCGCCATACCGGTAGAGGAACAGCAGCGCCGTCGAGAACCGGTCGAGTCCGCTTTGAACGGAGCCGACCGCAAAGAGGTGCTCCAAGGCGAAAGTCGAAACCAGGGCCAGAATCGCCAGCAATTCAATGCCGAAGAAGCGGACCGCTTTCCGCCGCCGGCCGGTGATCCAGTGTCCGGCGCCGTGAAGCGCAAGGCCGCTGCTCAGCATGACGCCCGCCAGCAGGACGTTGGACAATGTTCGCGAAAAGGTGCCGGGTGCGGCGGGTTTCCGTCTTGATTCCCACGAGGCGGCGAGCGTAGCGGCGAGCCCGTTCACCAGCCACAAGGGCACCACCAGCCAGGCGGGCGCAGGTATCGCTTCGAACATCCCCAGAACTGCAAAAGCTTCGACCGCCAGGAATGCCGCCCCCCAACGCCAGCGCTTCAGGAAGAACAGAGCCAGGCCGTGGATCCAGAAGTTGGAGAACAGGATCAGGATCGCCGGCGGCCAATGGCCCAGGCGCGTCCACCAACCCCCTTCGGGCCGCTTTGGAAGCCCCGCATAGTAATCGCGTTCGGCATCCGAAATGCCGAATTCGACGAGATGCTCGGTCGTTAAACCGCTCAGCGCTTCACGGGCGCGCTCGCGGTCCGCCTCATCCTGATCGCCGAGCGCGATGCGCACCAACGCGGCAACGCCAGCCTCGCAATTCGTGTTTGCCAGGGCGTCGATTGCCGCCTCACGGACCGGCGCATCGGTGGGGCCGGAGATGACGGACTCGAGAAACCCCGCGCAGCGTTCGTCCGGGAATATTCGCAGCGCTTGAATAGCCCGAATGCACGAGTGACTTGGACCGCCGGAGGCGGCCGCGGCCAGGACATGGTAGATCGGTTCCTTGTTGGCGAAGCGCGCCAGGCTCTCCCATGCCTGCCGGCGGACCTTCGCGTCGGCGTCTTCGAGCGCCAGCCGGCACAAGTGGCCGTGAACACGGGGTTCGTCGTAACCGCCCAGCATGTTAGCCGCGCGCTGGCGGGCGGCGGGGATGGGATCCGCCAGCGCTTCTGTGAGCGTTTGAACCTCCAGCGCGCAATCCCCGATGCGGCGGAACCAGTAATTAACCGGCCCCGGATCGTGAACCGGGTAGAAACGCAGAGCGCACAGCGTTAGAAAGGACGCCTGCTCGGGCGTAACGGGAAGCAGCCGCTGCTGTGCGTTGACATCGTGAAACCGGTCGCGTGGCAGAAGAGTGCCGAGCTTCTGCCGGCCCTCAATGCCGTCGGCCAGAAGCCGCTCCGCCTTTCCGCAGAGATCGCGGTCCTCCTCGATCCAGCTCTTTACGATCTCGCGCAGTTGCGGAGGATCGAACTGCCAGCCATCGGCTTCACAAAAGCGCACAACGCCACTGCTCTTGAGCAGCCACTGAAGGCACGCCTCGGGCACACCCGAGGCAACGTCTAGTTGTTCGGCCAATCCCGCCAGGCCCGGCATGGCGCGTTGCGAGCCCGTCAGGACCACTGCCTTTAGAACCGCCCTGGCGACGTACGCCGCGCCGTCTCCAAAACCAGGCTGGCTATCGAGTGCGCTGAGAATGGTATCGAAATGAGCGTCGAGCAAGCCACGCAAACCGCGTTCGGGGCGATAGAGGCCCGCGCGATAACCGTGGTCAACGATCTCAGCCAGCCGGAATGTCACCGCCGGCACGTCGAACTGCGCTAAGTCATTTTCCAGCGCATCCAGGGTCGCGGGATGGTATTCAACGGGCGGTTGAGAGACGGCTCCCAATCGCACCAGTTCGCCGCTCAGGCGGAGTTGCGTGAGCTCGAACAGATGATCCAGAATCGCAGGCTCTAGTTTTCGGAGCGCAAAGAAGTCTCCCAGGCAATGTGTCGCGGCGACCAACACGAGAGTGGCCCGCCGGGTTTGAGTGAAGAGAGCGTCCAGGTCCGCCTTGGCGTGGGTGTCGGTGCTCTTGAGCACCCGGTCAAAGCTATCCAGAATGACAACGCCTGCTTCGCCCAACAGATCGAATGAGTCTCTGACCGGCCGCAAAGCGCAGTCAATGATCTGCGCGCGTTGGGCCGTTGCGAGTGCCGGCCAAAGTTTCGCCTCGATGAATCTCGACTTCCCCGAAACACGGGGCCCCAGAACCACCACCACCTGCCCCGGCGCGCCCTCAATTAACTCGACGAGCGCTTCGGCGTCGTTGCGGCGGTCGGCGGCGGCTCCCGCACCAACGGCGTCAGCCTCCATGACTTGACTCCTTGGTCATGTGGCTGAACGTGGGGAACAGGTCGCAAAAATGCGACGCCAGGCATTCCGCCATGTTCTTCTGGCCTTCCTTGGAGATTACCTTCATCATGCGGGGCAGGAGCGCGCGAGCCTTCTCGTCCAGCGGGATATCTTCAAAGAAGCCAATGACGTCGTATTGATTGATGATCCGGTTGAGCGTTTCTCCGTGATCGTCGAGTGTGCGCTTCAGGCCGGCCGGGGACATATCTCCCGAGTCATACAGCAGATGACACACCGCATTGACGTGGGCCAGCGTAAAGGGTTCCGCCAGGTCGCTGTTGTCGTAGCGGTCCAACAATTGCTTCGTGCTGTCAGGACCCAGCGGCAGTCCAGCGGACTGCGCCAGGTTCTGAATAACCGTTCCGATCGCCTGAGACTCCAGCGGCTGAATCGTCATGCAATGTTGCGCCAGCCCCAGGGTGATCAGCGTTGAAAGAAACAATTCGTCCGACGTGCTGACAAACACGACCGTCATGCCATCCGGAATCGCGGCCACGAAACCCTTCATCAGCGCGAGAAACTCCGTCCGGCCTTTGGGACGCTTGTCGAACCGGCGCACGACCCGTTCAAACTGATCGAGGATGAGCACCACGCGGCTCCCGGCGCCTTCGACAAGCGCCTTCAACGCCACGGCCATTTCTGGCGCCGAAGACCAGCCGTGCCGCCGCGCCAGTTCCCCCGGGAGCCAGGTCTCGAAGTCTGCCTGGCATCGGAAATAGAGCGGTTCCAGTTGAAAGAGCGGAACCAATCCGGCACGGACAAGCGAAGTCTTGCCGGCTTTCGACGGCCCGGCCACAAACGCCGCTTTCGGAGACTGCGCCACGAATCGCAGGTTGGCCTCTTCCAATGATTCGTCCCGGCCCAGAAAGACGGCCCGGTCCTCGGCCCGGTAAGCTTCGAGGAATTTGAAGGGATTTCTGCCGGTGGGACGCGTCCGCTTCTCTGGTTCGAGCGCGGCGGCCAGCTTATCGAAGAACTCGTCGAAACGTCCTTCCACGCCCGAGAACACGAACTGGCCTTTTCGCTTCTCGGCCACGTCCAACAGCATGCGCGGCGGGTTCGGGTTGATCACGACGACGTTGCCTTTGCCGCTTTTGGAAAAGCTCGTGATCACGCACTGGTCGCCGTAGGCGTAGCCGCAGACCATGATGTCGCCGGCGGTGAGTTTCTCGAGCGTGCCGCCGATGGGTGTGGGGTATTCGACCAGTTCCTCACGCGTGAAGATGAAGTTGCTGACGCCCTTGAGGCTCCCATGGAGCTTGACTACTTTGACGCCGGGCTGTTCGACCGCGTCCGGGAGCAGGTGATCGGCGATTTCACCTCGAATGATGGTCGTGAAGTCGTGGACTTCGGCCTCATGCAGCGCCTTCTCCAGCAGCAGGTCGAAATTGAAGGTGATGACCGTGTCGAAATAGCCTTGCTTGATGAGATGCGCCAGGCGCGCATAGCCGGCAGAAGGCGTCTTGTCCAGATAGGGCTTCAGGATCGATCTGCGGTTCTCTTCCGGTCCCCGCATCAGCTTGTCGAACCGGTCCCCGACGTCGGCGCCATCGATGCGGCTGGCATGCTGTTCCACCACTTCCTTCATCATGGAGCGGGCGTCCGGAACCTTGGACGTGATCGAGGCGCCGGCGCCGAGCATGACCACAAACCGCTTGCCTTCGCCGCGGCGGACCTTGATCAGGTTGGCCAGATCGGAAATCCCACTCATGTTGAAGACCATGCTGACATCGACAGCCATAGTCATGCAAGGAGTTCCTTGCTCCTCCACAAGAAGAGGCGCAAGCCGGATCCGGGAAGGGCCAGACGCCTAGCAGATCCTCGGCAACTGCTCACCGCTGAGCACATCCACAACCCGCGTGCCGCCAATGCGGCTGCGCATGGTCACAACCGGATCGAACGACGGCCCGGTCGAGCCGATCAGCGCCGCCTCCGGCAGCAGTTCCAGGACGCCGTCCGCCTGTCCAGCGGGTACAAAGACGACGAATTTGCCCTCATTGGCCACATAAAGGGGGTCGAGGCCCAGGAACTCGCAAGCACCGCGGACCGCTTCACGTACAGGAATTCGGGATTCGTCGATCTGGATCGAGATGCCTCGAGTTTGAGCCAGTTCGTTCAATGCGCTGGACAACCCGCCGCGCGTCAGGTCCCGCAGGCAATGCACATCGATGCCGGCCCGGAACATACGGTCGACGGGTTCCCAAAGCGGGCGCGTGTCACTGGCGAGCGGCGCGTCGAACTCCAGCCCTTCGCGCACCGAAAGGATAGTAATGCCGTGGTCGCCCAAAGGGCCACTGACAATGACGGCGTCGCCGGGTTGAATTCCCACTGGGCCGGTGAAGGTATGCTCCACGGCGCCAATCCCCGAGGTGGTGATGAAGATGCCGTCACCCTTCCCCTTGTCCACGACCTTGGTATCGCCGGTGACCAGGGTGACGCCCGCCCGTTCGGCCGCAAGCCGCATCGATTCGACCACCGCGCGAAGCGTTTCCATCGGCAGTCCCTCTTCGAGAATGAATGCCGCGCTGAGGTACAGAGGGCGCGCGCCGCACATGGCCAAGTCGTTGACCGTGCCATTGACCGCCAGGTCGCCAATTGTTCCGCCCGGAAAGATGAGCGGGCGAACCACGTAGGAATCGGTCGAAAACGCCAGACGCTGGCCATTGACGTTGAGCGCGGCTCCGTCGTGGCGCTCGTGCAGAGCCGGGTTTCCAAAAGCGGGCAGGAAGATCGTCTCGATGAGTCTTTGAGTGAGCCTCCCGCCGCCGCCATGGGCCAGGACAATGCGTTCATCAGACGGAAGCGGGACCGGACATTGGAGGGTGAAGTCAACGGGCATGGGCGGGTTCGCGACGCTGCCTTCTGTAGAGATAGTACGCCGCGCAGGCGCCCTCCGATGAGACCATTGGCGCCCCGAGTGGATGTTCCGGCGTGCACCGCGCTCCAAACTCCGCGCATTCGACGGGCTTGCGGATTCCACGCAACACCAGGCCGCTGATGCATTCGGCGGGCTCCGGCGCCGCCGTAACTTCGGCCGCAAACCGGTTCACAGCATCGAAGCGGCGGTAAGCCTCGCGCAGGCGCAAGCCGCTGCGAGGAATCTCGCCGATGCCCCGCCACACACGCTCCCCGATTTCAAACACTTCGTTGACGGCCTCCCGGGCCTGCCGGTTTCCCGAGCGTTGGACCGCGCGGCAATACTGATTCTCAACCTCGTGCCGTCCGGCTTCGAGTTGCATGACCGCCATCAGCACGCCTTCCAGCAGGTCGACCGGTTCGAAGCCGGTCACCACAATGGGCACGCGATAGCGTTGCGCCAGGGGTTCGTAGTCCTCAAAGCCTTCCACCGTGCAGACGTGCCCTGGCGCAAGAAATGCCCGCACCTGGCAGGCGGGCGAGGCAAGAATGGCCTCCATCGCCGGAGGAACCAGAACGTGAGCCACCAGGACCGAGAAATTCTCCAGTCCCAGCCTGGCCGCCTGCCACACCGCCATAGCGTTGGGCGGGGCTGTGGTCTCAAAACCAACCGCAAAGAATACGACCTGCCGCTCCGGGTTCTCCCGAGCCAGTTTCACGGCGTCGAGCGGCGAATAGACGATGCGAATGTCTGCGCCTTGGGCCTTGGCATCCAGCAGGCTGCGCGAGGAGCCCGGTACCCGGAGCATGTCTCCGAACGACGTGAAAATGACTTCCGGGCGGCGGGAGATGGCAATCGCCGTATCGATCAACTCGATAGGCGTAACGCACACCGGACACCCAGGGCCATGAACCAGCCGGATCTCCGCCGGCAACAAGTCTTCCAGGCCGCTCTTGACAATGGTGTGCGTCTGCCCGCCGCAGACTTCCATGATGGTCCAGGGATGGTGTAAGGTGGCCTTGATCGCGGCGGCGAGCCGCCGCGACGCCTCCGCGTCCCGGTACTCATCCAGGAACTTCATCGTCCGGGGTCTCCATCTCATCCAGCGCCTTCAGGGTCTCGAAGATCTTCCGCGCTTCGTCTTCATGCACAATCGAAAGTGCGAATCCGACGTGTACCAGCACGTAGTCTCCCGCTTTGGCTTCCGGCGTGAATGCCAGGCTGATGTCCTTCTTGACCCCGCCAAAATCGACTTTCCCGCGCAGGAAGGCGGGTTCCGGGCCTTCGACACTTTCGACACGTCCGGGAATCGCTAGGCACATATGGCGGCGGCCCTCGCCTCTCCTACTTTAGCCGTCAGCCATTCAAGCCAGGCATCCAGCCCTTCTCCTGTCCGGGACGAAACGGGGATGACCACCGCGTTTGGGCTTACTGCCAGAACGTTGGCTTTGAGTTCCTCGACGGACACATCGGTATACGGCGCCAGATCGATCTTGTTGAGCACGACACAGTGCGACTGGTAGAACATCCTGGGATACTTTCTCGGCTTCTCGGCGCCTTCGGGCACGCTGTATACCATCACGCGAAGGTTCTCGCCCAGGTCGTACGCCGCCGGGCACACCATGTTGCCCACGTTCTCGATGATGAGGAGTTCGACGCCGGTGATGGGGAACTGCCGCATCGCGTCGCCAATCATCTTGGCGTCCAGGTGGCAGCATGTCGTGTTGATCTGGTGTGCCGGGATTCCCACCGCCCGGATCCGGTCGGCGTCGATGCTGGTTTGGATATCGCCCTCAATGACGGCGCACCGGAATGGGATGCGGTTCAAGGTCTTTTCGAGAAGCGTCGTCTTGCCCGCGCCGGGCGCCGACATGATGTTGACCGCTACGGCGCCGTTTTGTGCGAACAGGCTACGGTTTGCGGCCGCATACTCGTCGTTCTTTTTGAGGACAGGTGTTTCTAGCGAGACGCGCTGCATGTCACCTCACTCACTTCCAGGTCGATTGAGACCACGTCCAACTCGGCGCCGGCTGTCACCTGTAGTGGACCACCGCACCGCGGGCACCACAACAGGATTGCTCCCTTCGGCCTGACGGATTGGTTGCATTGCGGGCAGTTTGCGGCCACCGGAACACGTTCGATTTCCAATCGCGCTCCCGCGGCAAGCGTTCCCGCTTTCAGCGCATCGAAAGCGAACTCCAGCGCTTCGGGCACAACATTCGAAAAATCGCCCACACGGATGCAAATTCCCGCCACCGAAAAAGCGTTGCGCCGCTTGGCTTCGGTTTCGGCAATTTCGAGGATTCCGGCCGCGATGCCAGTCTCGTGCATACCCAATCTCAGGGTAGCGCTAGAAGATGAAGCTCAGGCCGCCTCGAATGGTCCGCGGAAACTGCATTAGCAGGAGATTGCCTCCCGTGGTGACGCCGATTGGCACGTAGCCCTGGGCCAGCAGGTTGCGCAGTTCGGCATTCATCTCGATCCGGCCAGGCATTCCGAACGTAGGTAGATTCTGGCGAACCTGGAAGTTCAGGCCCATCAGCGGCTGATGCCGCTGCGTCAACGAGGCGTGATAGGGCGCCAACCCATCGCTGTCCGACCAGCCATATGAGCTGGTGAGGAAGGTACCGGTCTTGGCGATGGCGCCGCCGGCTCGCACCGATGCCCATTGCCGCCGGACAGGCCGGAAACTACTGCGCAGATCACTCGCGCCGCCGATGGAATCCAGGGGTCCGAGAGGCTCTAATGTGCCTCCCTGTCCGTAATAGACCGAGGCAAAAGCATGCTCCCCAAGTTGCCGCTCGCCCGTAACGACAAACCCCCGCGACTGGTACGAGCCCATGTTGACGATGGCGGCATCCGAGGCCAGGTCGGGCATCAGGTTCCACGAGTTGGAATAGCCGTCGAGTCCACCCAAGGGAATCGCCGGATCGCGGACATTGTCGATGAAAGCCGCGACACCGAAAGACTGCTTGCCGATCGATTTCCGGTAACCGGCTTCAATGGTGTCGGTGCCCTGGACCCTTACTTGCCCGGAGCGAAGCGAGATCCGTGGAAAGACGCCCAGGCCCGCCAGCGCTTCCTGTTCAGGGGTGTAACCGTAGCGGATGTCCGTCAGCAGAGACGTGGGCGTGGCCCCGGAAGAGTAGGCGAGCAGGAAGCTTCCCCAGGTTCTCGTATCAAAGCTCGCCCGGGCAAACGGGCTGAGGATGGTGAGGCGATCCATGAAGACGACCGACTCCGCCAACCCGCCGTACTCCAAGCCGAAATGGTCGCCAATTTGTGTTTTCTCTTCGACCTTGATCGACATCGTGCGAAGAAGCGGGGCATCGTGGCCGCCGCCCAAACCACCCAGCAATCCCGCCCCGGCATGTCCCCGGTAGGACGCTTGCCGGACTGTCAACTCGATATCGGGCGCGCCAAACTCGCCGCCAGTGCGCCGGTACCGCGTCCGGAATCCTCCGGTGGGCGTTCCCAGCCCGCTGGAGTATCCGAGCGCGCCGCTCAACTCAAAATGATTCCGGCCGTGCAGCGACGTGGCAAGGGCGAAAGCCGTACCCAGATCCGCCTCTTGGCCGTTCGGTGACGACGCCGCCATGTCACCGGCGGAAACGGCCACTACACCGCGCGTCGACGAAAAGACCGAACCCGAGTTGCGCGTGGTCGAAATGGCGGGTTCCTTGGTCTGCACCATGCGCAGAACCGGCCTGGTGCTGGACGACGACCGGAGCGTATACTTCCAGTCCTCCGTGAGAAGGCCGCTCTGTCCCGCGGGCCGGTACACCAGTTCGATGGAACTGAAAATGTTTGCCAGTTGAACCGTCAGGAAGCTGTCGATTCCCGACTTGACGAAGACATTGCCTCGATAGGCGGGGACAAAACTGGAGGCTATGACACGGACTCCGTAAGTGTCCGGAAACAGACCGTCGAACCTGAACCTGCCCTGCGGATCGGTAAGCGCCCGCTGCAAGGTGCGCGCTTGCCGGTTCACCAGGGTCACGGTGGCGCCCATCTGCGCGACGCCGGCTTGGTTCTTGACTTGGCCTTCGATAGCGCCGAGCAGCTTGATCTCGGCCGCTGACGCAATTTGAGCGCCCATCACGACCGCAACGAAACTCAAGCCTCTTGGCAAGAACATCGACTTTGAGGTCCGACCTCGACCATTCAATCAGGTGGTCTTATTTTACCGAAAATTGCGCGCTCTGGGTAACCGTTTCCTTCTTGAGGTTGTCGACCGCCTTCACCTTCAGCGTGTACTGTCCCGGCGCCAGAGTCTTCAACGGGAGCAGTTTTTCTACCGTCATTTGAGCGGCGGATCCTTCCACCCCCACCACATCTTCGCTGAACTCCAAAACTTTGGCGTTATCGCCGTTCTTCAGAATCTCGTAATCAATGGTTCCCGAGGGTTTGCCGGTCTTTTCGTCCGCCGAGAAGTTGTAGAGCTTCATGTAGATGCCCATCTTCTCGTCCTGCCGGAATTCATCACCCATCCTGGGGCGAACCTTTGATGAGCCGATCACAAACTGCCCGGTGCCAATGCTCTTGGTGGGGACTTTCTCGATCAGGTCGGCCAGCACCAGGGAACTCGCGAACAACTTGTCTTCTTCCATGCGCGGAACGTTCAGCGCCATCTCGTAATTGTTCATGTTGCCGCCGACTATGTCTTTGGCCACAATGTTGAGCCGGTACATGCCGGGAGCGAGCGGAATCGATTTTTGATACACCGACTGGCCCTGACTCGCCTGCTGTAGAAAGTCCGTGGGCACCTCAACCGTAACGACGTCTTCAAAAACGTTCACCACGCGCCGCGACATCGAGGTGACGCGGGCGTAGATATTGACCACGGCGCGGGACAACTTGTCCTCCTGCTTGAACTGCAGGTCCTTGCGCGCAAACTGAAGCGTCACATTGGTTATGACAGTCGATCCGGTGGCGGGGAAAAAGTCCGCGCGCGCCTGCATCGGCAGAAGATTGTAAATGACCTTCGAGGTGATGGCGGCTTCGAGATCCTTGAACTTGACCGACGGCGCCTTCTGCAAGTTCGCATATTGTTGCAGCCGTTCGAAGGGTTGCATGCGCGCAGGCAGAGGCTGATTTCCGGTGCCCAGGCGAGTGCCATCGGTCCGGCTGAAGCGGTCCGCCTTGTTCGCCATGCCCATCTGTTCCATCATCGTCAAGCCGGCGCCGGGCACGTACAGGAGAGCATCTTTTTCCGACGGATCCATGGTCATCCGGTACTCGCCGGTCATCGTTTTGTCCACGAATTCGATGATGACATCCGTGCCGATGCCTTCAATCCAACGGTAGCGCCACTTCTCGAACGGGTACGTCGAAGTGGTTCCGCCGCCTTCCTCGTAGGGCCGTTCGTACGTGCCGCCGGATGGATGGGACTCTACTTCGTCGGCTGGGCCGAACCGGATGTAGATCATACCCCGGTCGGTCTTCCAGCCCGGGATACCCGAAGCAAACCGCTCGTTGGCGTAAGCGATGCGGCGGTAATGCTCTTCCTTGTACTCGTTTTCCTGCGAGTCCGGAGACGGATCGCGCCGCAGCCAGAACTGCTCGATGAACTGCTCCCGCTCTTCGTCCGTGCTCATGCGGGAGAACGCCTTGCGCTCTTCATCAGTGATGATGTAGATGACGTCCTCGTTGAGCCACTTGCGATACGGAGTCTCCAATTCTTTTCTGAGCTTTTCAGCCTTCTTGCGCTGCTCTTTTTCGCTCAGAGGCTTGGCGACCGTCTCCCGTTCACCCTCGGCAGGTTTGTCCTTCTTTTTTTGCGCCCATGCTGACGGGCAGGCCGCCAGCAGGCCGGCAATTGCGAGTGTTCCAAAAAGGCCTTTTCGAGTCATACCGTTCCCCAACGAAAGCCCAGCCAAAATCGAAGTCACCCTATGTTAATTCTAAGGACCTGCCGGGAGGCGGTCAAGCTGTGCGTTCTTCACCACGGTTTCACACGTTGCGCTTCACCGCAAAGACGTACCGTCACGACCCCGCGTTTCCCAAAATGAAATCACTGGCTTACGGGCACATTGGTGCGGCTTAAATTCACAAATTCTTCGCCTTTTGTCCCCCGCCCGAACGGACTGAAATTGGTACGCCTGTCATAGACATCCACACCCTCGGCGCGCTTCAGGGTGTTCACCACCCAGTAGGTCAGCGGCGTCGCGGCGGCTTCGTACAGAACCTTCCCTATGTAGCCGGAAATGATCAGGTTTCCAATCGTGGGCCAAGGCTCCCGGCCGCCAAATGCAAGTACCATAATCACCGTGGAATCAACCAGTTGACCCACAGCTGTAGAGCCAATGGTTCGCGTCCACAAGGCTTTTCCCTGAGTCCATACCTTCATCTTGGCGAGGGTGTAAGAGTTGGCAAACTCACCGGCCCAGAAGGCTAGCAAGCTCGCGGCCACCATGCGCGGAACCGTCCCAAAAACGATCTCGAACGCTCTTTGGTTGGGCCAGTCAGGCGCGGGCGGCAGTGCGACGACCACCACCCCCATCACCGCCATCAGCGCGGAGGCCAGGAATCCCAGCCAGATGGCCCGCCGCGACCCAGCGTAGCCATACACCTCAGTAAAGATATCGCCAAAGATGTAGGTGATTGGAAACAGAAGCTGTGCCCCGGCGATGCGAAACGGGCCGATGGCGCAGATCTTGGCGCCGATCAAGTTCGATATCAGCAGGACAACGATGAAAATGTTGACCGCAAGGTCGTAGAACCGGTAGTGGCGGGGGGGCGAGTCGAAGTAGTGGGCGGCTGGAATCCCCATATTCTTATGGATTCAGCGCCCGCCTGTCCGGATTTTTATAGCTTGTCCAGGGTCATCTTCATCGGGAGATCGCCTTGTGGCGAATTGATCAGGCGGTCGATCACGATCGCCTTGCCGTCGCCCGACAGGTTCCATTTTTCACTGATCGAGATCTCGTTACCCTGAAACTCCACCTTGGATTCGATGATGAGCACGTTGCCTTCCCACCTGGCCTTGCTCTTCATCTCAGTGGGCCCGAACTTATTGGTGGTCTCGTTGCCGTCCGTCGTGAACGTCGCGTCCGACTTTCTCTCGCCCTGTTCGCCGGCTTGTACTGTGGAGATCTTGAGTTGCGGATCTTTGTGATCGATCGTGCTCTCGTACTTGTCCGGCTTCGGAATCGGCCCGAAATCGCTCTTGTCGTTGTTCATCTTCCAGACCCCGGTGAAGTCCGGCTTATCCGCCGCAAGCGAGGATACACACGGCAGGAGCACAAACGCGCCAGCCAAAAAAACTCTGCGAATCATCGACGTTTCGTCCTTTCTGATAACTTCCACAGGATATCGCAGGGTTAGCGCCGCGAGATAAGTGATAGTTGTAACACGCTGCGGGTCCGGCTATAGCTGAAGTAGATCACCAGGCCCAAACCCATCCAGCACACGAATGCGATCCACGTCAGCTTGCTAAGGGAATACATCAGCGCAAAATTCGCCAGCACGCCGAGGGCCGGCAGGACCGGCACAAACGGCGTACGGAAAGGCCGCGGAAGGTGCGGATGGGTCTTGCGCAGGACAATAATCCCCACGCAAACCACAATGAAAGCCGCAAGCGTCCCGATGCTGGTCAACTGCCCAAGGTGCGAAATCGGTGTAAAGGCGGCCAGCAGGCTGACGAAAACCATCAGCACGAGGTTCGACTTCCAGGGCGTCCTGAACTTATCGTGGATTTCGGAAAACAGGCCCGGCAGAAGCCCGTCGCGTGACATCGAATAGAACACGCGAGACTGGCCCAGAAGCATGACGAGCATGACCGTCGTAAGGCCCAGGAGAGAGCCGAACTTCATCCAAAAGCCCAGCCACGGCATCCCTTTCATTTGGTCGACGGCGAGCGCGTAGGGCGCGGCGACGTTCAGTTCCTTGTAATTGACAACGCCCGTGAGCACCAGGGCGTAAAGAATGTAGAGGACCGTGCAAACCGCGAGCGAACCGATAATGCCGAGCGGCATGTCACGCTTGGGGTTCTTGGCCTCTTGCGCGGCTGTGGAAACGGCGTCGAAACCGATGTAGGCGAAAAAGATCTGGCCGGCGGCGGCCAGGACTCCCGTCCAGCCGAAGTTCCCAAACTCGCCGGTCGTGTTCGGCGGCAGGAACGGCACGTAGTTGTCACGGTTGATGTAGGCGTAACCAAGAATGATGAACAGGACGACCACGATGAGCTTGATTGCCACGATCACCGCGTTGAAGCGCGCCGATTCCTGGATGCCCTTGATGAGAATCGCCGTGATCGCCACGATGATCAGAACCGCCGGCAGGTTCATCACCCCGGGGGTCATATCCCAAGGTGAGTTGAGCAGCGCGGACGGAAGTGTGATGCCAAGGGAAGCCAGAATGGAAACCACCGTGCCCGACCATCCTACGGATACCGTGGCCGCGCCGACCGCATACTCGAGGACGAGCGCCCACCCAATGATCCAGGCCACCAACTCGCCCAGAGTCGCGTAGGAATACGCATAGGCGCTTCCGGCGATCGGGATCATGGTTGAGAACTCGCTATAGCAGAATCCGGCCAGGGCGCAGCCGATTGCGGCCGCGATGAACGAGTAAACCACCGCGGGACCCGCATGCTCGGCCGAGGCGACGCCGGTCAGGACGAAAATCCCGGCGCCCACAATCGCGCCGATGCCGAGCGCTACGAGCTGGGTGGCGCCCAGCGTGCGCTTCAAGGCGCTGTGGCCATGGCCTCCGGCGCCTTCGCCGGCGCTCTCCGCCATCAACTTTTCAACTGATTTCGTTACAAACAGACTCATAGGCTACGCCTCACTTCCCCAGCGCCTCCAAATGAAATAGACCGGAATCCCGAGAAGGACGATGATCAGTCCGGGCCATGTGTAGCTGGGCTTGTACATCAGCAGCAGGACTTCGATCACGCTGGCCGCGGCAAGATAAATCACCGGCAGCACCGGATAACCGAACGCCCGGTACGGCCTTTCCATGTTGGGCCGGGTGCGCCGGAGCACGAATAACCCGGAGATCGTCATGATGTAGAAAAGCAAAACGGCGAATATAACATAGTCCAGCAAATCGCTGTACCGGCCGGTCAGAGTCAGGCCGCAGGCCCACAAACACTGGACCCATAGCGACGTGACCGGTGCGTGGCTGTGCGGGTCAATTCTGGCGACGGACTTGAAAAACAGTCCGTCTTTGGCCATGGCATAGTAGACGCGCGCGCCGGCCAGGATCAGCCCGTTCAAGCATCCGAATGTGGACACCATTACGGCAATCGCCATGACCGCGGTTGCCGAGTCGCCGAGAATTCCGGCGGCGACGGCCGTGCCCACACGGTCTTCTGGCGCGTGCTGAATCCCGGCCAGCGGCAGGACGGTCAGATACACCAGGTTGCAGCCGATGTAGAGGATGCTAACCAAGCCGACGCCGAGGGCCAGCGATAGCGGCAGATCGCGTTTGGGATTCCGAATCTCTCCGGCGGTGAACGTAACGTTGTTCCACGAATCGGAACTGAACAGGGCTCCCACCATCGCCACCCCGACCAGCCGGATGGTTGTCCACGACCAGTCCGCGTTCATCCAGAAGTCGGAAAAGTTGGACCGGATCGCGTCGGAATTGCTGCCGAGCGCCAGGCCGAATCCGATCAGCCCCAGCAGCGCCCCGACTTTCGCGATGGTGAACACATTCTGGACCGCCGCCCCGGTGCGGATGCCCCTCGTGTTCAGCCAGGTCAGGAACACGATGACGGCGATGGCGATGGCCTGCTGCGTGCTGACCAGCGGCACGATCTTGTTGGTGGCCGAGATCTGGGGAAGAAAGACGCCCAGAAATTTCGCAAATGCGACGGCCACCGCCGCCAGCGTTCCCGTCTGAATCACCAGGAACAGGGTCCAGCCATAGAGGAAGCCGCTCAACGGACCGAACGCCTCGCGCAAGTAGACGTATTGGCCTCCGGCCTGTGGCATCGCCGCCGCCAGTTCGCCGTAGCTCAGCGCCGCGATCAGCGTCAGGACAGCCGTCACCAGCCAGGTCATCATCAGCAGTCCGGGCGACCGCAACTGCCTGGCGATATCGGCCGCGACAATGAAAACACCCGACCCGATCATCGACCCCATCACGATGGTCGTCGAGTCCAGCAGGCCCAGTCCCTTGACCAGGGTAGGCGCTAGAGTTTGGTTGCTCTGAGCCATTCTTCCATCCGTTCTCTCACATCGGCGCGATCCGGCGTGGCAGGTACAAAGCCGCCGATGATTGCCACGCTGTCGGCGCCAGCCGCCAGCACCTCTGCCGCGGTTTCCAGGGTGATGCCCCCGATCGCCACCAGCGGCTTGCTCGTCAAGGTACGGAGCCGCGCCAGGGCGGCGATGCCCACGGTGGGGTCAGGCTGTTCCTTTGACCGGGTCTCAAAGACCGGTCCGAAGGCCAGGTAGTGGACGGGTTCGCCGCCGCCTGCCAGCAATTGCGCCTCGTTGTGTGTCGAGTACCCGATCCAGCGCGCCGGTCCCAGCACGCTACGCGCGTCGGCGGGGCGCAGGTCCTGCTGGCCCACATGGACACCGGCGTCCAGCATTAATGCCACGTCGGCGCGATCGTTGACGATGAATCCGGCCTGAGCATTCGCGCACAGTCCCGCTATGCGCGAGGCCGAGTCCCAGGCAGCGCGCGTGTAGTCGCCTTTGTGCCGGAACTGTAAAATCCGTGCGCCGCCTTCCAGCAGTGCCTCCGCGAAATCAGCCGGATCCATCTCGATGCGTTCGAGCGAGGCGGTGTCAACGATCGGATAGACCCTGGGAAGCAAACTGCCCTATGATAGCGCGCCAGATCCGGTCAGGCCTTCTTCAAGAATTGCTCGGAGGCGAAGTCCCAATTCACCGTGTTCCACCAGGCGGCCACGTAGTCGGCGCGCTTGTTCTGGTGCTTGAGGTAGTAGGCGTGCTCCCAGACGTCGATGCCGATCACCGGCGTGCCGCCGTGCATCCAGGGGTTGTCCTGGTTGGGGGTGTTGCCGATCGAGAGTGCGCCGCCGCCGTCCTTGATGAGCCAAGCCCAGCCGCTTCCAAAAACCCCCATCGCGGACTTGTTGAATTGGTCTTTGAGGGCGTCAAAGCCGCCGAACTTCTTGTCGATCGCCGCGGCCAGTTCACCAGACGGCTTACCGCCGCCGTTCTTCTTCATCACATTCCAGAAAAACGAGTGATTGATATGCCCGCCGCCATTGTTGCGAATGGCGGTGCGCACGGCTTCAGGCGCGCTCTGCCACTGCGCCATCAACTGCGTGATGCTCTTGGAAGCCCAATCCGGGTGGCCCGCCACCGCGGCGTTCAGATTGTTGACATAGGCGGCGTGGTGCCGGTCGTGGTGGATCTCCATCGTTCTGGCGTCGATATGGGGCTCCAGCGCGTCGAAGGCGTAGGGGAGCGGGGGCAGAGTAAAGGGACCCTTGGCAGGCGCTTGCGCCAAGCTGACGGCCGGAGCCGCCCCGGCCAGGGACAGGTACTTGAGCAGATCTCTTCGACTCGAAACCATACAACTTCTCCTCTCAGGCCCGCGTGGATGCCGCGGTAATCTTCTTGGTGAGATCGGTGAACTCGGCAATGCTCTCGCTGCCGATGGTGAAGCAGTCGACGCAGTCCTGTGCGAGGGCGAATTGCAGCGCTTCGTCGGCTTTGTTGCGCAGCTTGCCCGCGCCCAGGATCTTCATTCCGATAACGCCCTTGCCCGCGGCCTTAAACTGTTTCAGGACGCCGAGCACCGTGGACGGGTCGGCATCCATGGCCACGCCAGCCGGGTTGATGCGCGCCAGGTCCACTTCGACCCAGGGTTCGGCGAGCGATGTCTTCAATGCGTCGAGAGTATGGCACGAAACGCCTTTGGTCTTGACGACACCCTTGGACTGCGCTTCGGTGATGTAGTTCATCGCACCGCGTTTGCGCTCGTTCCAGTTCTTGTCGATCATGTAATGAAGCAGCAGGATGTCGATGTAATCGGTGCCAATTTCGCGCCGGAACCGGTCGAGATCAGCTTTCATTTCGGCTTCCGTGTTGGCGTGCGTCTTCGACAGGATCACGACTTTCTCGCGCGGAATCCGCTTGAGAGCTTCCTTCAAGTGCGGATGGGTCCCATACTGGTCGGCGGAATCCCAGAAGATCACGCCGTTGTCGTAGGCGGCCTTGAAGAGGTCAGCCATCCCGTTCAGGCCGAGTTTCCGGGTCTGGTTTGAGCTTCCGCCGGAGCCGTTGGTGCCGGTTCCCATGGCCAGCCGCGACAGCTTTACCTTCCGGGGTCCGAGTTCCACGATGTCGTTGGCGTGCTTCGCCTTGCCGGCGGCAAACATGTGATGAGGAAAAGCGCTCAGGCTGACTGCGCCGGTCTTCAAGAATGCTCTTCGATCCATTGGAGGACCTCCCAGTTTTTGTCTCCGCAGAATAGCACACCTGTCCGGTTGGATAATGAAGATAGTGATACCCGAAACAGAGGCGGGGATTTTCGATCTACTGGTTGCGGACTGGTTTCGCGAACGGTTCGGCCGGGCCACGGAGCCACAAGCCGCAGGCTGGCCTGAGATTGCCGCCGGGCGCGACGTCCTGATATCGGCGCCCACGGGTTCCGGCAAGACGCTGGCGGCGTTCCTGATCAGCATCGACCGCCTGGTTCGCCAGGCAAGAGCGGATGCGCTTCCCGCCGAAACGCAAGTAGTCTACGTCTCGCCGTTGAAAGCGCTCTCGAACGACGTCCATAAGAACCTGGACATTCCCCTGGCCGGGATTGCGGACCTGGCCGCCGCGCGGGGCATCCACATGAGTCCCATCCGCGCCGCCGTGCGCACCGGAGACACGCCGGCTTCGGAACGTCAGAAGATGAGCCGCCATGCGCCCCACATTCTGGTGACTACACCGGAGTCGCTGTTTATCCTGTTGACCGCCGAGCGGTCGCGGGCTGCGCTGCGGAGCGTGCGAACCGTCATCGTCGACGAGATCCATGCCCTCGCCGGCGGCAAACGAGGTTCGCACCTGGCGCTCAGCCTGGCGAGACTGGACGCCCTGGCCACCGCGCACGCCGGGCGGTGTCCGCAAAAGATCGGCTTATCGGCCACGGTCCGTCCGCTTAAAGAAGCCGGGCGCTTGCTCGCACCCAATCCATCCATTGTCGATGCCGGCCATCGCCGCGATATGGATCTGGCCGTTGAAGTCCCCAATGACGCGCTCGGCGCGGTGGCGACCTCGGAGATGTGGGAGGAGATCTACGATCGCATCGCCGCCCACATTCAGCGCGAGCGGACAACTCTTGTTTTTGTCAACACGCGGCGTCTTTCTGAGCGCGTGGCGCGTGCCTTGGGCGACCGCTTGGGACACGATGCCGTGCTGCCGCACCACGGCAGTCTCTCGCGGACCATGCGCCTGGATGCCGAAGCACAGCTCAAGAGCGGCGCTCTGAAAGCAGTGGCCGCCACCGCGTCTCTGGAACTGGGTATCGATATCGGCTCTGTCGATCTGGCGATACAGGTCGGTACGCCCCGGTCGGTCGCGGTCGCGCTGCAACGCATCGGCCGCTCAGGCCACTGGTTGGGCGCCAAGCCCCGGGGAATTCTGTTTCCCACCACGCGCGACGAACTGATTGAGACCGCCGCCCTGGTTTACGCGATCCGGCGCGGGGACCTGGAGCGAATCGAGATTCCGCAAAATGCGCTCGACATCCTGGCTCAGCAGATTGTGGCCGAAACGGCGGCGCAGGACTGGGATGAGGACCGCCTGTACGAGCTCGTGCGCTCCACCTATCCCTACCGGTCGCTGGCGCGGGAAGACTTCGAGGCCGTCGTCTCGATGCTCTCCGATGGCATTTCGACGGCGCGGGGCCGCGCCGGCGCTCATGTCCATCGCGACCAGGTCAACCGCCGGCTTCGCGGACGCCGCGGCGCGCGCCTGGCCGCCATCACCTCTGGGGGAGCGATTCCCGACGCGGCCCTGTACACCGTGATTGCCGAACCAGAAGGCAAGGCAGTCGGCACGCTGGACGAAGACTTCGCCATGGAAACCTACACTGGCGATGTGTTTCTGCTGGGCACGCACTCCTGGAAGATCCGCCACGTGGGGCAGGGAACCGTTCGCGTCGAGGACGCGCACGGCGCTCAACCGACGCTTCCTTTTTGGCTGGGTGAGGCGCCCGGACGCTCGGCCGAACTCTCCGCGGCGGTCTCTTTGGTGCGCGAGCAGATCGCTCATAACGGCGATGCCGAAGCCGCGCGGATGCTCACAACTGATTGCGGGCTGGATGATGGGGGCGCCACGCAGGCCATCGCCTACGTTCGAGCCGGAGTCGCCTCGCTCGGGGAACTGCCGGGCGCTTCGACCGTAGTGGCCGAGCGATTCTTCGACGAGTCCGGCGGCATGCAGTTGGTCCTGCATGCGCCCTTCGGTTCGCGCATCAACCGCGCCTGGGGGCTGGCCCTGCGAAAGCGCTTCTGCCGCACCTTCAACTTCGAATTGCAGGCGGCGGCCACCGACAACGGAATTGTCATATCCCTGAGCGAACAGCACGCGTTCCCCCTCGAAGCGGTCTTCGAGTTTCTCAACCCAGAGACGGTGAAGGACGTGCTGAGCCAGGCGCTGCTCGCCGCGCCCATGTTCAACGCCCGCTGGCGGTGGAACGCCGCCCGCGCCCTCGCGATCTTGAGATTCCGCGGCGGCGCCAAAGTCCCCGCGGCGCTGAACCGCATGAAGGCTGAGGATCTACTGGCGTCAGTCTTTCCCGACCAGGTGGCGTGCGCCGAGAATCTCAGCGGTCCGATTCGTATTCCCAGCCACCCGCTCGTCGTTGAAACCATCGGCAATTGCCTCTCTGAGGCTATGGATATCGAGGGGCTCACTCAGGTTCTCAAAGGGTTCGACGACGGAACCATCAGGACCGTGGCGGTGGACAACCCCGCGCCGTCCGTCTTCTCGCACGAGATCCTGAACGCCAACCCCTACGCCTTTCTCGACGATGCTCCCCTCGAGGAGCGGCGGGCGCGCGCAGTCCAGCTCCGGGGCGCCACGCGAGCCGATTTCGGTGGCGCCGGAGTCCTGGATCCGGACGCCATCGATCAAATCAGCGCCGAGGTTTGGCCCGAGCCTCGCGACGCCGATGAATTGCACGATGCCCTGCTGACACTCGTCACCGCCCCGGCGGCAGCGCCATGGCAGCTCTGGTTTGACGAGCTGCGCGGGGCGGGACGAGCTTTCTCCCTGAACCGGGGGGCGAGCGAGTACTGGGTGGCGGCCGAGCGCCAGACCGCCGCCGCGGACACGCTGGCAACGGTTCGAGGATGGATGGACTGTCTGGGTCCGGTCACGGCCTCTCAAATGGCGGTGCGCCTCTCGCTACCGGTGGCCGATGTCCGCATCGCCTTGGCGAAGTTGGAGGCTGAGGGCCAGGTGTTTCAGGGCAAGTACCGTCCCGGAGCAGACAAGCTTGGCGAGCCGGAGTGGTGCCACCGCCGCATTCTGGCGCGAATTCACCGCGCCACCATCGGCCGGCTGCGGCGGGAGATCGAACCGGTGACAGCGGCTCAATTCAATGAGTTCCTTTGGCGGTGGCAGCATGCCTGTCCTCCGGCTCAGTTGCATGGGGCCGATGGCCTGTTGCAGATTGTTCGCCAGCTTCAGGGCTATGAGATTCCCGCATCCGCGTGGGAATCGCAGATCTTGTCGAAGCGGATCGTGCGGTACGAACCGGAATTTCTGGACGAACTATGCCTGTCGGGCGAGGTGGCCTGGGCGCGCCTGTCGCCACACCCCGCCATCGTCGATGGGGACCGCCGCGTCCGTCCCACGCGCATCGCGCCGGTTACGTTCTTCCTGCGGGAAGACGCCAGTTGGCTGACCAGCCCTCTTCTGCCGCAATGCGGCGTGGCCAGCCTCTCGCACGCCGCGCAGGATGTGTACGCCGTCCTGGCCAATCGCGGAGCTTCGTTTTTCGGAGATCTGGTGAGGATCGCGCACCGCCTTCCCAGCGAGGTGGAGGACGCGTTGTGGGAACTCACCGCGGCTGGACTGGTGACCGCCGATGGCTTCGAGAACCTGCGCGCACTGATCGATCCGAAACGCCGCCGCGGCGAGGGCAGCGGACGCCATTCCCGGCCCCGTCATGCGGCGGGACGCTGGGCTCGTGTCGAGCGTCTCCCCGACGCTGGTATCGCCGCCGAGGAACGGACACGCCGCTTTGCCGGACTCCTGCTGCTCCGCTGGGGCGTGTTGTTTCGTGACCTGCTGGCCCGCGAGACTCTCTCTCCGCCGTGGCGTGAAATCCTGCCGGTTCTGCGCCGGATGGAGGCGCAAGGAGAAATCCGGGGTGGCCGCTTCGTCGCCGGATTTACCGGTGAACAGTATGCGCGCCCGGAAGCCGTGGACTTGCTGCGAGCGGTGCGCCGCGCCAACGCGCCCGCGCCGCCTCTCGACGTCTCCCCGGCCGATCCGCTTTCATTGACCGGAATCATCCTGCCTGGGCCGAGAGTCAGCCCGATCGCGGTGGCGCTGCCGGCGCCGGCTTAGTTCCGCCTCACTTCGGCGGCTGCGCTTTTACGCGCTTAAAGAAGTACGCCGGATACGTCTGGGTCACAACCGGGCGCTGGGCGGTGGTCGCTCCGCGCTCTTCGTTCAGGTAGACAAATGGGGTGACGCTGACCAATTCCCAGCCATCGTCGGCGAGCGCCTGCAAGTCGCGAGCATCCACCTGCTGGTACTTGCCCGGTGAAACTTCCCTGGGAAACACGAGCTTGACTTCGAAAGGAGCAGCCTCCATGTAGAAGCGGCCACGCTGCGCCCACATGAGCAGGACCCCGGTTAAGAGCAGACAAAACACCACGGCAACGCGTTTCATATGACAGATGTGACGGAGTTCCGTTGGCAGCCGTGCAGAGCAATCCTCCGGATAGGATCGTGTACGATACAATCTTTTCGAAATCTTCACGCAGAGGTGCCCATGAATCGACGCCAATTCCTGCACGCCGGATCCCTAGGCCTGGCTGCCAGTTATGCCGCTGAGTTTGCGGATCTCCCGGCCAAGCGCGTAGGACTGATCGGAACGGGTTGGTATGGCAAGTGTGACATCCTTCGCCTGATTCAGATTGCGCCGGTGGAGATCGTCTCGCTCTGCGACGTGGACAAGAAGATGCTGGAGGAAGCGGCCGGCATCATTGCTTCGCGGCAGAAGTCCGGCAAGAAGCCGCGCACTTATACCGATTACCGGAAGATGCTGGCCGAGAAGGACCTGGACATCGTCGAAATCGCGACTCCGGACCACTGGCACGCGCTGCCGATGATTGAAGCCTGCAAGGCCGGCGTCGATCTGTACGTGCAGAAGCCGATCAGCGTCGACATTGCGGAAGGGCGGGCCATGCTTGCCGCGGCGCGGAAGTACAAGCGTGTCGTGCAGGTCGGAACTCAGCGCCGCAGCACGCCTCACCTGATCGAGGCGCGCGACCGGATTATCAGAGAAGGCAAACTCGGCAATATCGCCTATGTTGAGATCTACTGCTACTATGCGATGCGCGCCAACGGACCCGCGCCGGACAAGCAACCGCCCGAGTACCTCGACTACGAAATGTGGACGGGTCCGGCGCCCATGCGGCCATTCAACGACTGGGTGCATCCGCGCGGCTGGCGCGCCTTCATGGAGTATGGCAACGGCATCGTCGGCGACATGTGCATACACATGCTCGACATGGTGCGCTGGATGATGGACCTCGGCTGGCCTACCAGCGTCGCGTCGTCGGGCGGCATTCTGGTCCAAAAGGAAAGCCGCGCCAACATCTCCGACACCCAGGAAGCCACGTTCGACTTCCCCAATGTGAAAGTGGTCTGGACGCACAGGACTTGGGGCCAGCCTCCCGATCCCAAGTATCCGTGGGGCGCCACCTTCTACGGCGACAAAGGCACGCTGAAAGCCGGGGTCTTCAGCTACGACTTTACCCCGATGGGCCAGGGGCAGCCGGTTCACAAGGATGTGACCTACGAGTACGAGCAGTATCCGGAGGACCGGACCGAGAAGGACCTGGAGCGCCATGTCGCTCCCGCCATCCGCGGCCACATGAAGGACCTGCTGGCCAACATCGGCACACGCGGCAAGCCGGTAGCCGACATCGAGCAAGGCTACATTTCCACGACCAGTTGCATCCTCGCCAACCTTTCGATGAAACTCGGGCGGTCGCTGAAATGGGACCCGGTGAATCACCAGATCGTCGCGGATGCGGAGGCCAACAAGCTCCTCGCGCGGCCCTACCGGGCGCCTTGGGTCCACCCCGGCGCGGCGAAGGTGTGACGGCTACTCTTAGAAGTTGGTCTACCAACCCGGTTTAGTATCGGTTCTGATTCCCCTTTACAACGAAGAGGAGTTTGTCGGGGAACTCCTCAACCGTGTGCTACAAGCGCCGCTGCCCGCGGGCCTGGCACTGGAAATCGTCGTCGTCGATGACGCCTCGCGGGATCGTTCGCCCGCCATCGTGGAAGAGATTGCCGCTGCTCATCCAGAGCGCATCCGCCTGATTCGCAAACCGCTGAATGAAGGCAAAGGCGCGGCCATCCGCACGGCAATCGAGCATGCCCGTGGAGAGTTCTGTCTGATTCAGGACGCCGACCTCGAATACGACCCGCGCGATTACCCGCCCATGCTCGAACCACTCGTCGACGGTGTTGCCGACGTGGTCTATGGCTCGCGATTCCTGACACATCAGCGGCGCCGCGTGCTGTATTACTGGCACAGCGTGGCGAATCACGCGCTGACCACCTTGTCGAACATCGTCTCCAACCTCAACCTCACCGACATGGAGACCTGCTACAAGGCGTTCCGGACGAGTCTGCTCGCTTCCATCCCGATTCGCAGCCAGCGGTTCGGGATCGAGCCGGAAATCACCATCAAGATCGCCAAACGCCAGGCACGCGTCTACGAAGTGCCCATACGGTATAACGGACGCACCTACGAAGAAGGTAAGAAGATCGGCCTCAAGGACGCGGTGCAGGCGCTCGGCGTGATCCTCAAGTACTGGATTATCGACGACCTCTACAAGGACCCCGGCGCGGAGATCCTGGATGCGTTTTCCGTCGCGCCCCGGTTCAATTGCTGGATGGCCGATACGATTCGCCCGTTCCTTGGACAAAGCGTCTTGGAGATCGGCGCGGGCATGGGAAACCTGAGCCGCCTGCTGGTGCGCGGGCGCGAAAGGTACGTCGCCACCGACATCGATGACGAGCATCTGGGGCGCTTGCAGAACCGCTTGCAGCACTGGAGCCGGCTCCAGACCGCGCGCTGCGATCTTGCCGGTCCGGCGGACTTCACGCCCTTTCATTCGTCACTCGATACCGTGGTTTGCCTCAACGTGTTGGAGCACATTCGCGACGACTTGGCGGGATTGCGCAACATATACTCCGTCCTCAAGGCCGGCGGACAAGCCATCGTACTCGTTCCCCACGGGCAGAGCCTGTTTGGCCAGTTGGATGTGGCGCTCGGGCATCAACGGAGGTACTCGCGCGGCCAGTTTCGAAACGTGATCGAACAGGCGGGCTTTCAGGTGGAGACGATCATCGATTTCAACCGCATTTCCAGGCCCGGGTGGTTTCTCAATGGCCGGATCCTGAGGCGCTCCACCATCAGCCGGACGCAACTACGCGTATTTGACGCATTGGTCCCCCTGTGGCGGAAAATAGATAGTTGGCTTCCATGGAGTTCCGTCTCTTTGATCGCTGTCGCGCGGCGGCCATCCTGATTGCGGTCGCATTCGGGGTCCAGGCTCAGAACCTGAAAGGAAAAGTCACTCGCATCATCGACGGCGACACCATCGAGGTGCTGCTGAACAACTCGCCCATCACGGTGCGCCTCAACGGTATCGATGCGCCGGAGTCCGACCAGATGTTCGGAAGCCGCGCCCGCCAGGTGTGTTCCGAACTCGCGTTCGGAAAGCTGGTCGGACTGATCCTGTTCGAACGGGAGCGCTACAACCGCATCGTTGCCGACGTCATCCTTCCCGACGGGCGGAATCTGAGCCAGGAACTGGTACGCGGTGGCGCTGCCTGGTGGTTCCGGCGTTATGCCGCGCACGACGAGAAACTGCGCCTGCTCGAAGAGGAGGCGCGGGACGACAAGCGCGGTCTGTGGGCCGATTTGAGCCCCATGCCGCCTTGGGAATTCCGCAAGCTTTCGAAAAGATGAAAAGCTACCGCAAGGAACTCTGGTTTGAGGTTCCCTCCCGGCGCGGCTTTGTGAACATCACACCCCAGGTGGAGGAGTGCCTGCGGGAGAGCGGCGTCACCGAAGGGTTGGTGCTTGTGAACGCCATGCACATCACGGCATCGGTGTTCATCAACGACGACGAAGCGGGTCTGCACCACGACTACGATGTGTGGCTGGAGAAACTCGCGCCGCACGAACCGGTCAGGCAGTATCACCACAACCGCACCGGTGAAGACAATGCCGACGCCCACATGAAGCGCCAGATCATGGGCCGGGAGGTCGTGGCCGGTATCACCGGCGGCAGACTCGATTTCGGCCCGTGGGAGCAGATCTTCTACGGAGAGTTCGACGGCCGCCGGCGCAAGCGCGCGCTGGTCAAGATCATCGGGGAGTGACCTGAAGAAGATCTGGAAGGGGCTGCTACCGCCAGCTCTCTACATCGGCTCCCTTGGGCGCCATTTTTCTCATGTGCTCGGCGAAGACCGGCAAATAGTGGCCGGTCAAGGTCTGGCCTTCGGGAATGTCGCCCGCCCAGCAGTGGGGCTTGCCCTCGCCGTAGACAAACGCTCCGCCGTAGTATGGCCCTTTCATCGGAAGCTTGGTGCTTTCGAGAAACTCCTCCATTCGCCGGGTGGCCGCATCCAGGTAGAACGTGTCTTTTGTACCCATGAAGACGTGGATTTTCCCGTTGAGTTTCGGGCCGATCCGCTCCCAATCGCGCTGGAGATGAGCGGTCAGGTCATACCGTGCCCGCCAGTGCTGTGCCACCGCCGGATCGATCTTGCCGGTCAGGGGGTCCCACAATGGTGCGGGGTACCCGTCGGCGCCAGCCGGCCCGAAGGTTGCGTGAAAGGCGTCCATCTGCCCGCCGGAACGTCCCCGGCTGCCCAGCACGTGCTCTTGCCGGGCGAAGTCCTCCATCGTTGCCAGGATGTGATCGTTGGGCAAGCGCCCAACCAGTTTCGGATACGACTGGAAAGGGCCTTCGTCGAAGTAAGCATTCGTGTCCTTGTACACGTCCACCATCTGGAAGACGTGGAAATCGACCGGGTCGGGACAGAACCCCCAGGCGCCGCCGAAGTAATCGGGGTAGAAGATCTGCTGGGCCAGGGTCATCCACCCGCCGGTCGATCCGCCATAGAGCACGCGCGCCCAGGGTTCGCCGATGGCACGGAACTGCTTCTCGACATACGGATACAACTCCTGGGTGAGCGCGTCGCCGTAAGGTCCCATGTTGGCGGAGTTCACGCCGTAGGAATCGTCGTAAAACGGCGTCGGATGCTGGGTCAGAACGACCAGCATTTTGGGAAGCCGTCCCGAAGTCCAGTCCTGATAAAACCGGTGCATTGCTTGCGCACGCTGCCGCCCCGGCAGGCGGCCCTCGGGTGGCGTTTCGCGAAATTCCCGGTAGTCAAACGGAAAGTGCCCTTGCTGAAACGCCACCGGATACTTCTGTTCGGGATGCTCGTCGAAGCCCTCCGGTACAACGACAATCGCGCCAAGATACATTGGGCGGCCCCAGAACTCGCTGATGAGTTTGCTCTGAATGCGCACGTGGCGCACGTACTTTGTGTCCTTGGGAGGGGTGATTGGCGCAATCACTTCGGTCAACTCGAGGTTGACAACCGAATCGGGCCCGATTGTAGCGACGGTGGGCCTACTGAACAGATTGCCGGGCGAGCGGCTCCAATTCTGGCCCTCGCCGTCATCCAAAGGGACCTTCAGAGTCTTCCCGTCGGAGCGGTGGACCGTTTCATAGACGTTCAGTACCGCTTGCACGTTGTATTGGCCCGGCGGCAAATCCCGCGTAAAGCGAAGCGGGTGGCCCAGTGTTTCAGGGCTGAGCAGGGTGGTTGTATCCGGCTTCCATGCCTCGACGTCCACGCCGAAGACCTGCTGGGTTCTCAAGCCCCAGCTCACTTGAAAGCGCGGCTCGCCTTCGAGTTGTTTCGAGACCACCACGATCAGCCGCCCGTCCACGGGAGCCGCTCGCGCCGCGGCCGCGAATTTGACTCCAAATGAAGGAGCGGCCAATACTGCCGGACAGATCAGGCCGAGCCACAGACGATTCCAGTACATGGAGCTGATTATTGCGCTTTGCCGTGGCCGGTTGCGGACGCACGGCTTCCTTGTATTCTGGCGGTAAGGAGGGGTTGTGGGTTTGACCCAAGCGGAGAAAGCCGGACAATTCCGGGCGTTGCACGAACAGGCGGGGGCGTTTGTCATTCCCAATCCGTGGGATGTGGGTTCCGCGCGCATGCTGGCGGGGCTTGGGTTCAAGGCCCTCGCCACCTCCAGCGGCGCCGCCGCCGCCTGCATGGGCCGGAGAGACGGCCAGCTTACGCGCGAGGAGGCGCTGGCCCATTGCCGCATGATTGCCGGGGCAACCAGCCTGCCGGTCTCCGCAGACCTGGAGCGCGGGTTTGGCGATGCGCCGGAAGATGTCGCCGGGACGGTGCGGCGCGCCGCCGAAGCCGGCCTCGTGGGTTGCACAATTGAAGATGCGACCGGCAACAAGGATCGTCCGTTGTACGGCTTCACGCTGGCGGTCGAGCGGATTGCCGCCGCGGCCGAAGCTGCCCGAACGCTCCCGTTTCCATTTATGCTGACCGCCAGGGCGCACAATTTTCTCTACGCAGCGCCGTCCCTGGACGACACGATTCACCGGCTGCAAGCGTTTGAAAAAGCCGGCGCCAGCGTCCTGTTCGCGCCCGGCCTGCCCGACTTGGACTCCGTCAAAGCCGTTTGTGCCGCGACCTCCAGCCCCTTCAACTTCATGGTGGGAATTCCAGGCAAGTCGTTCCCGGTGGCGGAACTCGTCGCGGCGGGCGTCAAGCGCATCAGCCTGGCGACTTCACTGTACCGGGCGGCGATGACCGGCCTGTTGGATGCCGCCCGCGAAGTTCAGCGGGACGGGACGTTTTCTTACGTAAGCCGGAGCGCCTCAACGTCCAGCCTGCTCGAACTGATGGGCGGCTAACTCAAGACCGGCGCTTAACTCCGCCACTCAAGGCGCGTGACCTGCCCGTCTTTCTCGGTGTTTCCGCCAATGGCGTGCAACGTGAACTGACCACCTTTGGCGGTAAAAACCGACTCGACCCAGCCCACCGGATCTTTGTCTCGGAAGTTGTATCCGACGGCCGGCAGGTTGATCAGGTGAACGTCCTCCCACGTGTCGTACTTGTAGATGTGCGAATGGCCGTAGATGATCGCCTTCACCTGGGGCGCCCCCTTGAGGATGTCGAAGAGGCGCGGCGCATCCAGCAGCGCCCCATCACCGTCGTCGAGCGTGTGATGCACAAACACGATGACCGGTTTGTCCGTGCTCTGCCGCAGCCATCCAGCGAGCCAGTTGCGCTGATCCCTGCCGAGCAATCCCGGCGTCGTGTTCGGCTTGATCAGTGAATCGAGCAACACGAACCGGACTGGACCGGGATCGAGCACGACGACGTGCCGGTTCTTCACCGGTTCCATCCCTTTCTGGTCCGACCCGAAGCCCTTCCAGAAGTTCTCGCGATCGTCGTGATTACCGAGCGCCATGGCCAGAGGCGTCGTGCTGGTCAGCGGCTCGATGAGCGTCTTGACAGCCTCGTAGTCCGCGACGTACCCTTCCAGCCGCGCAACGTCTCCACAGATGATGACGCCTTCAGGCTTGATTTTGGCGGCTTGACGGACGGCCATGGTCAGGTTCACCGCCGGCTGGAATCCTCGATAGGCTTCGTTGGCGTTGGCGGGAACATGCGTGTCGGAGAACAACGCCCACCGCGCTTCGGACGCGGCCGCGCGAAGGGACAGCACCGAGGCGCCAGCAGCCAGAAAACCGCGGCGGGAAAGTAGAGGCAGCGTAACGTAAGGCATTCGACAGTCAGTTTAACCAATTGCCGCGGCGCCGGCGGCTCGAGTCTCATCGAGCCGCTGCCAGGTCTTTCACCACCGAATACTGGAAGCGCACAAAGCGGTAAAGCTCTTCTTCAAGGATCCGTTCCTGGTCTGAGTGAGGCCCATAACCCAGTTCGAGATCTTCGAGGTCGGAGAGCGGCCCGACCCCGTAACACTGCATCCCGCGGGCGCGCAGCGGCGCCATGTCGGTCGCCCACGTTGGCATTCCAGGTAGTGTAATGGCGCCGGGGTACACTTCCTGCTGCGCCGTGCCCAGCGCCTTGAACATCTCCGAGTCCAGGCGGGACGGCGGCGCGGGCTCCCGCTGGCGGGCCTCGCGAACGATCCGGATGGAATCATCGTCAATCACACGCTTCAGCTCGGCGAAGAATCCATCCACGTCTTCGTCCGGAACGAGGCGTATGTCCAGAATCGCTTCCGCCTCGGCGGGGATCACATTCAGCCTGTAGCCCGCCTTGAAGACCGTGGGCGAAATCGAGGAGCGCAGCATCGAGTAATGCAGCGGATCTTTGACCCGCATTTCCCGCTGGATTGCCGCCGACCTCTCCGGATTGAGCAGCCCGTTGAACCGCGCCGCATCGGCCGGCGGACTGATAGTCGCCAAGCGTTCGAAGTATGCCCGTGTCGTGTCGTTCAGCTTCATGGGCGGTTCCCATTCGGCGGCCCGGGCAACGGCTCGCGACAGCCGGGCGATCGCGTTATCCACCCTCGGCACCGAACCGTGTCCGGAAGTACCAGTCGCCACAAGCCGCGCCCGGTTGGGTACCTTCTCCGAGGTGGCTACGACCATAGCCTGGATCTTTCCAGCCCGGCGGAAAATTCCCGGACCTTCGGCAAGACAAAACTCGGCGTCGATCTCAGGCCAATGCTGGCTCACCATGTAGTTGATGCCGATTTCGGCCTTGCCCTCTTCGCCGGCCTCAGCAAGGAAGATCACGTCCCGGTCCAACTTCACCCCTTCCCGCTTCAGCAGCAGGACTGTCATCAAAGACGCGATCACGTTGTCTTTGTCGTCCGACGTACCGCGTCCGTAAATGTAGCCGCCGGCGCGATCGGCGGAAAACGGACCATGGTCCTTCCACTTGGAAGGCTCGATGTTGACGGTATCCGTGTGGCCCATGAGCAGCACGGGGCGCTTGGCCCCAGTACCCTTGAGCCGGACGACAAGATTGGGACGGCGGGCTTCGAGTTCATAAACGGACGGCTTCAAGCCTTCCGCTTCGAGGACCTTTTTCAGGTAGTCCACAACCGGCGCTTCGCCGCCCGGAGGATCCGCGGTGTTCATCCGCACGATGGCTTGAAAGTGCCGCAGCGTCTCTTCGTTCACCGATTTCCAGGCGGGTTCCGCCGCGAGCGCGGCCGCCAGAGACAAACTCAACAGGGCGATCCGGGACATAGAGACGATTGTAGCCGCACCGCCGGGACGCGCCCGTTTAGTTCGGATTTGGCTGGGCCGGGTGACTGTCTACGGGATTATGGATGGGCTTCAGAGTTCGCAGATAGGCATAGATGGTCTTCAGGTCATCCTCATCCAATTGGGACATCGCGGGCCATGACATGAGCGTGAAGTTGCTTTGATTAGCGGTGGGCGAGCCGTTCAGGTTGAAATTGCCGTAGTCCTTGAACCTCTTCACAAACCGCTGCTCGTCCCAGGTGCCGACGCCGGTTGTTTCGTCGGGGGTGATGTTGGCGGAGTGAACGATGAACCTGCCGATTTGAAATTCCCGGCCGCCCGCAAACGCTTTGTCCATCTTGAGTTCGCCGCGCTCGGCCTGTGTATGGCACTCGCCGCACACGCCGATCGAGGTCAGGTACTCGCCGTACTTCAACTTGTCGCCGCGGTCCGGCTGAGCGACAGCGCCGCTCGGCTTCGGCACACCCTTGATCATCAGCCCTACCGGGAAATCCAGATCGGTCCGGGGCACCGCATTCCGCACCGGGGGCAAGCTGTTCATGTAGGCGACCAAGGAGTAAACGTCCTCATCGCTCATCGAACGGTAATACGTGTACGGCATCATCGGGAAGAGAGCCCGGCCGTCTTTGGAAACCCCTTCGCGAATGGCGCGAATTTTCTCACCGTCGGTCCAGGAACCTAACCCCGTCTCCACGTCGGGCGTGATGTTCGAAGGCGCCACCCGTCCCGGCAGGCCCAATTCCGGGGGCATGACCGTACCCACTCCGCGGCGCCCGGCCAGCACCGGCGCGCCGAATTTCGACCAATCCCGCTCAGAATGGCAGCCGTCGCAATCCGACAGGGTCGTAAACAGATACTCGCCACGCTTCAGCCGTTCCGGAGTCGCCTCGACTTTGACCGTGGACGGCGCTACCGAGTCCGGTTTCCTGAACGATAGATAACCAAGAACGGCTCCCGCGGTGAGGAGGAGCCCCAGCAGAATCTTTCCAATCAACTTCATACTTGTGTGTACTCAACCCTCAAGCCGGTTATACGAATGGATCTGACGATTGGTTCACACGAGTTTACTTATTTCAGTACTGTTTGCAGCCAGTCGACCACCTTTTCCTTGTAGCCCTGAAACGCCTCGCTCTTTTCCCAGTTACTGACGCCGTGCGGCGCGCCGGCTACGATGAACAGTTCGCAGCGGGCTTTTGCCGCTTTGAGCTTGTCGCAGAATTCTTCGGATTGCTGCGGCGGGACGGTCACGTCCGCATCGCCGTGAATCAGGAGGAATGGCGGCATCTTCTTCGACGCATAGGTAACCGGTGAGGCTTCCTGCATCATCCTGGTGGTGTCCGGGTTGATTTCGGTGATTCCCAGAAACTGCTGGATGTTCCGGGAAAGTTGTTTGCGATGTTCGGTCAGGCTGATCAGGTTGGCGGGGCCGTAGAAGTCGACCACACCCTTGAGTTTGACGTTGCCCCGGGCCGCGGCCATGGCGACAAGGTGCCCTCCCGCGCTTTCGCCCATGAGGGCGACCTTGTGCTCATCAACCCGGTACTTGTTCGCGTTCGCACGCAAGAACCGGACGGCTGATTCGATGTCCTCGACCGGCGCGGGAAAGCGGTAGCGCGGCGCCAGGCGGTAGTTGATGCTGGCCCATGCGAGACCCGCCCGGGTGAGCATCGGGAACCACGGCTGAATGTAGGTCTCCTTATCGCCGTTCTCCCAGCCGCCTCCGTGCACGAGGATGACCAGCGGGTGTGGCCCAAGCCCTTCGGGGATCGAGATGTCCAGGGTCAGGCTGAACCCGCCGGGGCGGGCGAACTCGATATCGGTGATTTTCTCCGCGCCGTGCGCGACGGCAGCCAGCGCGAGGAGGGCGGCAAGATGCTTCATAATGCGGTCCGGTCTTCTGATTCTATCGAGCCGTGCTGGCTGGCGCGGAGGCCGCCGGCGCCGGGGACGCTTCAACTGGCGCCTCGTGATCGTTGCTCGCGTACCGTTCGAAGAACTCAACGATTCTCAGCATGTGATCCATGCGCTGCAATGGTGGTCCGGAGCGGGTCAGCTCGTGACCAATGTTCGGATACCGGACATACTCGACCGGCTTGCCTTGCTGCTTGAGGGCGCGGTAGAGCATTTCGCTTTGCGCTACGCCGGTGCGGTAATCCTGGCTTCCGTGCAGGATCAGGAGAGGCGTCCTGATCCTTGAAACGTAGGTGAAGGGCGATTCGCGCTCCAGGATTCTGCGCGTTTCGGGATCCCAGGGCAATCCGCCAAAGGAGTTCTCCACCAGCCGGAACGCGTTACCTTCTCCATAAAACGTCGTCAGGTCGTAAACGCCCCGCTGCGCTGCCGCGGCCTTGAACCGGTGATCATGACCCACAATCCACGCGGTCAAGTAGCCCGCGTACGACCCGCCGGTAAGAAACAAGCGCGCCGCGTCGATCATCGTGTATTTCTTGACCGCATCGTCCAGAGCGGCGAGAACATCTCCCGACGGCCCTTCGCCCCAGTTCTTGAAGTTTGCCTTGGCGAACTTGATTCCATAGCCCGTCGAGCCGCGCGGGTTGGCATAAACGACCCCATATCCCCACGCGCAGAAGGTCTGAAACTCGTGCCACATCGTGAACTCACCCGGTCCCCACATGGCGGCGGGCCCGCCGTGCATGTCCAGGACCCACGGATACTTCTTGCCGCTCTCCGCGCCAGCGGGTTTCATCACCCAATACTGCACTCTTGTGCCGTCAGGACGGGTCAGCCAGTAAGTTTCGGGTAGCACAACCGTCTTGGCGGCAAGCCACGGGGAATTCAGCTCAGTCAACTGCCGGATGGCGCCGGATTTCTCGCGGACGTATAGCTCACTCGGATTCTCAACCGTCGTTTGCGCGAAGACGATGCGCCCCGCGGCCTCGTCGAACGCGTTCACACCGGCCGGCTCGCTGACGACGCTGGTCAGTTCGCCGTTCTCCGCCAGTTGCTTCAGCGGGAATCCGCCCTGCCACGCCCCGGTGAACAAGATTGCGCCGTTGGAAGCCACGTGTTCTCCCTGAACCGCGCCATCCCAGGCTTTGGACAGGAGACTGTAGTCCTCGGTGGCCAGCGCCAGCCTGGCGATTCGCCGGGTTCTAAAATCGTCCAGGTCCTGGACGGCAATCAACAGCGCCCCGCCATCCGGGTACCATTGCGGGCTGGAGAACGAGAACCCACTCCGGTCCAGGACGACACGGCGTTCGTGCGTCTTGACCGTAATCACGACGATGTTACTCCGCCGTACGCGGTCGGGATGTTCGTTGGACGCTGGCATCGAGACGCAAGCCAGCCGCGCCGCATCAGGCGACCATTCACAGTTTGAGTGGGCGTAGAAGCCGCGGGTCAGTTGGGTGGCTTTGTTGGCGTTCTCCAGGTCGATCAGCCACGCTTGGGGCAAGCGTGCTTCTCTTTGTAGCGTCTGCTCGTCCTGGAAATTCAGCCGTGTGATGACGGCCGGGTTGTCCTTCGACGCGTTGGCTTCAAGCCACGTGCGGATCGCCTGGCGGTCCCCATCCGGCTTGGCCACTGGCTTCGGGTCCTCGGGTTTGGCGCCCGGCGCGGGCCGGTCGTAATCGAACCAGTCGCGCGCCGGCCGCTCCAGGGCGAATTGCGGCTTGCCCGGAATCTTCGATAGTGGAATGGCGGAAGTAACCAGGAGCGCTTTGCCGTCCGGGCGCCATACGGGCCGGCTCGCGCCATTCTCCAGGCTCGTCACTGCCTGGGCTTCACCACCCAATGTGAGAGGCAGCAACCACACCTGCGGCGCCGGCCGTTCCTTGGCCGGACCGGTGCGAACGAACGCGAGTTTCCTGCCGTCCGGGCTGATTGCCGGACTGCTGTCGCTCCGGTCTCCAAACGTTAACTGGACCGGCCGGGAATTCGCATCGGCCAAATCGATTCGCCACAAATGGGTCCGGTAGCTGTACGCCGGCTCGCCTTTCGGGTCCGTGGGCGCTTCAGTGTGGATCGATCGAACGGCGTACACAGCCATTGCGCCGTCCCGCGACAGGGTGACGTCGACAACCTGCTGGATCTTCAATAAATCGGTGGCAGTGATCGGGAGCTTGGCGCTGTTTGCGTACAAAATTGACCCGCTCAAAGCAAGCCAAACCGGGCATCGCATGTATCAAATGGTACGCTAAGAATTTCCCCCATGCCGCAGCTTCGCTACGAGACTAAGTCCGGAATCAGTGTCACCCGGACCGCGTCCCGGCTGGCCTTCAAACGAGGTCTCCGGCGCGTTCTGAAGCAGTTGGACCGGAATTGCGGGATCTATCTCTCGTCGGGTTACGAGTACCCGGAGCGATACTCGCGCTGGGACATTGCCGCGGTCTGCCCGCCGCTGGAAATCGTCGGACGCGGCCGGCGGATCGAATTTCGCCCCCTCAACCAGCGTGGTGAAATGCTGGCCGAAATGCTGCTGGCCGTGCTCGCGCCCCATCCGCACTGGGAGTCGTTGGAACGGCAGGGCGCCATGCTGGCAGGCCAGCTACGGCCGCTGCCGGAGTTGTTCCCCGAAGAAGAGCGCAGCAAGCAACCCTCGATCTTTTCGATCCTGCGAGCCCTGGTCGAGGAATTCCGGAACCCCGAAGACTCGCATCTGGCGCTCGTCGGCGCGTTCGGTTACGATCTTCTGTTCCAGTTCGACCCGATCGTGCCGCGGCTTCCACGCGGCGAGACCAAAGACCTGCACCTCTTTCTGTGCGACGAAATCTACTTCATGGATCGCAAGAAGGAGATCATCGAACGCTACCGGTACGACTTCGATTTCGAGTCTCTTTCGACACTGGGCTTGCCGCGGACCGGACGGAAGCTGACGGCGCCGCGGGCGGCTGCCTCTCCCGAAGTCGTCTCCGACCAGGCGCCGCGCGAGTACATGGCGGGCGTGGAACGGGTCCGCGAGGGGATGAAGCGCGGCGACTATTACGAGGTGGTCCTGCGCCAGACCTTCTCGGCCGGCTACGGCGGCAGCCCGGCGTCGCTGTTCGAGCGCGTCCAACAGATGAGCCCGAGCCCCTACGAGTTCCTCCTGCAATTGGGCGATGAGCAACTGATCGGCGCTTCGCCGGAGATGTTCATCCGGGTCGAAGGACGCCGCGTGGAAACCTGCCCCATCTCAGGCACGGCGCGGCGCAGCGGAGACCCGATGCGCGATGCCGACGCCATCCGGGACCTGCTTGCCTCGGTCAAAGAAGAATCCGAATTGACGATGTGCACGGATGTGGACCGGAACGACAAATCGCGCGTTTGCGTGCCTGGGTCGGTTCGCGTCATCGGGCGCCGCCTCATCGAGTCCTACGTGAGCCTGTTTCATACTGTGGATCACGTGGAAGGTACGCTCGCCGAGGGGTTCGATTCGCTCGACGCCTTTCTCTCGCACATGTGGGCGGTCACCGTTATCGGCGCGCCGAAGAAGGCCGCGGCTCGGGCCATCGAGCAGATTGAAAAGGACGCGCGAGGCTGGTACGGCGGCGCGGTCGGCATGCTCTCGCTCAACGGCGATATCAACACAGGCATCCTCATACGGACGGTCCATCTGAAAGATGGAATCGCACGCTACCCCGCCGGGGCCACGCTGTTGTACGACTCGGTTCCGGAAAGTGAAGAAGCGGAGACACGGCTCAAAGCGGCGGGCTTTTTCCGCGCGTTTGCCCCGCCGGCGGCCGTACCGGCGCCGCGTTTGACGGCGCCATCCAAGGGACCCAGGTTGCTCTTCGTCGACAACGACGACTGCTTCATCCAAACCCTTTCAAACTACGTCCGCCAGACGGGCGCCGAAGTGGTTACCTACCGCGCCGGATTCCCGCTCAGCCTGATTGACGAGATCAAGCCCGCGTTGATTCTGATCAGCCCGGGACCCGGACGTCCCTCCGACTTTGGTGTGCCCGGCTTGGTCAGGTACGCGGCGAGTCACGGAATCCCGGTATTCGGCGTCTGCCTGGGCTTGCAAGGGATCGTTGAGGCGTTCGGCGGCGAACTCGGCGTGCTCGATTACCCGATGCACGGAAAGTATTCCATCATTCACCACACGAACACCGGCGTGTTCGAAGGGCTTCCGCCCATGCTGAAGGTCGGGCGTTATCATTCGCTCTACGCGATCCCTGAAAAACTGCCCGCGGTGCTGGAAGTCACCGCCGAGTCCGAGGACGGCGTCATCATGGGCGTCCGCCACCGCGATCTGCCGGTTGAGGCTGTGCAGTTCCACCCGGAGTCGATTCTGTCGCAGGACAACGAGTGCGGGCTGCGGCTGATTCGCAACGCGGTGCGGATTTACGGCCACGCGCGGGTCTAGTGTAGTGGCGCCGGAGACACAAGGAATCCTGATGGCCTCGCCGCCGCGCGCAACAGGATACTGGAAATAGATGGAAGTTGCCGTTCTCGGCGGCGGGCTCGCCGGGCTTGCCGCGGCTGCCGCGCTCGGCGGCGCCGGCCACCACGTCACCGTCCTCGAAGCCCGCCCTTTCCTGGGCGGACGCGCCACCTCGTTCCCGCTTTCAGCGGCCGATACGTCCGAGATCATCGACAACTGCCAGCACATCCTGCTGAGGTGTTGCGTCAATCTGCTGGACTTCTATCAGCGCTTGGGTGTCCGCGACCGGGTGAAGTTTCATCGTGAGTTCTACTTCATCGAACCCGGCGGACGGACCTCCGTGGTCAAGGCGGGAGTCTTGCCCAAGCCGCTGCATTTAGCAGGGAGCTTTGCCACTCTGCGCTTTCTGTCACTGGCCGACAAGATCGCGGTCGCCAGGGGACTCATGGCCGTACGCGCCGACCACAAGACCCGGCGGGACCTTGACCGCATTACCATGCTTGACTGGCTCAAAGAGAAGCGGCAGACGCCCGCCGCCATCGAGCGCTTCTGGCGGCAGGTCCTGGTGAGCGCGATCAACGAGGAACTCGACCGCATGGCCGCCCTGCACGGCCTGCAAGTTTTTGCACTGGGCTTTCTGGCGCGGCCGGACTCTTACGAGATGGGCATTCCTGCCGTCCCCTTGGGGCAGTTGTACAGTTCCGATTGCTGGAAAAAACTGCCCTGTGTCGATATTCGCCTGCGCTGCCCGGTCACGGTGTTGCGCATTGAGAACGGCAAGATCGCCGCGCTGGAAGCGGGCGGGCAAACGGTGACCGCCGATGCCTATGTCAGCGCGCTCCCGTTCGAGCGATTGCAGGTGCTCGCCCCGGAGTTGGATCTCCCCTACTCCCGCTTCGAGCACTCCCCCATCACTGGAATCCACCTCTGGTTCGACCGGCCCGTGACCGGCTTGCCGCACGGAACATTGCTGGATCGCACCATCCATTGGTTCTTCAACAAGTCGGAAGGGCGCTACCTGCAGCTTGTGGTCAGCGCCTCGCGGAGCCTGCTCGAAAAGGGGCGGCAGGAGATTGTCGACCTGGCTGTCGCGGAATTGCGTGAGTTCCTGCCTGCCGCGCGCGATGCGCAAGTCGTCAAATCGCAAGTGATCAAGGAAGTGCGAGCCACGTTCTCGGCGCGTCCCGGACTGGAGGCGGTGCGTCCGGGCACAAGGACCCGCCTGAGAAACTTCTTTCTGGCCGGGGACTGGACCCGGTCCGGATGGCCGGCCACCATGGAGGGCGCGGTCCGGAGCGGTTACCTGGCGGCGGAGGCCATCACGGCCAACCCAGGACGTTTTCTGCTGCCCGATATCGCGTAGGCGCTGTCACTCGCCCGCGCCGTACAAGCCGTGCTGGC